>NZ_RZRT01000027.1:0-82996 GCF_003998295.1 Mesorhizobium sp. M7A.F.Ca.US.011.01.1.1
CTAGGCCAACAGCGAGGCCTAGGAACAGCTTGGCGGCAACATCCAGGGCAAAGGCGCGGACAGGACGCCACACGTCCTGGCGGGGCTCTCTGAGGGCGCTGGCGATGTCATCGAAGATCGCGTCCATCCCGAGATTCTAGATCGGAATCGATCGAATGTGAATCCCCTGCGAAATAGCCTAGCATCATCCGTTCCAACATGCGGAGGGATTGTCCAATGGCCGACGATGAATTTGTGACGGCGTTCCGCGCGGGCGGAATCAAAACAGTCAACGACTTGGTCACAACGAAATTTGGCGCCGGGCACAGCTTGGTCCATGCACTCGAATGGCTTGAAGAAACTGGTCTCTGGCGGATCAAATGGCATTATGTCCACGGCACGCCAGATTTCGGCGTCGTGATGGAATACCTAGGCGACGGCTAGTCTCGCGGCCTGTTGGGTGGGAGGAGGTGTTCGTTGTCTGCGCAACAATTGTGGCATCGCCCGCGATCGAGGCGAGGGTCGCGAATAGTAGAAGCATTACTGCGATGGAGAGACCGCGCGGTCTCGGTTGCGGCTTTGGTAAGTGCGCCGCTGCTTCGATGATCGGTACTGGCTCGATTGGCTGCGGCAAAGGATCGGGATCGGGGAACCTACGATCGAGCGCGGCCTGCTTCCGACGGGTTTCCTCGTCAAATTGATATTTGCGTGCCCCACGCCAGTTTGCCTGGAACTCTTCCTTTGCCATCGCACAGCTTACGCAAGAAATAGATATGAAGGAAATAGTGAGGCCTACGATCTGATACTGGGCGAAGGCGGTTTCATCATCACGCGCAATTGCATCTGGTCGATAGTTGCGACGATTGCCGCAGCGATCGCTTGCGCCTCATGGGTCAGTTCCGGACCATAGAGCCCGTTGACCATCTCTTCGCTCGGCAGCACGCCGGGCGGGCAGTGTTCCTCGATTGTGCGCCGGATCAGTGTCAGCGCTGCGCGGCATTCGTCGGCTTCGATCTTCATCAATTTTTCTCACATTCAATTTTGCTAAAATGCAACCAAATCAGCCCGGCGCGCCTTGTAATGGCGGGTGGAGCATCGATTGCATGCGTAACGCCGCAGACCGGCTGAAGTTCATCAAGCCGCAGGAACCGATCCTGGTCGAGACGCCGCCGGTCAGCGACGACTGGATCCACGAGATCAAGTATGACGGCTTTCGCACCCAGGTCATTCTCGACTGGGCTGGTGCTCGGGCCTTCACCCGCACAGGTATCGATTGGTCCAAGCGTTACTGGCCGATTGTCGCCGCTGCCGAGAAGCTCAAGGCGAAATCCTTCATCCTCGACGGCGAGATGATTGCGCCCGACCCGGACGGCCGGCCGAACTTCCATGCCATGCATTCCCGGATGGTCTGGAACGCCGAGTTGCTTGCCTTCGTCGCCTTCGACATCCTGCACAAGGACGGTGAGGATCTGCGCCAGCGGCCATTGATTGAGCGCAAGGCGATCCTGTGGGACCTGATCAAGCCGGCACAAGGCATCATTCAGTACAGTCAGCATGTCGAGGGCGGCGGTGCCGAGTTCTTCAATGCAGCCGAGAAAATGGGCCTCGAAGGCATAGTCTCGAAGCGACGGGAAAGCTCCTACCGCAGCGGCGCCAAGAACGAGGCCTGGCTGAAAATCAAATGCTGGGACATCTCCGAGTTTGATCTGATTGGCGTGAAGCGACAGGCCGGCAAGTGGACCGAGGGGCTGTTTGCACGGGACGGGAAGTATGTTGGCAAGGCTGTGATCGCCACGACCAACGCAATCAAGGACCGGCTATGGAAACGTGTGCAGCAGGCCCGCAGTGGCCCGCCGGAGGGCCTGCCGAGTGCGGTAGTTACTTCGGACGTCGAATGGGTCAAGCCCATCAAGGCGAGCGTCAGGACGCTACGTGGTGAGCGCAAGCTGCGCCATGCGTCGGTGCAGAATTTCAGGGAAGAGTCCTAAAGACGGTCTTGCCGGTTCGCCGGGGAGAGGAATATAATCCTCCCGTTGCGGCGACCCTTCAAACAAACGGAGATCGCCAATGGCCAGGACTAAACCGTCCAAACATCTCTCACAGGCTGAAATCGACTGCTTCGTGGCGGCAGCGGAAGCGCTGCACAAGAGCATCGTCAAGCCGCTTCTATCGCCTATGAGCGAGCATTACAGGGCGCTGCAAAACACGCATGAGGCGCTGTTGAAGGCGATCAAGGACATCACCGGCAAGGATGCGCCGTTCATTCGATGGAACGGGACAGGACCGGTGATCGCAGTTAAGGAGAGTGGCCCGAGCGGCCCGTGCCCTGACAGTCCGGAGCCAGGCAAGCGCGGGCCATATAAAAAGCACATTGGGTAACCATTGCTGCCATCTAACGGTTCCCCATGTGAACCAAATCAGATAGAATTCTGTATATCGGAGGAAACGGGCGATGCCATCGGCAATCGACGTAGCGCAATATATCTTGGAACACCGTGGCCCGATGACGGTCATGAAAATGCAAAAGCTGGTTTATTACAGCCAAGCTTGGTCTATTGTTTGGGACGATGCGCAGCTGTTCCCCGAGCCAATCGAAGCGTGGGATAATGGTCCGGTAGTCAGAGCTCTATGGGAAGCAACGCGCGGCCATTTCAAAGTTGGCGGCGTGCCCGGCGGCAACAGCAATAATGTCCAAGGCGTCCAGCAAGACACAGTCGCCCTCGTACTGGACTTTTATGGCGACAAGGACGCTCAATGGCTTAGTGACCTGACGCACATGGAAGCCCCATGGGCTGAAGCTTACGCGCGGGGTCGGAATACCGAAATTACTCTTGACCGTATTTCAGAGTATTATTCTACGCTTTCTCAAAATGTCGAAGCGTGAAGCGCGTATAGCGCGAGACTTAGCGGCTAAACTCAAAGAGCAGGAAAAATCTGTCCGCCTTCGGGAGAGACTCCCGATTGGTGGTATTCGATTAGGCGCCGATGTTGTTGATGAAAAGCAGGTTCGCACAGGCGCCGACCCAGGATCGGTGTTCTCTCTGCAAATGACTTGGGCATGCGAGAAACCGGATCGCGAACATTCGTGGTCATGGGGCGTCGCTCGGGATTGGTCTGCTAGCGATTGGGAAGGCCTTATCCTTCCAAAGCTTACGGAATGGGAAAAGTTGACCTGGGGGGAGATTGACCGCCCATCCTCGGACTCCGGCCATAAGATGCATCACAACATGGACACGACGGAGATTTGTGACGAAGCCCAATCACGAATGGTTGAAATCGAACGCTATGCAGACGTTATTTTTCGATTCCGTCTTGGGAACAAACGTCGGCTTTGGGGCCATCGCATAGTCAACAAATTCGAGATTCTGTGGTTTGACCCGACCCACCAGATTTATCCGACCGAGCCAGACTAATTTCAAACGCAAGCCGGCTCCCTTTAGGGGAGCGCTTGGCGATGTCAGCGTTTCTGCAAGGCTTTGGTGACCTGCTTCAGCATTTTCTTTTGCCAAGCAGTGCGGCGCCACGGCGGCACGACTGCAGCCTTGCTCTGCTCAGTTAGAATTTCTTGCCAGTCGGAAACCGGAACTCCGACTTCTGTATCGAAGCATCCAACAATCTGGCTCGGCTTTATCACCCCCAAAAAGATCCACCACGTTGGCCAAGCATCGGCAGTGCCATGCAACCCCACAACCGTCTCGGCTGTTGCATGGCGAGCAGACCACGCCTGCCATGAATGAAGGTTCTCGGCATCCGGGGGAAGGTCAACAGCTAACCTATATCGGCGCTTGTGCCGACCACTCCGATCTAGACCGTGACCTTGCGACGCTTCTGACGTGGTGAGCCAGATGCCTATGACACCACGACCTTTGCGGATGTCGGTGGGTACATCGCCGACCGTAAGACCATGAAGCCCGATGCCGAATAGAGCATCGGCTGACGTGAAGTGATAGAAAATGGTCATTTGGCCTTCCTTAGCCTTGCGCCGGTACCTTCGCCATTGGTTATGTCGACATTATGCGCCGTATAGGCAGCGACAATCTTCGCCTTGGTGGTCTCTGTCGCGATGCCAGTCTGCTCGTACCTATGTACGGTGGTGAAGGCGATACCTGCCTTCTCGGCAAGGTCGCGCACTGACCATCGCAGAATGGCGCGGGCCGCTCGGTTTGCTTCGGGCGTCAATGGAGCATTTTGCATACAGTTGTAACTATTCCCGTTGACTTTGCGTACAAGCGTATGTTTTACATACAACCGTAACTAAAGCAACTGGAGCAACCATAATGCCGAACACCCATGTTCCGGCGGCCGGCGAAGCTATGCCCGCTGCCGAGGTAATGCCGACCATCGGGAGATTTTCCCGCCGCGCCATGTTTGGCGTCTTGGCCTCGCTTCCGCTCGTAGGGAGTGTGGTGGCGGCGCCAGCAATTGTTGACATCCATCCCGACGCCGAACTCTTGCGGCTCGACGCCGAGATGGGGGCCCTCCAGGCTCAGTCCGACCAGATCGGCAGGGATCTGGAGCGCTTGGAAGCAATGGCCGCAGGAGTGGCCACCGTCACCGCCAAGGAAGACGACGATCTGGAATGTTCGAAAGCCATGTGGGTGATCGGCCATCGCATTTTCGCAATCCCGGCCCACACATTGGAAGGAATGGCGGTCAAGCTCCGAGCGTCCGACAGTCTCGGCCTCGATGACTTTCCTGACAATGAGGCCTTTGCGTCAATCGCGGCTGACATCCGGCGCATTGCCGCAGGCGGTGCAGGGGCAACTGCGGCGGCGGAAACCATCGACGATCGCATCAGGCGCCTTTCCGGGGATCTGTTTGAGGCCATGGACGAGTGGGCCGAAGCTCCCGGCGACAATGCAGAAGCCAAACGTCTATGGCTGGCGAGGGCAAAGTCATGAGCGCGCAACTGTCGGCCCTGAAGCCCCTTGGGATGCCGAGGGGCATGGACCCACGCCAATGGCGCCAGTCGGTCGAGAAGCGTCTGAACGACCTCCTAGAACGCGCAATGTCGTTGATCACCGCGCTCGACCTGATGGAAGTAGATTGCGACCTGGAGGAAACCGCAGACGACGAACCGTCCCTAGGCTGCCTCGATGATCTGGAGCAAGACAACTGCGACGACGAGGACGGCCACGACGCTGAGCCGGATCAATGCGATGGCGAACCGGTCACTTGGGAAACCGACCAGTCGCAGGTGTCGCTATGAGTGCGACCATCAACCGAAAGGCGTTATCGGCTTTCATGCAGCAATGCCTGGACCCGTTGCCGGATGCAGCCCTGGTAGACACGCATCACAACCACCTCATGCGTAGAGCGCGCGCTGGGAACTGGCGAAAAGCCGGAGCTGTCACCGGCCTCGCCAAGGCGGAACAGGACTATCTTTTCGCCAAGAGCCTTCACGCGCAGTCAGTTCTGGAGGATGCCGCCGCCGCCGCCGAGTTCGAACACCGGCGCCAGCACTGTGTTGAAAGAAGGCGGCAGGCGATTGCCGAGCAAATCCGCGCTCCCGCTCCCGATCGCGCTGCCGTCCAGTGGAAACAGGCTGCGGCTAAGGATCAGTGCCTTCCGATCAAGGCAGCAGAAATCGCCGCGCTGATAGCGGCCGACGAGGCGTTTCTCGCGGCGCATCCGATCACAAAACAGCCAGGGCGCCAGATGTCTATTCGATCGCCCGACTGATAAATATTCGCACGGTGGGAAGTATGGCCCGCTGCCTCACGGTGGCGGGCTTTTTGCTTAGCCCCTGCCGGCCTTTTCGAGTTGCAGCAGCAGCCATTGCCAAGCCCTATTCACTAACGATCTGATCAGCCTCATGGTCCCTCCATCCTTATGCCGATAGTTGCAGGAAAGGATTGGCGCCGCAATTGGCACCGGACAGGAGGGCCGCCTCTCAGGCGGGCTTTCTTGTGACAGAAAAGTCACGCAACCTGGAATATGCCAGCTTCAACTGGCGCGCGCTTATTATCTAGATAGGCGAGGCGTAACGTAGCCACGGGCAAAGGGGACGCCCCTTGACCGCGACGCGGTTTCATTTCCTCCCGAACTAGCGCCCGCTGCTGTTCCCTGGCAGCGGGCTTTTTGTTAGCCGTGCGTTAGCCGAAGCTCCCTGCCCTGTCCCGGCAAACACTTAAAACATCTTCTAAGTGCTTGATTTTGTTTGGTGAGCGCGATGGGATTCGAACCCATGACCTACTGATTAAAAGTCAGTTGCTCTACCGGCTGAGCTACGCGCTCCCGCGGGCGAAAGGCGGCCCTCGAAATTGCGCGGAACATAGGGAGAGTGCCTCGACCGGTCAACCGGAAAAAGAGGGCTCGCAAACACGGGCGGCTTCGCCCTGTCGCGACACTTGCCAGCCGCGCCATCGGTGGGAGAACAGCCAAGGGAACACTGGCATTTCTGCCCGACAGCGGCATCCAGTCTGGGGAACAATTGTATGCGCCGCTCGTTTTCCCGGCACAGGGACGTCCGCCAAACTATCGAGGAGAAGACCAATGAACAGAATCACAACGAGCCTGCTGGCGGCCACTCTCTCCGTCACATTCGTTGCGGCGGAGGCGGTGTCCGTTAATGCCCAACCGAACTATGTGCCGCAATCCCAGGTCGCGGTGCCGGATGTGCAGACAGTCCAGTACCGGGAGTGGCGTAAGGACCGCCACAATCGCAATTTTTCGCGTGACCGCAGTTTTTCGCGTGACCGCAATTTTTCCCGCAATCGCGGCGCATATTGGAACGGCCATCGCGGCTATCGCGAATATCGCCCCGGCTACCGTCGTCACGGCGATTATTGGTTCCCGCTTGCCGCCTTCGCTACTGGCGCGCTGATTACCGGCGCAATCATCAACAACGAAAACAACCGCGTCTACGGAGGCAACGCCCACGTCCAATGGTGCTACGACCGCTATCGCAGCTACCGTGCTTCGGACAACACGTTCCAGCCGAATTACGGCCCTCGCAAGGAGTGCCGTTCGCCTTACTGATCAAGGCCCGTTTAAGTAGCTGAGATGCGTTAGTGGAGCTCGCGCCGGCAACGGCGCGGGCTTTTGATCCTTTGGCCGGAAGACGAACAGTTGCCGTCAGCTTGCCCAGTTGATGCTCTTGAGCATCAGATAAAAGCCACCGCCGTCCTCTCTGCTGGGACAACGATAGATACCCAACCCATTGCAGATACGGGCCATCACCGCACTGAGTTCCCAACCAACCACTTCCAGCGCATGTCCGCATCCGTCGCATAGGCTTGGGCCAGTTCGTCGATGCCATTCTGCTCTCCGAAGGATCGGACTAGCTTTGCATCGCTGAGGAGCTCGCTGGGCAGGCTGGAATTTGCCCAAGCCCACAGCCAGTTTCCGGCCTCCGTGCTCGTTGAGCCGACAATCTGGATTTCGGTGACGACCTTGGCGACCCCGTCTTGCGAGAACAGAAGCGTTCCGGCCGTCAGGTCATAGTCATAGCGCAACCAGCTACCGAGGTGGAGATCTTTTTTCAAGCGTGCATTCTTGGCCTTCAGCTGTTCGATAGCCTCGTCGCGCCAAGCAGGATACCAGTCTGGCTGCATTCCTCGCGCCCCATCACCCGCCACTGATGGCTGTTTATGACACGCTGAGCGTCCTGCGCACAGCATCGCGCCAGCCAGCAAGCTTGACTGCGCGCGCGGAGCCATCCATGGCCGGCTTGAAGCGCCGTTCGAGGGCCCAACTCTTCGCAAACTTCTTGGCATCCGGCCAAACGCCAGCTTTTGAGCCGGCCAGCCAGGCTGCACCGAGCGCGGTCGTCTCGAGAATGGTCGGGCGGTCGACCGGCGCATCGAGGATGTCGGCCAGACGCTGCATGGTCCAGTCGGACGCTACCATCCCGCCGTCGACCCGAAGCACGGTCTTGGCTGAGGCGCCCTTCCAGTCCTTGCGCATGGCGTCGAGCAGGTCGCGTGTCTGGTAGGCCACGGCTTCCAGGGCGGCGCGGGCAAACTCCGCCGGGCCGGAATTGCGGGTCAGCCCAAAGATGGCGCCGCGTGCTTCGGCATCCCAATGCGGCGCGCCCAGCCCGACAAAGGCCGGCACCAGATAGACATTTTGCGTCGGATCAGCCTCGGCCGCCAATTTGCCGCTCTGCTCGGCCTTGCCGATCACCTTGATGCCGTCGCGCAGCCACTGCACCGCGGCCCCTGCAATGAAGATCGAGCCTTCCAGTGCATAGGTCGTCTTGCCGTTCAGCCGGTAGGCGATGGTGGTCAAGAGCCGGTTCTTCGAACGCACCAGATCGCTGCCGGTGTTGAGCAGCGCAAAGCAGCCAGTGCCGTAGGTCGATTTCATCATGCCCGGCTCAAAGCAGGCCTGGCCGATGGTCGCCGCATGCTGGTCGCCGGCGACACCGAGGATTTTAATCTCGGCACCAAAGAGATTTTTCTCCGTGATTCCATAATCATCGGCGCAGTCTTTCACTTGGGGAAGCATTTTTGCCGGGATGTTGAGGATCGACAGCAGCTCGTCGTCCCAGGCATTCTCAGCGATGTTGTAGACCAGCGTGCGCGAGGCGTTGGTGGCGTCCGTGGCGTGAACCTTGCCGCCGGTCAGCCGCCAGATCAGGAAACTGTCGATGGTGCCGGCGAGCAGTTCGCCTTTCTCGGCGCGTTTTCTGGCGCCCTTCACCTTGTCCAGCATCCAGGCGATCTTGGTGCCGGAAAAATAGGGATCGAGCAGCAGCCCGGTTTTCTTGGTGAATGTCTTCTCCAACCCTTGCTTCTTGAGTTTCTGGCACAGCGGCGCGGTGCGCCGGTCCTGCCAGACAATGGCATTGTGGATCGGCTTGCCGGTCGCTCTGTCCCAGATGACCACGGTTTCGCGCTGATTGGTGATGCCGATCGCGGCCACGTCGGAAGCATTCCGGCCGGCCTTCTTCAGCGCCGCCTTCACGGTCGACACCACACTCGCCCAGATATCCTCGGGATCGTGCTCGACCCAGCCGGAAGCCGGATAGTGCTGGGCGAATTCCTTTTGCCCGCTGCCGGCGACCTTCATCTCGCCGTCGAACAGTATCGCCCGGGTCGAAGTCGTGCCCTGGTCGATGGCAAGGATATATCCGGTCATTATGCCTCCCCGCTTTGTCTTTACACAAACAGGGGAGACGGCAAGATGCCGCCTCCCCCAATGTCACACGGGCGCAGACGCCCGCTTAGAACAGTCTTACTTTTGCCAGCTCTTCACCAACTCGTCGTAATTGATGGTGACCGGCTTTTCCTTCTCGTTCTCGATCTTCAACTGAGGAGCGAGATTGCCCTTCTTGACCGCGTCGGCGTTCCAGTAGGCGAGGTCATGCTCTTCGGCCATCTTCGGGCCGATATCGCCCTGGATGCCGGCCTTTTCCAGGCGTTCCATGACCTTTTCCTGCTCAGAGCAAAGCGAGTCCATCGCCTCCTGTGCCGTCTTGGCACCCGACGACGCATCGCCGATCGCCTGCCACCAGAGCTGTGCCAGCTTCGGATAGTCCGGAACGTTCGTTCCGGTCGGCGACCACTGAACACGGGCCGGCGAGCGGTAGAACTCGATCAGGCCGCCGAGCTTCGGAGCGCGTTCCGTGAAGCTCTTGTCCTGGATCGTCGACTCGCGGATCAGCGTCAGGCCGACATGGCTCTTCTTCACGTCGACCGTCTTCGATACGACGAACTGCGCATAGAGCCAGGCGGCCTTGGCGCGATCGTCAGGCGTGGACTTGAGAAGCGTCCATGAACCCACGTCCTGGTAGCCGAGCTTCATGCCGTCCTTCCAGTAGACGCCATGCGGCGAGGGAGCAAAGCGCCATTTCGGGGTGCCGTCCGCGTTCACGACCGGCAGCCCTTCCTTGACGAAGGAGGCGGTGAAGGCGGTGTAAGTGAACATCTGCTGCGCGACCGTGCCCTGCGACGGGACGGGGCCGGATTCGCCGAACGTCATGCCTTGGGCTTCCGGCGGCGCATAGGCCTTCAGCCAATCCAGGTACTTCTGGATCGAATACACGGAAGCCGGGCCATTGGTGTCGCCGCCGCGCGCGACGCACGAGCCGACAGGCTGCGACTTCTCGTTGACCTTGATGCCCCATTCGTCGACCGGAAGACCGTTCGGCAGGCCCTTGTCGCCATTGCCGGCCATGGACAGCCAGGCATCGGTGAACCGCCAGCCGAGCGAGGGGTCCTTCTTGCCGTAGTCCATGTGGCCATAGACCTTCTTGCCGTCGATTTCGCGGCCGGTGAAGAACTCGGCGATGTCCTCATAGGCCGACCAGTTGACCGGAACGCCGAGGTCGTAGCCGTACTTGGCCTTGAAATCGGCCTTGTTCTTCTCGTCGTTGAACCAGTCGTAGCGGAACCAGTAGAGATTCGCGAACTGCTGGTCGGGCAGCTGGTAGAGGTCGCCGTCCGGAGCGGTCGTGAACTTGGTGCCGATGAAGTCGGCGAGGTCGAGGTTGGGATTGGTGACATCCTTGCCCTCATTCGCCATCCACTTGGTCAGGCTGCGCGCCTGCTGGTACCGCCAGTGGGTGCCGATCAGGTCGGAGTCGTTGACGTAGGCGTCGTAAATGTTTTCGCCCGACTGCATCTGCGTCTGCAGCTTCTCGACGACATCGCCCTCGCCGATCAGGTCGTGAGTGATCTTGATGCCGGTGATCGCGGTGAAGGCGGGCGCCAAAACCTTGGACTCATAGCTATGCGTATCGATGGTCTCGGAGACCACCTTGATGTCCATCCCGGCGAAAGGCTTCGCCGCATCGATGAACCATTGCATCTCGGCTTCCTGGGCGCCGCGATCGAGCGTCGACAAGTCCTTGATTTCGGTATCGAGGAAGGTCTTGGCTTCATCCATTCCGGCGTAGGCCTGGCCTGCTCCCCAGAGCAGGACAAGCGCAGTCGTTGATGTTAAAAATTGCCTTCGCATTTCGTTTCCTCCACTTTTCAGTTTCAAGTGCGATCTGGGGCGGCCGCCGGCACGCGGTCGCTCCAACAGTTTCCCCCTCTATACGTAGCGGAACACGCCGACGGCGTAGACTACGGAGAGAGCGAGAGCCCACCACAGGTTGGGTCCGACAAGACCCAGCCAAGCGAGATGGATAAAGGCGCTGCCGAGCAGCGAAACAAAGAGGCGGTCGCCGCGCGTCGTCTCGAAGCGCAGGAGGCCGACCCGGGGATTGCCGCCAGGCGAAGCGTATTCCCAGACCGCCATGCCACAGAGCAGTACCAGGATCGTGATGAAAAAGATCGCCGTTGGCAGCGTCCATGCCATCCAGGTGAGGTTCATGGTCATACCCTCCCCAGGGCAAAGCCCTTGGCGATGTAGTTGCGGACGAACCAGATCACGAGCGCGCCTGGAAGGATGGTGAGCACGCCGGCGGCGGCCAGCACGCCCCAGTCGAGCCCGGAGGCCGAGACCGTACGCGTCATGATCGCCGCGATCGGCTTGGCGGCGGTCGTGGTCAAGGTCCGCGCGATCAGCAGTTCGACCCATGAGAACATGAAGCAGAAGAAGCAGGCCACGCCGACGCCGCTTGCGATCAGCGGCATGAAGATTTTCAGGAAGAAGCGCGGGAAGGAATAGCCATCGATATAGGCGGTCTCGTCGATCTCCTTCGGCACGCCGGACATGAAACCCTCGAGGATCCAGACCGCCAGCGGCACGTTGAACAGGCAGTGCGCCAGCGCCACCGCGATATGCGTGTCGATCAGCCCGAATGCCGAATAGAGCTGGAAGAACGGCAGCGCGAACACTGCCGGCGGCGCCATGCGGTTGGTCAACAGCCAGAAGAAGAGGTGCTTGTCGCCGAGGAACCGGTAGCGCGAGAAAGCGTAGGCCGCCGGCAGCGCCACCGAAACCGAGATCACCATGTTCATGACGACATAGATGATCGAATTGATGTAGCCCTTGTACCAGGACGGGTCGGTGAAGATCACGATGTAGTTGGCCAGGGTCGGGCTCTTCGGCCACAGCGAAAACGCGCCCAGGATCTCCTGATTGGTCTTGAAGCTCATATTGACCAGCCAGTAGATCGGCAGCATCAGAAAGATGATGTAGATCGTCGGCACCAACCACCAGAACCGGGATTCTTCGCCGCGCCGGCGCATCAGCCGCGCAAGCTGGTCCTGCGACAATGTGCTGGCGAGCCCGTCCGAAACCGCCGTCTCACGCACTCGGTCCTGCCTCGTCGTTCCTTCGTTGGCGCCGCTCATCTCAGCGCTCCGCATCGACATTGGTCATGACGGTGTAGAACACCCAAGACAGCAAAAGGATGATCAGGAAGTAGATGATCGACATGGCGGCCGCCGGCCCGAGATCGAACTGACCGATCGCAATCTTGACCAGGTCTATCGACAGGAACGTCGTCGAATTGCCAGGGCCTCCGCCCGTGACCACGAACGGCTCGGTGTAGATCATGAACGAGTCCATGAAGCGCAGCAGCACTGCAATCAGAAGCACGCGGTTCATCTTCGGCAGCTGGATGTAGCGGAACACTGCCCAGCGTGATGCACCATCGATCTTGGCCGCCTGGTAGAAAGCATCGGGGATCGAGACCAGTCCGGCGTAGCAGAGCAGAACGACGAGGCTTGTCCAGTGCCATACGTCCATCAGGATGACCGTCACCCAGGCATCAGTCGGATCGTTGACGTAGTTGTAGTCGAAGCCGAGCGCCGACAGCGTGTAGCCGAGCAGGCCAATGTCGATGCGGCCGAATACCTGCCAAATCGTGCCGACGACGTTCCACGGGATCAGCAGCGGCAGAGCCATCAGCACCAGGCAGACCGGCACGCCCCAGCCTTTCTTGGGCATGTTGAGAGCGATGAAGATGCCGAGCGGAATCTCGATGGCGAGGATGGTTGCGGAAAAGATCAGGTTGCGGACCATCGACAGCCAGAAGCGTTCCGACTCCAGGATTTCGGTGTACCAGTCCGAGCCGTTCCAGAAGAAGACGTTGTTTCCGAACGTGTCCTGCACCGAATAGTTGACCACCGTCATCAGCGGGATCACCGCCGAGAACGCCACCAGCAGGAGGACCGGCAGCACCATGAACCAGGCCTTGTTGTTCCAGGTCTTCTCCATCTAGGCCTCCATCTCGACACGCCAGGAATCGGCATAGATGTTGATGCCGGCCGGGTCGAACCGCACCTTCGGATCGGCGGGCAGGGTCTCGTCCTCACCGATCACGGCAGAAATATCGCGGCCTTCGAGCTTGGCGCGCACCACCTTGTGGCGGCCGAGATCCTCGACCTTGCTGACCTGCACGGCCATGCCTTCGCGGCCGAGCCGGACATATTCGGGACGGATGCCGAGCTCGACGGCGCCGCTGGCTGACTTGGGTGCGCCCGGCAGTTCGATGCGCTGCGAGCCGAGCGTCGCGGTCTTGCCGTCGATTGCCACCGGCATGACGTTCATGCCCGGCGAGCCGATAAAATAACCGACAAAGGTATGGCGTGGCCGTTCGAACAGTTCGGCTGGTGTGCCGATCTGCACGATGCCGCCATCATACATAACCACGACCTGCTCGGCGAAGGTCAGCGCCTCGGTCTGGTCGTGGGTCACATAGACCATGGTGTAGCCAAAGCGGCGGTGCAACTGCTTCAGCTGCGAGCGCAGCACCCACTTCATGTGTGGATCGATGACGGTCAGCGGCTCGTCGAACAGGATGGCGTTGACGTCGGAGCGCACCAGCCCGCGGCCGAGCGAGATCTTCTGCTTCTGGTCGGCGGTCAGGCCCCTCGCCTTCTTCTTCGCCCAGGACGCCAGATCGATCATCTCCAACGTCTCGCGAACCTTGCGGTCGACATCGGCTTCCGGCACGCCGCGGTTGCGCAGCGGGAAGGCCAGATTGTCGTAGACGGTCATGGTGTCGTAAATGACCGGGAACTGGAACACCTGCGCGATGTTGCGCTCCTGCGTCGACAGATTGGTCACGTCCCTGCCGTTGAACAGCAGCTGGCCGTGCGAGGGATGAAGCAGGCCCGAAATGATGTTGAGCAGCGTGGTCTTGCCGCAGCCCGAGGGCCCAAGCAGCGCATAGGCGCCGCCGTCCTCGAAGGTGTGATGCACTTCCTTGAGCGCGAAATCGGCGTCCTTCTGCGGGTTCGGCAGGTAGGAATGTCGGACATGGTTGACGTCGATGCGTGCCATCTCTTTGCCCTCAAGCCGCCAGCTTCGGCGCAGTCACGGCGCTGCCGTGCTCGTCGAAAACCATGATGTGGCGCGGATCGATGAACACCTCGACCACCTCGTCTGGCTCGAAATGCCTGATACCATGGGTCAGCATGACCCAGCGCGCATCGGCGAAATCGAGATGGATGAAGCTCTCCGATCCGGTGATCTCGGTGATCGTCACCTTGGCACGCACCGGCACCGCCGCCGCATTGGGCCGCTCGAGCGACAGGTGGTGCGGCTGAAAACCGATCGTATAGAGGGCGTCGGCAATGCCGGAGAGTTCGGTCGGCACCGGCAGGTTCACGCCGCCCTCGAGCAGGAAATCCCGACCCTTCTTGGCGAGCACGATGGTGTTGAGCGGCGGATCGGAAAACGTCCTGGCTGTCACCAGATCTACCGGCTTGCGGAACACCTCGATGGTCGGTCCGAACTGGGTGATCTTGCCTTGCGAAAGCGTCGCCGTGTTGCCGCCAAGCAGCAGGGCCTCGTGCGGCTCGGTCGTGGCGTAGACGAAGATGGTGCCGGCGGCCGCGAATATCCTGGGCAATTCGGCGCGCAGTTCCTCGCGCAATTTGTAGTCGAGATTGGCGAGCGGTTCATCGAGCAGGACCAGGCTTGCGTTCTTGACGATGGCGCGCGCCAGCGCGGTGCGCTGCTGCTGGCCGCCCGACAGGCTGAGCGGCGTGCGGTCGAGATAGGGTGTCAGCTTGAGAAGAGCGGCGGCTTCACGTACCTGGCTGTCGATCCTGGCCTGCTCGACGCCGGCCACCCGTAGCGGCGAAGCAATGTTCTCATAAACGGTCATCGCCGGATAGTTGATGAACTGCTGGTAGACCATAGCGATCTTGCGCTTCTGCACCGGCACGCCGGTGACATTCTGGCCGTCGAACCAGATCGAACCGGAGGTCGGCACGTCCAGGCCGGCCATCAGTCGCATCAGGCTTGTCTTGCCGGAAAGCGTAGGTCCGAGCAGGACGTTGAGCGAGCCGTGCTGGAGCGTCAGCGACACGTCGCTTATATGCTCGACCGCGCCGACCGCCTTGGTGACGTTTCTCAGTTCCAGCATGACGCCTCCTCCCAGGCCTTCCGCATCAGCTCAAACCCCTCTTCATTCGGCAGCCGCAACATGGCGCCGGCTTATGCCGCGCATGAACTCATCGAGCGCCGCCACCTGCTCGCGGCTGAGATGCAGACCGCGCTTGGTCCGGCGCCACAATACATCTTCTGATGTGACGGCCCATTCGTTTTGAACGAGATAGCGCACCTCGGCCTCATAGAGATCGGCGCCGAAGTTGCGGCCGAGATCGACGTTCGATTTGGCCAGCCCCAACAGCATCCTCGCGCGGGTTCCATAGAGCCGGGTCAACCGGCGAGCCAGGCGCGCGTCGAGGAATGGATAAGCGGTTTTCAATTTCGCCACTTCGGCATCGAAACCGGTGGCCGGGAAATCGCCGCCCGGCAACGGCGCGTTTGCAGTCCACGGCTTGCCGCGTTTGCCAAGAAAACCCTCGATCTTTTCCAGCATCGATTCCGCCAACCGGCGATAGGTGGTGATTTTGCCGCCGAAGGCGTTGACGATCGGGGCGGCGCCCTCGCCGCCATCGGCCTTGAGCACATAGTCGCGCGTCGCTTCCTGCGCCTTGGAGGCGCCGTCATCATAGAGCGGACGGACGGCCGAATAGGTCCAGACGATGTCCGAGCGCTTGACCGGTTCCGCGAAATATTCGCTTGCCGCGGCGCAGAGGTAGTCGATCTCGGTGTCGCTGATCTTCACGTCATGCGGGTCGCCGGGATAATCCTGGTCGGTGGTGCCGATCAGGGTGAACTCTTCCTCATAGGGGATGGCGAAGATGATGCGACCATCCCTGTTCTGGAAGAAATAGGCGCGGGGATCGTCGAACTTCCTGGCGATGACAATGTGGCTGCCCTGCACGAGGCGGACATTGTGCACATCGTTGAGCCCGACGACGCCGGACAGTACATGATCGACCCAGGGGCCGGCGGCATTGACCAGCAGTCGCGCCTTGATCTCCTCGGTCTCGCCGGTCTGCAGATCCTCGATCTGGATTGCCCACAGGCCGTTTTCGCGGCGCGCGCCGGTCACTTTCGTGCGGGTGCGGACCGTGGCGCCGCGGTCGGCGGCATCACGTGCGTTCAGCGCCACCAGCCGCGCGTCATTGACCCAGCCATCAGAATATTCGAAGGCCTTCTTGAACAGCGGCTTCAAAGGCTTACCGGCCGGATCCCTGGCCATGTCCAGCGTCCGGGTCGCGGGCAGCAATTTGCGCCCGCCAATGTGGTCGTAGAGGAAGAGACCGAGCCTGATCAGCCAGGCCGGGCGCAGGCCCTTGGCATAGGGCAGCACGAAGCGCATTGGCCAGATGATGTGCGGCGCGTTCTTCCACAAAACCTCGCGCTCCATCAGCGCCTCGCGCACCAGGCGGAATTCGTAGAATTCGAGGTAGCGCAGGCCGCCATGGATCAATTTGGTCGAACCCGAGGAGGTTCCGCTGGCGAGGTCGTTCATCTCGGCGAGAAACACGGAAAAGCCACGACCGACGGCATCACGGGCAATGCCGCAGCCATTGATGCCGCCACCTATGACGAAAATGTCACGGATCGGAGATGCGTCCACAATTCCTCCAACGATTTCGCATTGCACCATTTTTGGGCTTTTACGAAACCGTGTCGGAATTATTTCGAAATGATAACGAATGTCAAACGAAATATCACGAGCGCGTGTATCGGGTGAAAACCGCCTAGGCGAGCGACGTCTCGATCAGCTGAACCTCGGCCTCCTGGCAGATCTTGCGCACTGACGGGATGTCGCAACGATCGGTGATGAAGGTGTTGACCTGCGACAGATGGCCGATGCGCACCGGTGCGGTTCGCTCGAATTTGGTCTGGTCGGAAACCAGGATGACATGCCTTGCATTGGCGATGATCGCCTGCGCCACCTTGACCTCGCGAAAATCGAAATCGAGCAAGGCGCCGTCATGGTCGATGGCGGATGCACCGATCACCGCGTAGTCGACCTTGAACTGCCTGATGAAGTCGACCGCCGCCTCGCCGACCACACCGCCATCGGAACCGCGCACAACCCCGCCGGCGATCACCACCTCGATCGAGGGATATATCCGCATCCTATTGGCAACATTGATGTTATTGGTGATGACCATGAGACCGTTGTGATCGAGCAACGCCTTGCTGACCGACTCTGTCGTGGTGCCGATGTTGATGAACAGCGAGGCATTGTCGGGAATCAACCTGGCGGCCGCACGGCCGATCGCCTCCTTTTCGTCGGCGGCGATCTTGCGTCTCGCCTCATACTCCATGTTCTCGATGCCGGAGGGATACAGCGCGCCGCCATGGATACGCGAGAGCAGCCGCTGGTCGCACAAATCGTTGAGATCCTTGCGTATGGTCTGCGGCGTCACATTGAAGTGGGTGGCCAGATCATCTACCAGCACGCGGCCATGATCCTTGGCCATCTGGATAATCTCGGCATGGCGTGGCGACAGATACATGGGGCAACCTCCCGTTTTCGTTTTTCTTGTCTATAGTCGAAAACGAAATCGATGGAAAGCATAAGCCGGCTAACGAAATCAGCGATCCAGGCCACGTGCGATTTCTGTGATAACGACAAAAGCCGCATCGATATCGGCGGCGGTCGCCTCGAACTGGCCGACCTGGAAGCGGATTGCTATCAGTCCATCGACTTTCGTCTGCGTCAGGTAGATGCGGCCATCGTCGTTGATCGCATTGACCAGGCGCAGATTGTGCTCGTCCGCATCGGTTGCGGTCTTGTGTCGGAACGAGAACAACGACAGCATCGGTTCGCTGACGATCTCGAAATCCGGCTCCCTTGCCAGCCGCGCCGCCAACCCTTCGCTCCACCCGACATGATTGCGGATCATCGTGCGCAGGCGTTCCAGGCCATGGGCGCGCAGCAGGAACCACAATTTCAGCGCGCGGAAGCGCCGGCCAAGCGGCACCGACCATTCGGAATAGTTGATGATGCCGTCATGACCGTGCGTCTTCAGATAATCCGGCTTGATGGCCAGCGTCCTGACATGGCTCTCGGGATCGCGCAGGAACTGGATCGAGCAGTCGAACTGCGCGCCCAGCCATTTGTGCGGATTGAAGACGATCGAATCGGCGCCTTCGACGCCTGTCCAGAAATGCCGATACTCCGGACAGATCATCGCCGATCCGGCCCAGGCGGCGTCGACGTGAAGATAAAGCCCATGCCGCCGTGCGACCTCGACAACCGCTTCAATGTCGTCGGTGCCGCCGGTGCTGGTGCCGCCTACGCAAGCGATGATGCCGGCCGGCTGCATGCCGGCTTCCAGGTCGGCGGCGATTGCCGCCTCGAGTGCTGCCGTGTCCATGGCGCGAAAGCGGCCGCCGACCGGAATGCGCACGAGATTGTCCTCGCCGATGCCGGACACCCAGATCGCCCGGTCGATCGACGTGTGCACCTGATCGGAGGAATAGATGCGCAGCCGCGCCTGCCCTGCCAGGCCTTGTTTGTTGCCTTGCCAATCGAGCGCCCGCTCGCGCATGGTCAGCACCGCGGCCAGTGTCGCCGACGAGGCTGAATCCTGGATCACCCCGGAAAACCCTTCGGGCAGGCCGAGCGCCTGGCGCATCCAGTCGACGGTGCGCGTTTCGAGTTCGGTCGCCGCCGGCGACGTTTGCCAGAGCATGCATTGCGCGGCCATCGCCGAAACCAGATATTCCGCCACCACCGAGACCGGCGCCGCATTGGCCGGGAAATAGGCGAAGAAACGCGGATGCTGCCAATGCGTCATTCCCGGCAGGATCTTCTCTTCGAAGTCGGCGAAGATCCGGTCCATCGGTTCGGCGTCTTCGGGCGGCGAAACCTCAATGCTTCCAGAAATGGCGCCGGGTTCTACCAGTGGCCGCACGGGGCGGTCGCGCAGATTGTTGCGATAGTCAGCGCCCCAGTCGGCGGCGCGCCGCGACCATTGCCGGAAATCATCGTTGTTCATCCTGTCCTCCCGACATGATCGACCGCCACCATCCATCGCGGCTGGCCTCCTTATTAATTAACGCGTGAAATATATGCAACCAGCAACGGATGCCGCACGCCTCAGCCGGGGAAATCCGGCAGGCTGGCAAAGGCCGTCTTCAGCGCATTCGACCAGCCGTCGGAGATCGTGCGGTAGTACTGGTCATCCTGGCCGATCCGCTTCTTCAATCCGACCTTGAAGGCGTCCTTCTCCAGGAAGAGCAGGTCGAGCGGCAAGCCGACGGACAGGTTCGACTTCAACGTCGAATCGAACGACACCAAAAGCAGCTTCACCGTCTCGGCCAGGCTCATCGTCCTTTCGTAGGCGCGGATGATGATCGGCTTGCCGTATTTGGTCTCGCCGATCTGGAAAAACGGCGTGTCATCGGTCGATTCGATGAAATTGCCTTCGGGATAGATCATGAACAGGCGCGGCTCGCTGCCCTTGATCTGACCGCCGAGGATGAAGGACGCATTGAAATAGGAATCCGCCTTTTCGCCAGCGGGTGACGAATTGGCGATGACCTCCTTGACCGTGTCGCCAACAATGCGGACCGTTTGGTACATCGACGGCGTTTCGAGCACCGTAGAATGCCTTTCGGAGATCGCCTTGGTGCGCTCGTCGAGCAGGCTGACCACGGCCTGCGTCGTCGCCAGATTGCCCGCCGACATCAAAACGATGACACGCTCGCCCGGCTCTTCCCAGACATGCATCTTGCGAAAGGTGGAGATGGAATCCATGCCTGCATTGGTGCGCGTGTCCGACATGAACACGAGCCCGCGGTCGATCTTCAGGCCAACGCAATAGGTCATGGAATCTCTTCTAGAGCAATTCCAGGAAAAGTGTGAAGCGGTTTTCCGTGCGGAATTGCGTTAAAACAAGGGGATAGAGCGGTTCGGCGTTCCTTGAAACGATGAATCGCTCGGCAGCAATCGTGCGGAGGATTACTGCTCCACCGTGACGGTGACCGCAAGCCGTTCTTCCGCCTGTCCCAGCCGAATTCCCGACACCGGCGTGGCGTCGCGGTAATCGCGGCCCGTTGCCACCTTTACATAACGCTCGTCGGGTGAAATGCCATTGGCGGCATCAAAGGCAACCCAGCCGAGACCCGAGACATGCGCTTCGGCCCAGGCATGGCTGGCCGCCTGCTCGACCGTGGCATCCAGCATCAGATAGCCGCTGACATAGCGAGCTGGAAAGCCCATGGCGCGGGCGGCGGCGGCAAAGATATGGGTATGATCCTGGCAGACCCCGGTCTTGAGCGCCAAGGCTTCCTCCGCCGGCGTCGTCGCGTTGGTGGTGCCGGGCGTGTAGGCGACGCGTTCGCCGATGATGGCCATCAGCCGGTGCAGCCTTTCAATGTCGCTGCCCTTGCCGACCGACGCGGCGAGATCGCGAACACCGCTGCCGATCGTCGTCAATGGTGTCTCATGGCTGTACAGCCAGAGCGGCGTAAAGCCCTGGTGTGGTCCCGAGACACCCGCGGTGTCGCGCGTCACCACTTCGCCTGATGCTTCCACAGTGATGAAGTCGCGCTCGCCCTCGACGCTCAACAGCCTTGTGTCGTTGCCGAAATGGTCGACGAAGCGAACCTCTTCACGCGCGCCTTCGATCGCCAGAGCCCAGGACAGAACGGTCTGCGTCGATCCGCTGACCGGAAGCAGCCGCAGCCGCTGCAACAGATAGTGCACCGGCGCGTCGTAACGGTACTCGGTCCGGTGGGTGATCTTCAGCCGCATGCTTCTATTCCGTTTGTGAGCACGATCTCCAGACAAACGGTTTCCGTTTGTCTGAGAAAACCGGCTCCACCTTTCGGGACCATGCTCAATTGAACCGATAATCTTGTGCGATCTCTTCGCCCAGCTTGGTGTTGTCGCGAATGAAATTGGCCAGGAACTCATGCAGGCCGGCGTCGAATATGCCCTTGATCGACCCGGCTCTCAGCATTGTCTGCGTCTTCTCGGCCGTTGCGTGGCAGGCATGGCGTTCGCCGTAATCGTCGCCGAGGAATTTCAGATGCTCCGACAGAAAGCGATAGCAGAACATCAGCGAGCGCGGCATACGAACGTTGAGGATCAGATAATCGGCAATGTTGGTCGGCTTGTAATCGGCATCGTAGACCCAGCGATAGGAGCGATGCGCCGAGACCGAACGCAGGATCGATTCCCACTGATAATTGTCGAGCGTCGAGCCGACCCAGGAGATCGACGGCAGCAGCACATAATATTTCACGTCGAGGATGCGCGCCGTGTTGTCCGCGCGCTCGACATAAGTGCCGAGCTGCGAGAAGTCGAAGATCTCGTTGCGCAGCATGGTGCCGTAGAACGAGCCGCGGATCAGCGCCGTCTCGCGCTTGATGGCGTCGAGCACGCTGGGTAGGTCGCGCTCGTCGATCGGCCTGGCCAGCATCCGCTTCAGCGACATCCAGGCTTCGTTGATGCTTTCCCAGGTTTCGCGCGTCAGCGCGGTACGCACCATGCGGGCATTGTTGCGGGCCGTCTCGATCGACGCCATCGTGCTCGACGGGTTCGACGTGTCGCGCAACAGGAAGTCGGCGACATTGGCGGCGGTATAGTCAGAATATTTCTGGCTGAAGGTGACGTCGGAACCGGCGCTGAGCAGCACCGAACTCCACTCTTCCGAGGCGCTCTGCGTGCGGGT
Organism: Mesorhizobium sp. M7A.F.Ca.US.011.01.1.1; assembly: GCF_003998295.1. Taxonomy (NCBI): domain Bacteria; kingdom Pseudomonadati; phylum Pseudomonadota; class Alphaproteobacteria; order Hyphomicrobiales; family Phyllobacteriaceae; genus Mesorhizobium; species Mesorhizobium sp. M7A.F.Ca.US.011.01.1.1. The sequence goes on from NZ_RZRT01000027.1 coordinate 21,828, forward strand.
CAGCGCCATGCGCAGGCCGGCATCGACCAAGCGCGCCATGTTTTCCGCCCGCTCGATATAGCGGTTCATCCAATAGAGCCCGTTGGCGGTGCGGCCTAAAAGCATTGAATTGGCCCCTCGGGCTAGTGAGTAGGGAATAGGCAGTAGGGAATAGTAAGAGTTTGAAACTCAATGGAATATGGCATTTCCCTGTCCTCTGCTTCCACTGCTGCCTGCTGCCTGCTGCCTGCTGCCTACTGCCTAATTCCTTACTCACTCACTTCAATCATCCAGCACCCACGTATCCTTCGTCCCGCCGCCCTGCGAGGAATTGACCACCAGCGAGCCTTCCTTCAGCGCGACGCGGGTCAGCCCGCCGGGCACGATCTGGATGCGGTCGGAGACCAGCACATAAGGCCTGAGATCGACATGGCGCGGCGCCAACCCCTTTTCCGTCAGGATCGGGCATGTCGACAGCGCGAGCGTCGGCTGGGCGATGTAATTCGAAGGTTTTGCCTGGAGTTTCTTGGCAAACGTCTCGCATTCCTTCTTGGTTGCTGCCGGCCCAACCAGCATGCCGTAGCCGCCGGAACCGTGCACTTCCTTGATCACCAGTTCGTCGATGTGTTCGAGCACGTATTTCAGGCTGTCCGGCTCCGAGCAGCGCCAGGTTGGGATGTTGCCCAGGATCGCCTTGCGGCCGGTGTAGAATTCGATGATCTCGGGCATGTAGGAATAGATCGCCTTGTCGTCGGCAATGCCGGTGCCCGGCGCGTTGGCGATGGTGATGTTGCCGGCCCGATAGACATCCATGATGCCGGGTATGCCAAGTGCGGAGTCCGGCCGGAAGGTCAGCGGGTCGAGGAAGGAATCATCGACGCGGCGGTAAAGCACATCGATCTGCTTGTAGCCTTCGGTCGTGCGCATCGCGACATGCCCGTCGACGACCCGCAGATCCTGGCCTTCGACCAGTTGCACGCCCATCTGGTCGGCGAGGAAGGCGTGTTCGAAATAGGCGGAGTTGAAACTGCCGGGCGTCAGCACCGCAATGGTCGGCGCACCCTTTGTGCTTTGCGGCCGCACCGCCGCCAGCGACTGGCGCAGAAGCTGAGGGTAGTTTTCCACCGGCCGCACCTTGATCTTCTGGAACAGCTCGGGGAACAGCTGCATCATCGTCTCGCGGTTCTCCAGCATATAGGAGACGCCCGACGGTGTGCGCGCATTGTCCTCCAGCACGTAGAATTCGTCCTCCGAGATGCGGACGATGTCGACGCCGATGATATGGGTGTAGACGCCGGCCGGCGGCCTGACCCCGATCATCTCCGGCAGGAAGGCCTCGTTCCTGGCGATCAATTCCCTGGGGACGCGCCCTGCGCGCAGGATTTCCTGGCGATGATAGATGTCGTCGAGGAAGGCGTTCAGCGCCTGCACGCGCTGCTCTATGCCCTGCGTGAGGCGCCGCCATTCATTGCCTGAAATGATGCGGGGAACGATGTCGAACGGGATCAGCCGCTCGGAGGCTTCCTGCTCGCCATAGACGGCGAAGGTGATGCCGGTCTTGCGGAAGACGCGTTCGGCGTCCTGCATCTTCTCGGTAAGCCTGGCCGGATCCTGCTCCTTCAGCCAGCGATCATAAGCCGAATACGGTCTTCTCAATCCGGAGACTTCCGGAAGCATTTCATCGAACGCTGCCAATCGCATACTCCCCTGTGACGCCATTTCACTGGCGTCGCCGGAGAAAATCAAGCGCAATCGGTGATTTGGGAGATAGGGGCGATCAGTATGTTGCGCCTGCCTAAAATTGAGGCAGCCGAAATATGACAGTAATCAGGCTTTGCCTCGTGTCCGGGCAAGTGGGTTTGCAGTTAGAAAGCGCGGAACGTCACCACGGTGAACGTGTCCTTGATGCCGGGGAGAATCTGCACCTTCTCGTTGACGAAATGGCCGACATCTTCCTCGTCGTCGACATAGAATTTGGCGAGCAGATCGTAGTTGCCGGCGGTGGAGTAGATTTCCGAAGCGATCTCGGCATCGGCAAGCGCGCTGGCAACCTCATAGGATTTGCCGAGCTCGCATTTGATCTGCACGAAAAACGCCTTCATGGCTTCGTCCCGCTAAACGTCCAAGTCCAAGCGGCCCTTCTGGCAGACTGGAGGCGGGCTTTCAAGCGCTGGAATGAATGCTCAGCCGGCTCGGGCCTGGGTTGCCGTCTCTCGCAGGTCCGCCACCGGCATGCCGCGCTTGAACCGAGCGAGATGAATATTCACCATCGCTGAAACCGGGATGCACCGCCAAGCGTATGTTATGATGCGTCTTCGGACAGCACGTTTTTGAGGGAAGATATTTCGCGGGACAACGGAGACAGGCCATGCGCCGCGCCTTTTTCGCATTCACAATCGTTCCATTCATCTTCGTGTCGTCGGCGTTTGCCGGCGACGCCGAAATCAAGGCAGGGCAGTCTGTCATCGACGGTCAGTTGAAGGCCCTCATCGCCAATGACGGCGCCACCGCCTACAGCTTCGCCGCCCCGAATGTGAAACGGATTTTCCCGACCGTCGACGCCTTCATGAACATGGTGACCAACGGCTACCCGCCGGTGCGCAAGCCGCAGACCTATTCCTTCGGCAAGGTCGAGGAGACGGCTCCGGGTTCGATTGTGCAGCAAGTGCTGATCGTCGGTCCCGACGGCAAGGATTACGAGGCTGTCTACACGTTGCAGCAGCAGCCCGACGGCACATTCCAGATCACCGGCTGCAGCCTGCGTGCGTCGAACTCGCTTAGCACTTGAGGCCTCATAGCAACGGTATATCGCCCCTCGCCCAGCCTTCGGTGATTTCCGCGCCGCGTGCCTCGAAGGCGCCGGCCTCGATCGCAGTGCGGATGTCCTGCATCAGTTTCTGGTAGTAGGACAGGTTGTTCCACGTCAAAAGCATGGCGCCGAGCGCTTCTTGCGAGCGCACCAGATGGTGGAGATAGGCGCGGGAATAGTCCCGCGCCGCCGGGCAATCGCTTTCCTCGTCTAATGGCCGCGGATCGTCGGCATGGCGGGCGTTGCGCAGATTGACCTTGCCGCGCCTGGTATAGGCAAGGCCGTGCCGGCCGGCCCGTGTCGGCATAACGCAGTCGAACATGTCGATGCCGCGCACCACCGATTTCAGGATATCGTCAGGCGTGCCGACGCCCATCAGATAGCGCGGCTTGTCCGCTGGCAGTTCCGGACAGGTGATGTCGAGCATGTCGAGCATCACCGCTTGCGGCTCGCCGACGGCCAGGCCGCCAACCGCGTAGCCCTTCAGCTCCATCGCGCTCAGCGCCTGCGCCGAACGCACCCTGAGCGCTGCGTTGTCGCCGCCTTGCACGATGCCGAACATCGCCTTGCCCGGCTGATCGCCGAACGCCGTCTTGCAGCGTTCGGCCCAACGCAGCGACAGCTCCATGGCGCGCTCGATCTCCTTCATCTCGGCCGGCAGCGCCGTGCATTCGTCGAGCTGCATCTGGATGTCGGAATCAAGCAGTCCCTGGATCTCGATCGACCGCTCCGGCGACATCTCGTAGGCAGCGCCATCGATATGCGAGCGGAAGGTGACGCCCTTTTCGGTCAGCTTTCTCAGCTTCGACAGCGACATCACCTGGAAACCACCGCTGTCGGTCAGAATTGGATGCGGCCAGCGGGCGAACTCGTGCAGGCCACCGAGCCGCGCGACGCGCTCGGCGCCGGGCCGCAGCATCAGATGATAGGTGTTGCCCAGGATGATGTCGGCGCCGACACCGCGCACCTGGTCCATATACATCGCCTTGACGGTGCCGCCGGTGCCGACCGGCATGAAGGCCGGCGTGCGGATTTCGCCGCGCGGCATGTCGATCACGCCGCGCCGCGCCTTGCCGTCGGTTGCCAGAATCTTGAAGCTGAACGGCTTAGCCATTGAATTCCTTGTCGTGGACCGGAGCGCCCGGTGCCTGCTTGTCGAGCGACTGGCGGTAGTGGATGCCGCGAATGGTGGAATCGCGGTGCTGGCGAATGCCCGCGCGCAGTTTTTTCACTTCCGCGACCAGCGCATCACGGTCAAAGGCTTGCAGATCATCGTCCATCGCTCGTCTCCGCTCGGAAAAGCAGGCTTGCGTCGCCATAGGAATAGAATCTGTAACAGTTCTCGATCGCATGGGCATAGGCCGCACGCATCGTGTCGAGGCCGCTGAAGGCCGAAACCAGCATGAACAACGTCGAGCGCGGCAGATGGAAATTGGTCATCAGCACGTCGGCGGTGCGAAAACGGTAGCCGGGCGTGATGAAGATATCGGTCGGACCGGACCACGCAGCCAGAGTACCGTCCTCACGCGCCGCACTCTCCAGCAGACGCAGCGAGGTCGTGCCGACGGCGACAATGCGCCCGCCCCTCGCCTTGGCCGCATTCAGCGCGTCGGCTGTTTCCGCGCTTACCGAACCTATCTCGGCATGCATCTTGTGGTCGGCAGTGTCGTCCGCCTTCACCGGCAGGAACGTGCCGGCGCCGACATGCAAGGTGACGAAGCGGCGTTCGATGCCCTTGGCGTCAAGCGCTGCAAAAAGCTCCGGCGTGAAATGCAGGCCCGCGGTCGGTGCCGCGACGGCGCCTTCCTCGCTTGCATAGATGGTCTGGTAATCGGCCCGGTCGCGTTCGTCGTCGTCGCGCTTCGAGGCGATGTAGGGCGGCAGCGGAATATGCCCGACCGTGTGCAGCGCCTCGTCAAGGAAGGGCCCCGACAGGTCGAAGCCGAGCAGTGCTTCGCCGCCCTCGCCTTTCTCGATCACCGTGGCGTCGAGTTGGCCGAGGAAACAGGAATTGCCGTCATGGCCGAAATGGATGCGGTCGCCGGCGGCAATGCGCTTGCCCGGCCGCATGAAGGCCAGCCAGCGGTCCGGCGCCATGCGCATATGCAGCGTGGCTTCGACCTGCGCCGTCGCCTCACCCCGCCGCCGGATGCCTTTGAGCTGCGCTGGAATGACCTTGGTGTCGTTGAACACCAGCACGTCGCCGGCCCTGAGTAAGGACGGCAGGTCGCCAACCCTGCGGTCGTCGAGCCCTTCGCCTGATTTGACCACCAGCATCTTGGCGCTGTCGCGCGGTTCCGCCGGGCGAAGCGCGATGCGCTCCTCCGGTAGATCGAAGTCAAAGAGGTCGACGCGCATCAGTAGAGCCGGACGAGCAGCGCTCCGGCCAGCAGCAGCACCGCGCCGGCGATGCGGCCGAGCGAGATTTCACGCACCGCGACGCCGAGGAAGCCGACGCGGTCGATGAGCATGCCGGCCAGCAGCTGGCCGGCCACCAGAAACGCCATCAGCGCGGCGGCACCGATGCGCGGCGTCAGAATCGTCGACAGCGTGACATAGAAACCGCCCAGCATGCCGCCGGCCACGAACAGCCAGGGCGCCGGCGCCTTCCAGTCGAGCGAGATGCCCTGCAGCTTCACCACCGTGACGGAAATGATGCCGAGCACGATCGCGCCCGACAGGAACGAAAACGCAGCCGCCGCGACCGGGAGGCCCAGGCCGCGCGCCAGCTGCGAATTGATCGGGGCCTGAATGGCAATGAAGGCGCCGGACAGGATGCCGAGAAGCGACCAGACGACGCCCATCATTGTCGTCTGCCCTTACTTGACGTCGGCCGCGACTTTCAGCGACACGATCTTGTCGGGATCCTGCACCGGCTCGCCGCGCTTGATCTTGTCGACATTGTCCATGCCTTCGATGACCTGGCCCCAGACCGTGTACTGGCGGTTGAGGAAGGCGGCATCGTCGAAGCAGATGAAGAACTGCGAATTGGCCGAGTTCGGGTTCTGCGAACGGGCCATCGAGCAGGTGCCGCGAGCATGGTTGGCGTTGGAGAATTCAGCCTTCAAATCCGGCTTTTCAGAGCCGCCCATGCCCGCGCGGGACGGCGCGAAGGAAGGCTTGCTCGAATTGCCGAACTTGACGTCGCCGGTCTGCGCCATGAAACCCTCGATGACGCGGTGGAAGACCACGCCGTCATAGGCGCCTTCCCTGGCCAGTTCCTTGATGCGGGCGACATGGCCAGGCGCCAGGTCGGGGAAAAGTTCGATGAACACATTGCCCTTGGTCGTTTCCATGATGAGCGCGTTCTCGCGGTCCTTGATTTCGGCCATGTCAGATATCCTTTTTCAGAAAAACAGAGTTAGTTGACAACTTTACTTGCCGGCGGCGATGCGCACCTTGATCATCCGGTCGGGATCGGAGACCGTGCCGTTGTCCGCCTGGTCGCCCTTCTTGATGTGATCCACCAGTTCCATGCCGCTGACGACATTGCCGACGATGGTGTACTGGCCATCGAGGGGCGGTGCCGGAGCGAACATGATGAAGAACTGCGAATTGGCCGAATTGGGGTCCTGCGAGCGGGCCATGCCGACCACGCCGCGCTTATAATGTTCGGTCTGTGAGAATTCGGCGGGCAGGTCGGGCAGGTCGGAACCGCCGGTGCCAACGGCCTCGGCGCTGAAACCCTTTTTCATATTGCCGAACTTGACGTCGCCGGTCTGCGCCATGAAGCCGTCGATGACGCGGTGGAAGGCGACGTTGTCATAGGCGCCTTGGCGCACCAGCTTCTTGATCTGCTCGACATGCTTTGGCGCCAGATCGGGCCTCAGCGCAATGGTGACGTCGCCGTCCTTCAGCGTGATGATCATTGTGTTTTCCGGGTCGGCGGCGAAAGCCGAGACCGACGCAGCCACAAGACCGGCGAGCACGACAAGGAACGAGGCTAGCTTTTTCAGCTGCATGGTTTTCTCCGAAAACTTACTTCTTGAACTTGGCTGTGAGCGCACCGGCAACCGCCGCCGGCACGAAGGGGCGAATGTCGCCGCCCATCGAGGCAATCTGGCGAACAAGTGTGGCGGTAATGGTGCGTACCGAAGGACTGGCGGGCAGAAAAACCGTCTGCAGTTGAGGCGCCATGGTCTCGTTCATGCCGGCCATCTGCATCTCATAGTCGAGGTCGGTGCCGTCGCGCAGGCCGCGGATCATGATCGAGGCGCCCTGCTTCTTGGCCGCGTCGATGACCAGCCCGTCGAAAGCGACGACCTTGATACGGGCGCCGTCGCTGCCGAATTCCGCCTTCGTCGCCGTCTCGATCAGCTTCACCCGCTCCTCGAAGGAAAACAGCGGTTGCTTGCCCGGATGGATGCCGATCGCCGCATAAACGATATCGGCCACGGCCAGCGAGGCCTTCAGCACATCGAGATGGCCGTTGGTCAGCGGGTCGAAGGAGCCGGCATAGAGGGCGATGCGTTCAGTCATGGCTGGTGCTTCTAATGCATGATCCCAAAAAGTGGAAACCGGTTTTTGCGGACAAACGGTTTTTCGTTTGTCCTAGAGATCATGCTCAAATGAAAGCTAGAGCCTGTTCCATCTTCCGTCCATCAAGATGGAACAGGCTCTAGCGAGCCTCTCTCGCAAAGGCAAATCCCGATCGGCGCGCTGGCCATGAACCTTTTCCGGCACATGAACGACAGATGAACACGCTGATCACGAAGCCTTCACGCAGCGTTCACTAGGTTGCACCTTAATAAGATGAAACCAAAATCCCATCTATCCGTTGTTAGGCGCAGGAGAACACGCACATGCTGATCTACATGCTCGCCACCGCAATGACCGTCGCCATGCTGATCGCCACCGTCTTTGGGCTGCATCAGGAGGCACAACGCATCCGCGTCAAGGCAAACACCAAGCGCTTCGAAGGCTTCGGCCCGCGCAAGCCATATCGTCACTACTGATAAAGCCTGATTTGCTGCCGCGCCGGCCAACTGGCCGGCGTTGCCATGTCAATACGCGGATTCCGGACTTAGTCCGCCCCCTCAGGACCGGCGTCAGGCGCCAGAGCGACATCAGCGCCGCCCTCAACGGTCTCTTCGATTTCCTCGTCCGATTGCGGCTCAGAGATCCGCTCGACCGAAACCACCTTTTCACCTTCAGCCGTGTTGAAGATGGTCACGCCCTTGGTGGCGCGGCTGGCGAAACGGATGCCGTTGACCGGCACCCGGATGACGGTGCCGCCGTCCGACACCAGCATGATCTGGTCGTCATTGCCGACCGGGAACGTCGCCACCAGCCTGCCAATCTCGGCTGCCTTCGACACGTCGGTGGCGCGGATGCCTTTACCGCCGCGTCCAGTCAGCCGGAAATCATAGGACGACGAACGCTTGCCGTAGCCGAATTCGGTCACCGTCAGCACGTACTGTTCGTGCGCCTTGAGCTCTTCGTATCGGCTGTCGGAAAGCTCCGTCTCCTCCCCGATCTCCTCATTGGTCAGCGCGATCTCTTCCTCTTCGCCGGCCGTTTCCGTGGCCAGACGCCGCTCTGCTGCCGCGCGCTTCAGGTAAGCGGCGCGTTCCGCCGGCGAAGCATCGACATGCTCGATCACCGACATCGAGATGATGCGATCGGTCTCGGCCATGGTTATGCCGCGCACACCGACCGAATTGCGGCTCTGGAAGACGCGCACGTCGCCGACGGAGAAGCGTATGCACTGGCCGGAACTGGCGGTCAGCAGCACGTCGTCCTTGTCGGTGCAGGTCTCGACGCCGAGGATCTCGTCGCCTTCTTCCTCCAGCTTCATGGCGATCTTGCCGTTGCGGTTGACCTGGACGAAGTCGGATAGATCGTTGCGGCGCACGGTGCCACGCGTGGTGGCGAACATCACGTAGAGTTCGCCCCAGCTGGCCTCGTCCTCCGGCAGCGGCATGATGGTGGTGATGCGCTCGCCCTGCTCCAGCGGCAGCATGTTGATCAGCGCCTTGCCGCGTGACTGCGGATTGCCGATCGGCAGCCGCCAGACCTTTTCCTTGTAGACGATGCCGCGCGAGGAGAAGAACAGCACCGGCGTATGGGTGTTGGCCACGAACAGCCGAGTGACGAAATCCTCTTCCTTGGTCGACATGCCGGAGCGGCCCTTGCCGCCGCGACGCTGCGCCCGGTAGAGCGACAGCGGCACGCGCTTGATGTAGCCGGAATGGCTCACCGTCACGACCATGTCCTCGCGCTGGATCAGGTCCTCGTCTTCCATGTCCGAACCGCCGTCGGTGAGTTCGGTGCGGCGCGGCGTGCCGAACTCGTCGCGCACGGCGGCAAGCTCGTCCTTGACGATCTGCTGGACGCGCGCGCGGGAAGACAAAATGTCCAGGTAATCGATGATTTCGGCGCCGATCGTGTTCAACTCGTCTGCGATCTCGTCGCGGCCGAGCGCGGTCAGGCGCTGCAGGCGCAGTTCGAGGATGGCGCGCGCCTGTTCCTCTGACAGATTGTAGGTGCCGTCTTCATTGATCCGATGACGCGGGTCATCGATCAGGAGGATCAGAGATTCCACGTCGCCAGAGGGCCAGCGCCGCTCCATCAACTGCTCACGCGCCGTCTGCGGATCCGGAGCGGTGCGGATCAGCTTGATGATCTCGTCGATATTGGCGACGGCGATGGCGAGACCGACCAGCACATGGGCGCGGTCGCGCGCCTTGCGCAGCAGGAATTTCGTCCGCCTTGTGATCACCTCCTCGCGGAAGGCGACGAACGCCTTCAGCATATCGGTCAGGTTCATCACTTCCGGCTTGCCGCCGTTCAGTGCCACCATATTGGCGCCGAAGGAGGTCTGCAGCGGCGTGAAGCGATAGAGCTGGTTGAGGATGACGTCGGCAACGGCGTCACGCTTCAATTCGATGACGACGCGGTAGCCCTGGCGGTCGCTCTCGTCGCGGATATCGGAAATGCCCTCGATGCGCTTGTCGCGCACCAGTTCAGCCATCTTCTCGATCATCGACGACTTGTTCACCTGGTAGGGAACTTCGGTGATGATGATCGACTCGCGGTCATTGCCGCGCTGTTCGATGTTGACCTTGCCGCGCATGACGATGGAGCCACGGCCGGTCGAATAGGCGTTGTAGATGCCCGAACGGCCAAGCACGATGCCGCCGGTCGGGAAATCCGGTCCCGGAATGATCTCCATCAACGCCGGCAGGTCGATCGCCGGATTGTCGATTAGGGCGATGGCGCCGTTGCAGATTTCGCTGAGATTGTGCGGCGGGATGTTGGTCGCCATGCCGACGGCGATGCCGCCCGAGCCGTTGACCAAAAGGTTGGGAAACCGTGCCGGCAGAACCTTCGGTTCGCTGCCCGACGCGTCATAAGTGTCCTGGAAATCGACGGTGTCCTTGTCGATATCCTCCAGGAGCTCGTGCGCGACCTTGGTCAGGCGCGCTTCCGTGTAGCGCATCGCCGCAGGCGGATCGCCGTCGATCGAGCCGAAATTGCCCTGCCCGTCGATCAACGGAACGCGCAGCGACCAGTCCTGCGCCATGCGCACCAAGGCATCATAGATGGAGGCGTCGCCATGCGGATGGTATTTACCCATCACGTCGGCGACAGGACGCGCCGACTTCACATATTTGCGGTTCCAATGGTAGCCGCTCTCATGGGCGGCGAAGAGAATGCGGCGATGCACCGGCTTGAGGCCGTCGCGCACGTCCGGCAGCGCACGGCTGACGATCACGCTCATGGCGTAATCGAGATAGGAGCGCTGCATCTCCTCGACGATGGATATCGGCTCGATGCCGTTGGGGCCGCCGTCGGCGCCGCGCGGTGTCTTCTGGTCGGTCAAATCGGATCACAATCTAATCAGGAATCACTTGGTGCTTATATAGGAAGCAAGGCTGAAACTCCAACATGTCAGGCACTTTTCCAGTGTCATTTTTGGTGGTAATTTCAAATGGATACCGCTGATTGCGACGATATGGCCAAGGCGGTTTTCGCCGCCCCGACGCAAAAGCCTGCGTGTCTACCTTTTTGCGGGCACGAGGCCGATTCACGAAGCAGAAACAGCCTATGCGCCACGGCGGCTGCGATACTGGCCCGGCGTCTCCCCCATGATCCGCCGAAAACGACGATTGAAGGTCGACAGATCGTTGAAGCCAGCCTCGAAAGCGATCGCCGAAACCGTATCGTCCGACATGCGCAGCCGTACCGCGGCCCTGTGCAGCCGGGTCTTGAGCAGGAATTGGTAGGGCGTCACGCCCGCGACCTGTCGGAAGATGCGCAGGAAATGATACGGACTGGTCGCGGTTTCATCGGCAAGCGCTGAAAGCGAGACAGGCCCATCGGCGTCCAGTTCGGTCCGCCGCACTGCCTCGGCTACCCGTTTCTGATCGCGGCGGCTCGGCGCGTGCCTGACATGCGTGCCTCCGGTGGCAGCCGTCGCGGCGGCACCGGCTATGCGCAGGGAAATTTCCTCGAAGGCATCCATGTCGGCAGTCTCGCGCGCGGCTTCCGCCTCGGCCAGCAGTGGCGCCAGCACCGGCAAAGGCGGCAGGCGCGGTGTGGCGAAGGCCAGCTTCCTGGCGTCCGGCACGCCAGCCACGATCCGTTCCAGGTAGGACGGCCCGAAATGAAACGACAGGCAACGGTCGCCGCTGCCATGTTCATGCCCGCACTCGTAACATGTGCCGGGATTGCCGAGCAGGAGGGCGCCGGGCGCCAGCATCGCCGTACCTTGTTGCGCGCGGTAGCGGAACGTGCCGCTGGTGACGGCGGCCACACAGAAATCCTGATGAGCTTCCTCGAAAGGCCGATCGCCAGCGCCAGCCGAGCAGATCACGTCCGTCACGCGCCAGCCGGGGCCGGATGCAAGCGTATGCGTTGTCGCTGTCATGGACGAAATATAGCAATTTTTCCCAAGCCCAGAACCCCATCACGGCCTACTCCTCCTGGTCTCCTGACAAGAAGAGACCGCAACCATGTTCGACCAATCCTCTTTTGCCGAAGCCCTGCACAGCCCCGGACCGATCGAAGGGCTTGCCGAAAAACTGAGCCTTTACGGCCGCTTCATCGGCGCCTGGACTTTCAACGCCTCGCGCCATCTCGAGGACGGCACCGTGCTGACCGGGCGTGGCGAGGTGCATTTCGGCTGGGTGATGGAAGGCCGGGCGATACAGGACGTCTGGATCCTGCCCGCGCGTGATGCCGGCCCCTCGCCATCCTTGGGCACATGGACTTTTTATGGCACGACGCTGCGCGTCTATGATCCCCGCGCGGATGCCTGGCACATCTTCTGGAGCGACCCGCGCAACCAGTATTTCAGCCGCCAGCTCGGCCGCGCCGAGGGTGACACGATCGTGCAAGTGGGCGCCGACGGCACCGGCAGTTCAGTACGCTGGAGCTTTTCACGCATCACCGAAAACTCCTTCCGATGGCTGGGCGAACGCTCGCAAGACAATGGCGCGACATGGCGGCTGGAAGTCGAGTTCCTGGCGCGCCGAGAGGTTTGATCGCCGAGGAATGCAGCAGCCCAGAATAAAAGCGTCGCGATCTTCGCGCCGGCATCAACCACTTTCCCGCTGACAGTTCCCACCGACCGGGCTTTGCTCTACCAATATTCTGTCCGGGCACGGCCGGCGGGAGGGTCAGAGATGCCGAGCTTCGACAGCCTGTTCAACGCCTTCGTCACCATTCTCGTGACCATCGATCCGCCTGGCCTGGCGCCCCTGTTCCTGGCCGTGACGCGCGGCATGAACCGCGAGGAGCGCCAGCAGGTTTCGGTGCGCGCCTCGATCATCGGTTTCCTGGTGATGGCGCTGTTTGCGGTTGCCGGGGCCTCGATCCTGTCGGTGTTCGGCATAACGTTGCCGGCCTTCCGCGTCGCCGGCGGTTTCCTGCTGTTCTTCATTGCCTTCGAGATGGTGTTCGAGCGCCGGCAGGACCGCAAGGAGAAGATCGGCGACGTCGCCATCACCAAGGACATGATCCACAACATCGCCGCCTTCCCGCTGGCGATCCCGCTGATCGCCGGCCCCGGCGCGATTTCGGCGACGGTGCTGCTTTCCGGTTCATTTCAGGGATTTGCCGCGCAGGCCGCCCTGGTCGGCATCATCTTCGTCTCCCTCGCCATCACCTATCTGGTGTTCGTGCTGTCGGAACGCATCGACCGCATCCTCGGCCAGACCGGCCGCTCGATCCTGACCCGGCTGCTCGGCGTCATCCTGGCGGCACTGGCCGTGCAGTTCGTCGCCGACGGCATCAAGGCGCTGATGGCGGGGTAACGCGACGAGCTGCCGCCGAAGCCGGCCCTACTTCGCCGTCGTGTCGATGACCTCGAAATCGTGGGTAATCGTGGCGGTCTTGGCAAGCATCGCGGAGGCCGAGCAATATTTTTCGATCGAAAGGTCGATTGCCCGTTTGACCTTGTCGCTGGACAGCGCCCGGCCCTTGACGACGAAATGCATGTGGATGCGGGTGAACACTCTTGGCTCGGTTTCCGCCCGGTCGGAGTCGAGTTCGACGACGCAGTCCTCGACCGCCTCGCGGCCCTTTTCGAGGATATGCACGACATCATAGGCCGAACAGCCGCCGGTTCCGATCAGCACCAGTTCCATCGGGCTCGGCCCCGGCGTCCTGCCTTCCGGTCCGTGCGCTGTTCCGAGCACGACCTTGTGACCGCTGCCGGATTCCCCGACGAAGGTGCGCTCCTCGACCCACTTTACGCGTGCTTTCACCCAACTCGTCCTCTCACCGTATTTCGTTGATCGGCCCGGTCAGCCTCAATCACGATGCAAAACCCCGAAAGTCCATGAATGACTCTCGGGGCACTGTGTCTGACATGACTGTTGCGATCAGAACGGGATTTCGTCATCCAATTCGCGCGACGAACCGCCACCGCCGCCGCTCTTGGCACCGCCACCACCGCGATTGAAGCCTTCGCTCGGGCTGGACTGGCCGAAATCGGAACCACGGCTGCTGCCGCCACCGGTATAGCCGCCGACCTGACCGCCCTCGCCCTGTCCGCGTGCGTCGAGCATCTGCAGCTCACCGCGGAATTTCTGCAGCACGACTTCCGTTGTGTACTTGTCGGCACCGGTCTGGTCCTGCCATTTACGCGTCTGCAACTGGCCCTCGACATAGACCTTCATGCCCTTCTTCAGATACTGCTCCGCCACCTTGGCGATGCCCTCATTGAAGATGACGACGTTGTGCCACTCGGTTTTTTCCTTGCGTTCGCCGGAATTCTTGTCGCGCCAGCTTTCCGATGTGGCGATGCGGATGTTGACGACCGGTTCACCCGAATTCAGGCGACGGATTTCGGGATCCGCGCCGAGATTGCCGACCAGAATGACCTTGTTGACGCTACCCGCCATGATATTTCTCCGCGCTCATCCGAAACAAATTTTTGTCGCAGCACCTTACAGGCTGCAGGCGATCGCCGCTTGCCATGGCTGCCTTTACCCACAAGGTTTTTTGTTCCCTTTTCGTTCTTATCCGTATCGCTGCTTATTGTCAAGGAATGGCAGCAATGCCGAAGCCGATCATATGGGCCCGAAAAGACCGCTTGCCAAATCGATAAGTATGCACTTATGCTTTTGCCATGATCGAAGCAGAGATTTTTCGCGCACTGGCCGACCCGACGCGCCGCGCCGTCTTTGAGCGGCTGGCCGCCGGCGAGATGAGCGTGTCGGAATTGCGCACCGGGATGACGGTGTCGCAGCCCGCGGTGTCGCAGCATCTGGCGGTGCTGCGTGGCGCAGGCCTGGTGGTCGAGCGGCGAGCCGGCCGCAACGCCTATTACCGCGCCGATCCGCAGGGGCTCGCCCCCTTGCTCTCCTGGATCGAACGCTACCGGACCTTCTGGCCGGAACGCATCGAAAGGCTGAAGGCGGTTTTGAAGGACATGGATCAATGAAGAAGGCGGGATCAACGACCAACGACGGCCAAAGCGACCCCCCGGATGCGCTCGAGTTCGAGTACGAGCTTGCCGAGCCGCCGGAAAAGGTATGGCGGGCTCTGACCGTACCGGAATTGCTGGCCGCCTGGATGATGCCGAACGACATCAGCCCCGAGATCGGCAACCGTTTTGCCTTCGCCGGACCGGACACGCCGGTCGAATGCGAAATCCTCGACGCCGAACCCGAGAAGCTGCTGCGCTATTCCTGGCGGGAGCAGCCGGGCGACGCAGCTAGGCAGGATCCGCTCGACAGCCCATTGGACAGCATTGTCACCTTCACACTTGCCCGAACCGTTTCCGGCGGCACGCATCTGCGTGTCGTCCATGACGGCTTTGCCCGCAAGGCCATGCCTGCTGTCGCCATGACAGGCGCCGGCTGTCTGCTTTCGCTCGGTGCAAACAGGTCATCTAAGCCAATCGCCGCAAACACGCCTCGCCTCCTGCTTCGCGCGGCCTGAAAACAAAACGGACGGAGAGAGATAATGAGCGGTGTTGCCAGTCTGGTGCCGATGGTTATCGAGCAATCGAGCCGCGGCGAACGCGCCTTCGACATCTTTTCACGGCTGCTGCGCGAGCGCATCATCTTCATCAACGGCGAGATCAACGACGACATTTCGGCGCTGGTCTGCGCGCAGCTTTTGTCGCTGGAATCGGACAATCCCGACAAGGAGATCTCGCTCTACATCAACTCGCCGGGCGGCGTGGTGACCAGCGGCTTCGCGATCTACGACACAATGCAATATATCAGCTGCCCGGTGTCGACCGTATGCATGGGCTTTGCCGCATCGATGGGCTCGTTCCTGCTGATGGCAGGCACACCGGGGCGCCGAATTTCCCTGCCGAACGCCACCATCCTGCTGCACCAGCCGCTGGGCGGCTTCCAGGGCCAGGCCTCCGACATCCAGCGCCATGCCGAGCGCATCGGCCGGACGAAACGGCACATGGCCGAACTCTACGCGCAGCATTGCGGCCGCAGCTATGAAGAGGTCGAGCGCACGCTGGACCGCGACCACTTCATGACCGCCCGCGAGGCCCAGGCATGGGGCATCGTCGACCATGTTTTCGACACGCGAAAAAAGGCGGCGTGAGCCAGGGCCGGATCGGAGTACGTCCGGCTGTCGAAGATTTGACGATGCCGGTCTGGTTCCATCGGCGGCGCGCCACTATAGTCTTGGGATGACCGACACTCATCAGTCCAGATCATTGCACCGCGTCATCGCCGTTATAGCGCTCGCCATTGCGGGCCTCACCAGCGGCGCGGCACTTGCCGAAGACAGTTCGCCGTCAACGCAAAAAGGCGCCCTGCCCGGCGTAACCGGTGACTA
The DNA here is from genome assembly GCF_003998295.1 of Mesorhizobium sp. M7A.F.Ca.US.011.01.1.1. Lineage (NCBI taxonomy): Bacteria > Pseudomonadati > Pseudomonadota > Alphaproteobacteria > Hyphomicrobiales > Phyllobacteriaceae > Mesorhizobium > Mesorhizobium sp. M7A.F.Ca.US.011.01.1.1. The sequence continues at coordinate 37,876 of NZ_RZRT01000027.1, forward strand.
CCGCATCGCCAAGCCGGCTCCGGAGCCCGACGACGCGTTTCCCGGCAACGGCAACGGCCAGTTCAAGATCGGCGATACGGATGTCAGGATTTCCGGCAGCATCACCGTCGATGTCGGCGCCGCTCGATCGGGCCGCCGCGCCACTGACAGTCTGTCGGCGCGTGCTGCGTTGCGCCAAACAGACAATCCGCACATGAAAACGGCCCCGCCGTGCTTTGCGCAAACGGACGGGGCCTTTTTGGATCTCAAATCCAATCTCTACCGGGAGTGTACTGCCGGCATTTGATTTCGGATGCAACGCGGCGTTCAACCGACGATCCGACTAACAGTCTCTGATTTTTACGGGGATATGGCAGGTCACGGTTTGTCGGGTGGCGAAAACGCTAAACCCTGGCACTTATGCCTGCCGCCGCTCCAGTACCAACTGGAACCCTATGGGACGATCCGGTGGCGTCATAGCTCCGCTCCTTTGTCCATTGCGACGTTGTCGTCACGAAGCACAAATCGCAAATGCCTGCGGCGTCTCGCAGGCCGCCTTTGGGCGGCGAGGCCATCGAAAGACGGCCGTCTTCGTTGACTGCTGGAGACTGCTCCCGTCAGCTGGTGGCGTCAACCATCAATAGCCGGTTACCGAAAAATGTGATCGCCGGGAGGTTACGTGCAGGTCAGCTTTTGCACAGCTTTGTCAGGAGCGTGTTCGGCCTTTGTTCTTTCCGCTTGCCCGTTCACGCGAAAGACGGTTAAACGCTTTGGTCGGGAACTGTGGCGTCTCTCGACGTGGCGGCAAAACTACCTACATAGGGGATGGCCGGGAAAACCCGCCATTCCAGGAAATTCCAGATTCTGAGGCGGCGACCGGCTATGGCCGACCATAAATATCTTTCCATTCGCGGGGCGCGCGAACACAATCTGAAGAATGTCGATCTCGACTTGCCGCGTGACAGCCTGATTGTCATGACCGGCCTGTCGGGGTCCGGCAAGTCATCGCTTGCCTTCGACACGATCTACGCCGAAGGCCAGCGCCGCTACGTCGAAAGCCTGTCGGCCTACGCGCGGCAATTCCTTGAGATGATGCAGAAGCCTGACGTCGACCAGATCGACGGCCTGTCGCCCGCCATTTCCATCGAGCAGAAGACCACCTCGAAGAACCCGCGTTCGACGGTCGGCACCGTCACCGAGATCTACGACTATATGCGGCTGCTTTTTGCGCGCGTCGGCATCCCCTATTCGCCGGCCACCGGCCTGCCGATCGAGAGCCAGACGGTTTCGCAGATGGTCGACCGCGTGCTGGCGATCGAGGAAGGCACGCGCCTGTTCATCCTGGCGCCGATGGTGCGCGGCCGCAAAGGCGAGTACCGCAAGGAATTGCTGGAGTTGCAAAAAAAGGGCTTTCAGCGCGTCAAGGTCGATGGCGTCTTCTACGAAATCGCCGACGTGCCGGCGCTGGACAAGAAGTACAAGCATGACCTCGACGTCGTCGTCGACCGCATCGTCGTGCGCGGCGATCTCGCAACGCGGCTCGCCGATTCCATCGAAACGGCGCTGAAGCTGGCCGATGGGCTGGCGGTCGCCGAATTCGCCGACAAGCCGCTCGATGCCAGCCAGACCGGCGAGGATTCGGTCAACAAGTCGAAGAACGAGACGCATGAGCGCATCCTGTTCTCGGAAAAGTTCGCTTGCCCGGTCTCCGGCTTCACCATTCCGGAAATCGAACCGCGGCTGTTCTCGTTCAACAACCCGTTCGGCGCCTGCCCGACCTGCGACGGTCTCGGCAGCCAGCGCGCCATCGACGGCAATCTGATCGTGCCGGACGAAAACGTCTCGCTGCGCGACGGCGCCGTCAGCCCGTGGGCGAAGTCGACCTCGCCCTATTACGCGCAGACGCTGGAAGCGCTGGGCAAGGCTTATGGCTTCAAGCTTGGCGACAAGTTCAAGGATTTGTCCGAAGAGGCCAAGGAAGCCATCCTGCACGGCACGGGCGAGCGCGAAATCACCTTCCAGTATGATGACGGCCTGCGCTCCTACAAGACCACCAAGACCTTTGAAGGCGTCATTCCCAATCTCGAGCGGCGCTGGAAAGAGACCGAATCCGCCTGGATGCGTGAAGAAATCGAGCGCTTCATGTCGGCCACGCCCTGCCCGGCCTGCAAGGGGTATCGGCTGAAGCCCGAGTCGCTGGCGGTGAAGATTGCCGGCAAGCACATTGGCGAAGTCACCGAGCAGTCGATCCGCAACGCCGACAAATGGTTCACCGACCTGCCCGCATCCCTCAACGACAAGCAGAACGAGATCGCGGTGCGGGTCTTGAAGGAGATCCGCGAGCGGCTGCGCTTCCTCAACGATGTCGGCCTCGATTATCTGACGCTGTCGCGCAATTCCGGCACGCTGTCGGGCGGCGAAAGCCAGCGCATCCGGCTGGCGTCGCAGATCGGCTCCGGTCTTACCGGCGTGCTCTATGTGCTGGACGAGCCGTCGATCGGCCTGCATCAGCGCGACAATGCCCGTCTGCTCGATACGCTGAAGCATCTGCGCGACATCGGCAACACGGTGATCGTCGTCGAGCATGACGAGGACGCCATCCTGCATGCCGACTATGTCGTCGACATGGGCCCGGCCGCCGGCATCCATGGCGGCGAGATCATCGCCCAGGGCACGCCGCAGCAGGTGATGGCCAATCCCAATTCGATCACCGGCAAATATCTGTCGGGCGCGCTCGAAGTGGCGACGCCTGGTGTCAGGCGTGAAGCGAAGAAGAACCGCCGCCTGAAGATCGTCGGCGCGCGCGGCAACAATCTGAAGAACGTCACCGCCGAAATCCCGCTCGGCACCTTCACCGCCGTCACCGGCGTGTCCGGCGGCGGCAAGTCGACCTTCCTGATCGAGACGCTGTTCAAGGCCGCCTCGCGACGCATCATGGGCTCGCGCGAACATCCGGCCGACCACGACCGCATCGAGGGCCTCGAATTCCTGGACAAGGTCATCGACATCGACCAGTCGCCGATCGGTCGCACGCCGCGTTCGAATCCCGCCACCTATACCGGCGCCTTCACGCCGATCCGCGACTGGTTCGCTGGCCTGCCCGAAGCCAAGGCGCGCGGCTACCAGCCGGGACGCTTCTCCTTCAACGTCAAGGGCGGCCGCTGCGAGGCCTGCCAGGGCGACGGCGTCATCAAGATCGAGATGCACTTTTTGCCCGACGTCTACGTCACTTGCGACGTCTGCCACGGCAAGCGCTACAACAGAGAGACGCTCGATGTCGTGTTCAAGGGCAAGTCGATCGCCGACGTGCTCGACATGACGGTCGAGGAAGGCGTCGACTTCTTCGCCGCCGTGCCCGGCGTGCGCGACAAGCTCGAAACGCTGAAGCAGGTCGGCCTCGGCTACATCCACATCGGCCAGCAGGCGACGACGCTGTCAGGCGGCGAGGCGCAGCGCATCAAGCTGGCCAAGGAACTGTCGCGCAAGGCAACCGGCAAGACGCTCTATATCCTCGACGAGCCGACCACCGGCCTGCATTTCCACGACGTCGCCAAGCTGTTGGAAGTGCTGCACGAACTGGTCGACCAGGGCAACACGGTGGTGGTCATCGAGCACAATCTCGAAGTGATCAAGACCGCCGACTGGGTGCTCGACCTCGGCCCCGAAGGCGGCGACGGCGGCGGCGAACTGGTTGCCTCCGGCACGCCGGAAGCAATCGTGCGCGAGAAGCGCAGCTACACCGGCCAGTTCCTCAAGGAACTGCTGGAGCGGCGCCCCGGAGGCAAGCGCGAAGCGGCGGAGTGATCGGACCGGTTGGCGCCTGGAGAGCTTTTGAATGAAAATCAGAAGAGCGCTTGCCGGCGATCTCCAAACCGTCGTCTCGCTGACCGAAGCGGCCTATGCACCGTACATCGCCCTGTTCGGCGCACCGCCGATCCCGGTCACCGAGGACTATGCGCCGCGCATTGAGGGCGGCGAGGTGTGGGTGTTAGAGAGCGGCAGCGAAATTGCCGGAGTGCTCACACTGGAACGGCATGACGACCACGCGATGATCTTCTCCGTCGCGGTCTCCCCTGATTTTCAGGGCAAGGGCTTCGGGATCACCTTGCTCAAACACGCCGACGAACAGACACGCCTGTGGGGCCTGCCCGAGATCCGGCTCTACACCAACGCCAGGATGGAGCGGAACATCGCGCTCTATCTGGCCTACGGTTTCCACGAAACGGGTCGCCGGCCCAATCCTTATCGGCCAGGATGGGTGCTCGTTGACATGGCAAAACCAGTCGATGAAACGGCCTGATTTTTCTTCACTTGGGAGGACGACAATGAGCACATCGGGAACAATCCGCGCCGGCATGGGCGGCTGGACCTTCGAGCCCTGGGATACGTCCTTCTATCCCGACAAGCTTCCCAAGGCCAAGCAGCTGAACTACGCCACTCGCCAGGTGCCGAGCATCGAGGTCAACGGCACTTACTATTCCAGCTTCAAGGAGCCGACCTTCGTTAAATGGGGCAACGAGGCGCCGGACGGTTTCGTGTACTCGCTAAAGGGCAACCGCTTCGTCACCAACCGGCGCGTGCTCGGCGAGGCCGGCGAATCGATGATGCGCTTCCTCGGCTCGGGTGTTGCCGCGCTCGGTGAAAAGCTCGGGCCGATCCTGTGGCAGTTCGCGCCGACCAAGAAATTCGATCCGGGCGATTTCGAAGCCTTTTTGAAACTGCTGCCGGAAAAGCAGGACGGCGTTGCGATGCGCCATGCGCTCGAAGTCCGCAACGACAGTTTTGTCGTGCCGGAATTCGCTGCCCTGGCGCGCAAATACAAGGCCGCGATCGTTTACGCCGACCATGCCAAATATCCCGATATCGCCGATGTCACCGGTGATTTCGTCTACGCCCGGCTGCAGACCGGCAGCGATGACAATCCCGACTGCTACACGCCGAAAGGCCTCGATGAATGGGCCGCGCGGGTAAAGATTTGGGCGCAAGGCAAGCAGCCGGCCGACCTGCGGCGCGCCGACCCCGCCACCGATGCGCCGGTCAAGCCGCGCGACGTGTTCGTCTACTTCATCACCGAGGGCAAGGTGCGCGCGCCGTTCGGCGCCATGGCACTGATGAAGCGGGTGGACCAGGGTCAGCCGGTGCCCTGACGCAGCGGAATCATGGCATCTTCGCCATCGTCGTAACCTTATCGATACCTCCTTGCTGCATGAATCCAGCTGAACCAGTCACAGATTTGGGCCGCCGCGGGCAAGGACGAGGGGCATGTCGCTCGACTACACTTCACTTCTGTTGGCTGTCGGTTTTTCCGCTGCCTGCCTGAGCCTGACATTGTTTGGCATGTGGCTGACCGCTCGCTCGGAGAGATTCCTGCTGACATGGGCGACCAGCCTGGTGTTCGTGGTCGGCGATATTTTCGTCTATGACGCCTATATCGAAATGCCCGGGCGCCTGCTGGGCATCGCCACGCTGGCTTTCCTCCTGCTCGGTTTCTCGACAATGCTGGGCGCGGCCTATCAGTTCAGAACCGGCGGCTCGCCAGTGCCGCGAACGGCGTTTGGCAGCGCCATTTCGCTGGCCGTGACGTTGCCTCCGATGGCTCTAGGCTATGACGGGCTGGGCTTCATGTTCGAAAATGCCTTCGCCGCCTTGCTTCTGTTCGCAACGGCGGTCGAATACTGGAAAGGCCGCGACGAAGCCCCTGCCCTGACGATCGGTATCACCGCGCTCTATTCGGCCACGGCCGCATCGTTCGCTCTCTGCGCCATGGTTCTAGCCTCGGAGGGGAAGCTGGTCCTTGGACATGCGCCAAGCAACTGGGCCGAGGAACTGAGCCTCATCATCGTCATCGCCAGCATGACCGGCATCGGGGCGCTTTCCCTGGCCCTGAACCAGGGACGCCTTGCCCGGCATCACCGCCACAATGCCCTGACCGACCCGCTGACCGGCCTGCTCAACCGCCGCGCCCTGTTCGACCTGCACGGCGATACGCCGGTCGGCGCCTTCACGGCGGTGGTCGTCTTCGATCTCGACAACTTCAAGGCCATCAACGACGAATTCGGCCACGCCGCCGGCGATGAGGTGCTGAAGGTGTTCGCACGGGAACTCGCCGGCAATCTCCGCCCGGCCGACGTCGCCGCGCGCATGGGCGGCGAGGAATTCGCGCTGGTGCTCAAGCGGACCTTGCCCGAAACGGTGGAGGCCACCGCCGAGGCCATACGGGCAGCTTTCGCCGCGCACTGCATCGAAACCGAGACGGGTTCGCTGATATGCACGGTTAGTGCCGGATTTGCATTCGGCACCAAGGAAGGCCTCGGCTTCGACAAGGTGCTCAACGCCGCCGACAAGGCGCTCTACGACGCCAAACGCGGAGGCCGCAACCGCGTCACCGCCTCTGCGTTCAGGCGCGCAGGCTGATCGCGCGTATCAACACCGGCCTCTGATCGGGGGTAGACGAATGCGCTCCTAGGCCGCCATGACAATCTCATTGAAGGTATCGAGATCGACATAGAAGACCTTGGTGATCTCCTCGATCAGATCGTCGTAATCGCAGCCCTGTGATCTCAAGATGTTGATGGCAGCGATGATATCGACACGTTCGATAAGCCGCCGCTTCTGGTAATCCTCGACGTAACGTTCCATGGCTGTCCCTTAGCCTGTGTGCCCAAACGCGTTTGAACGACAGAGATCGCAGGAGGGAAGCTAGGCAGCCTTGCTTGCGTGAAACTTGCCCGGCATTGGCCGTGCTCCTCGATCTGCGATAACCAGACTGATACGGAAGCGGCCGACTCACAAAGCCAAGGAAAAGACTAGCACGCGATGCTCGGCGTGCCAGAGACGCAGGTGATCAGAAGGAGAAATATTGGACTTGCCAAGAACTTAGGATCGCCAACTGAAGTTCACCGCCGATTCTAGACGGTCAGGAACTTCCTGACATCAGCCCGGTCCAGATCTTCCGCCGGGCCGGTATGGACGATCACGCCACGGTCCATGATGTTGACTTCGTCGGCCAACTCGCGGCAGAAATCGAGATATTGTTCGACCAGAAGCACGGCGATGCCGGCCTGGTCACGCAGGTAGCGGATGGCGCGGCCGATGTCCTTGATGATCGAAGGCTGTATGCCCTCGGTCGGCTCGTCGAGCACCAGCAGTTTCGGCCGCATCACCAGCGCCCTGCCGATAGCGAGCTGCTGCTGCTGGCCACCGGAAAGATCGCCGCCTCGACGGCCGAGCATCTGCTTCAGCACCGGGAACAATTCGAAGACATGCGCCGGAATGTTGCGGTCGGCCCGTTTCAGCGGCGCGAAGCCTGATTCCAGGTTCTCCCGCACAGTGAGCAGCGGAAAGACCTCCCTGCCCTGCGGTACGAATGCGATGCCCGACCGGGCGCGGTCATACGCCGCGCTCCGGTCGAGCGCCTTCCCCTCGAAGGCAACGCTTCCGCTCGTCAGCCGGTGATGGCCGACGATCGATCTCATCAAACTGGTCTTGCCGACGCCGTTGCGGCCGAGCACGCAGGTGATCTTGCCGGCGCCCGCCTTCAGCGACACGCCGCGCAGTGCCTGGGCGGCGCCGTAGTGCAGCGTGGCATTGGAAACTTCGAGCATGTCAGCGCCTTTTCCAGAACCGCAGGAACGACAGATCGAAGTGATGGAACTGCACCCGCCAGACCATGCTCATCTCCCCAGATAGACTTCGACGACACGCTCGTCGGCCGACACGAAATCAAGTGTGCCTTCGCTCAGCACCGAGCCCTCATGCAGGCAGGTGACCTTGACGCCGAGCTCGCGCACGAAATGCATGTCATGCTCGACGACGATGACCGAATGGTCGCGGGCAATATCCTTGAGCAGCCGCGCGGTTTCCTCGGTCTCGGCATCGGTCATGCCGGCGACCGGTTCGTCGACCAGCAGCAGTTTCGGATCCTGCGCCAGGAGCATGCCGATCTCGAGCCACTGCTTTTGCCCATGGCTCAGATTGGCCGCCAATTCGTCACGCTTGTCGCCAAGCCGGATGATGCCGAGGATGTCATCGATCTGCCGCGTCTCGGCGGTCGAGCGGCGATGGAACAGCGCCGGGAAGATCGAGCGCGGCCCCTTCAGCGCCAGCATCAGGTTTTCCTCGATCGTGTGGCTTTCGAAGACGGTCGGCTTCTGAAACTTGCGGCCGATGCCCATCATGGCGATCTCGGCCTCGTCATGCTTGGTCAGATCGACCTGGCCATCGAAGAACACTTCGCCTTCATCGGGCCGCGTCTTGCCGGTGACGATGTCCATCATCGTCGTTTTGCCGGCGCCGTTGGGGCCGATGATGGCGCGCATCTCGCCCTTGTCGAGCACCAGCGACAGATTGTTGATGGCGCGAAAGCCGTCGAAGGAGACCGAGACGCCGTCGAGATAGAGGATCGTGTTCGACTTCGACATGATCGCTCACTCCGCCGGCTGCGGTTCGGGGTTGCTGGCGGACCAGTCGCCGGGCTTTCTCGCCTCGCTGCGAACGATTTTCGCCGGCGGCGGCACGTCGGCATCGGTGCCGGCTTCCTCGGCAATCGAAGCTGCCCGCAACGCCTTGGCGTTGCCGCGCCAGGAATCCCACATGCCGATGATGCCCTTGGGCAGCAAAAGCGTGACGGCGACGAACAGCCCGCCCAATGCAAACAGCCAGAATTCCGGCAGCACGCCGGTGAACCAGGATTTGCCGGCATTGACCAGCAACGCACCGATGATCGGCCCGACAATGGTGCCGCGTCCGCCGACAGCCGCCCAGACGACGACTTCAATCGAATTGGCCGGCTCGAACTCGCCCGGATTGATGATGCCGACCTGCGGCACGTAGAGCGCGCCGGCAATGCCGGCCATGACGGCCGAGATGGTGAAGGCGAACAGTTTTACATTCTCGGCCCGCCAGCCGAGGAAGCGCGTGCGGCTCTCGGCATCGCGTACCGCCATCAGGAGCTTGCCGTATTTGGAGCCGACGATCGCCCAGGTGACGAACACGGCAAGTGCCAGCATCACGGCGCTGGCCGCGAACAGCGCCGAACGCGTCGCGTCGGCCTGCACGTTGAAGCCCAGAATATCCTTGAAATCGGTCAGGCCGTTGTTGCCGCCGAACCCCATATCGTTGCGGAAAAAGGCAAGCAGCAGCGCGTATGTCATCGCCTGGGTGATGATCGAGAGATAAACGCCGGTGACGCGGCTACGGAAGGCGAACCAGCCGAAGACGAAAGCGAGCAGACCGGGCACCGCGAGCACCATGAGGCCGGCGAACCAGAAATGGTCGAAACCATACCAGAACCACGGCAATTCCTTGTAGTTCAGGAACACCATGAAGTCGGGCAAGATGGGATTGCCGTAAACGCCGCGTGAGCCGATCTGGCGCATCAGATACATGCCCATCGCATAGCCGCCGAGCGCGAAGAAGGCGCCGTGGCCAAGCGAAAGGATGCCGCAATAGCCCCAGACAAGATCGAGCGCCAAGGCGAGCAGCGCATAGCAGAGATATTTGCCGGTCAGCGCGACAATGTAGGATGGGATGTAGAAGGCGCTGGTAGGAGACACCGCAAGGTTGAGCAGCGGCACGATGACGGCCACCGCCAGCAGGATGAAGATCGTGATGGCGATGCGGCGGTCCGCGCCGGCGGCAAAGAAGCGTCCCGTGATCATGCTTCCACCGCCCTGCCCTTGAGCGCGAACAGGCCGCGCGGGCGCTTCTGGATGAACAGGATGATCAGCACCAGCACGACGATCTTGCCGAGCACCGCGCCCGCATAGGGCTCGAGGAACTTGTTGACGATGCCGAGCGAGAAGGCGCCGACCAGCGTGCCCCACAGATTGCCGACGCCGCCGAAGACAACGACCATGAAACTGTCGATGATGTAGCCGCGACCGAGATTGGGCGAGACGTTGTCGATCTGGCTGAGCGCGACACCGGCAATGCCTGCAATGCCGGAGCCGAGCGCGAAAGTCAGCGCGTCTACCCATGGCGTCCTGATGCCCATCGAGGCGGCCATGCGCCGGTTGGCGGTGACGGCGCGCATCTGCAGGCCCCAGGGCGTGCGCTTCATCACGTAGAGCAGGATGCCGAAGACAGCGAGCGCGAAAACCAGGATCCACAGGCGGTTCCAGGTGATCGCCAACTGTCCGACATTGAACGAGCCCGACATCCATGAGGGGTTGCCGACCTCCTGGTTGGTCGGCCCGAAGATCGAGCGCACGGCCTGTTGCAGGATCAGCGAGACGCCCCATGTCGCCAGCAGCGTTTCAAGCGGCCGGCCATAGAGGAAACGGATGACGCCGCGCTCGATGATCAGGCCAACCAGAGCGGCGACGAGGAAGGCCAGCGGCAGTGCGATGACCAGCGACCAGTCGAACAGGTCCGGGAAGGATGTACGGATCACCTGCTGGACGACGAAGGTCGTGTAGGCGCCGAGCATGACCATCTCGCCATGCGCCATGTTGATGACGCCCATGACGCCGAAGGTGATGGCGAGGCCGATTGCCGCCAGCAGCAGCACCGAGCCCAGCGAGATGCCGTACCAGATGTTCTGCCCGGCATCCCAGAAGGCCAGCGTCGAATTGATGTTGGCGATCGCGGCTGTCGCCGCTTGCCTGACCGCGTCGGTGGAATTCGCCTCGACCGAGGTGAGCAGGGAAACCGCATCGCGGTCGCCACGCGCGCCGATCAGGGCAATTGCTGCGAGCTTGTCGGCTTCAGGCCGGTCGGAGACCAGAACGGAGGCGGCACGAGCCTGTTCGAGCAGAGCCTTGACTCTGGCCACGGTCTCGCTGGCAATTGCCGCATCGAGCGGTCCGATGTTTGCGGCGTCGGGCGTCTTGAACATGGTGTCGGCGGCGGCAATGCGCACGGCCGGATCCTTGGCGCCGAGCGTCAGCGTGCCCAACGCATCGCGGATGACGCGACGCAGCGTGTTGTTGACCTTGATCTTGGTGATGTCGTCCTTGGCCGCCTCGCCCGATGCCTCGCCGCTCAACGGGTCGGAAAGCTGGACGCTTTCGCCCGCTTCCTTGCCGACGAACACCAGGGAATCGGCCTTGCGGACATAGAGGTTGCCGTCGGCCAGTGCCGCAAGCGGCCGCTCCACCGCCGGATCGCCGGCAGCAGCCAGTTCGTGGACGACGGCTCCGATCTCGGAAAAGCCCTTGGCCGCGGCGAATTTGGCGATGATGCCGCGCAGATCGGCTTCGGCAGCGCCCGATGACGACAGCGTCGCCAGCAGGAACAGCAGCGTCAAGCCTGCGCGGATAAAGGTCATCGGCTTCCGTTACCCTTTTCGAAGGTTTTAAATGGGCGTCCGGACGACGGAGGAAGCCGTCCGGACGCGCGGTCTGACTAAGTCAGCCCTGGGAGTATCAGTTCGTTCCCTTACCGCCGCACTTGCCGGTGGCAACATTGAAGTTGCCGCAGGACAGAGGCGCGCGCCAATCGGAGATCAGGTCCTTGGAATCAGGCAAATAGTCGGACCATTCGTCGCCCATCACCAGACCCGGCGTGCGCGACACAGTTTCGAACTGGCCGTCGGCCTGGATTTCACCGATCAGCACCGGCTTGGTGATGTGGTGGTTCGGCATCATCGTCGAATAGCCGCCAGTCAGGTTCGGCACCGACACGCCGATCATGGCGTCGATGACCTTGTCCGGATCGGTGGTCCCGGCCTTCTCGACCGCCTTCACCCACATGTTGAAGCCGATATAATGGGCCTCCATCGGGTCGTTGGTGGTGCGCTTGTCGTTCTTGATGAACTTGTGCCAGTCGGCGATGAACTTCTTGTTCTCGGGCGTGTCGACGCTCTCGAAATAGTTCCAGGCGGCGAGATGGCCGACCAGCGGCGCGGTGTCGAGACCGGCAAGCTCTTCCTCGCCGACCGAGAAGGCCATGACCGGGATGTCCTCGGCCTTGATGCCCTGGTTGCCGAGTTCCTTGTAGAACGGCACGTTGGCATCGCCGTTGACGGTCGAGACGACGGCGGTCTTCTTGCCGGCCGAACCGAACTTCTTGATCGCTGAAACCTCGGTCTGCCAGTCGGAGAAGCCGAACGGCGTGTAATTGACCATGATGTCTTCCGCCGCCACACCCTTGGCCTTCAGATAGGCTTCGAGGATCTTGTTGGTGGTGCGCGGATAGACGTAGTCGGTGCCTTCCAGCACCCAGCGCTTCACCGAACCGCCATCCTCGCTCATCAGGTAGTCGACGGCCGGGATGGCCTGCTGGTTCGGCGCAGCACCCGTGTAGAACACGTTGCGTTCGCTTTCCTCGCCCTCATACTGGACCGGGTAGAACAGGATGTTGTCGAGTTCGGAGAACACCGGCAGCACCGATTTGCGCGACACCGAGGTCCAGCAACCGAACACCGCCGCGACCTTGTCCTTGGAAATCAGTTCGCGCGCCTTTTCGGCAAACAGCGGCCAGTTGGAAGCCGGATCGACAACCACCGCCTCGAGCTTCTTGCCGAGCAGGCCGCCCTTGGCGTTCTGCTCGTCGATGAGCATCAGCATGGCGTCCTTCAGCGTCGTCTCCGAAATCGCCATGGTCCCCGACAGCGAATGGAGAATGCCGACCTTGATCGTATCGTCGGCGGCCTTGACAGGAGCGGACGTCAACAGGCCGGCGGCGACCACACCAGCCGAAAACATTTTTGTTATTGTCGAGAAATTACCCCTCATATTACGGACTCCCAAGCTGTTTGATTGCACCGCAACACTACAATGCAACCCCCATGCCAACCGCTCTGGCGATCCCGAAAGGATACAAATAGCTCAGAGATATCAGCGCCTTGGAATATAGGGCTTCCAAAACAAAGTGAGGCGGCCAGAAATCGATTGAGGGAAATTTGCGCAGCTTACGCAGTCATTGCCTAATTTTCACTCACTCCTTCCGACTGCCTAGATTTTGATCTCAACGGCCGTGCCTCAGGCGACCGATGTTGCGGGGCGGTGCAAAAATAGGGCAAGCTCGCTCTTCAAGCGAGCGACGTCATGGTTTCAGGGATTTCACGCATTTTCATCAGCATACTGCTTCTGGCCGCGGCACCCGGGGCCGCGCGAGCCGATTTCAGCGACGGCAAGATGCCTGACGGCACCTATCATTGCGAAGTGTACCTGCTTGGCATGTTCCTCAGCCTCGGCGACATCACCATCAAGGGGAACGTCTACAGCGGCCCGGCCTACACCAGCCTCCGCGTCTTCGGCCCCGTGCAGCAGGGCTATAACTATCAAATGGACGCAAACGGCGTGATCTCGTGGCTGGGGCCATTGGGCGGCTACACCGCCGGCGGCAATTCACTGTCGCTGACCCAGGCGACGCTGGACGGCGAAACCGTGCCCTCGTTCGACATCATCATGAAGCAACCCGACGGCGCCTTCACCGCCTCGACCTGCACCAGGCAATAAGGCGGCAAGAAAAAGGCGCGGAACCTTGCGGGTTCCGCGCCAGCAGTCAGTCGGGAGGATGTGACTAGATCGTCTTGGCTGACATCTGCGCGGCGATGTAGTCGGCCTGACGGATCGCGAGCGACACGATCGTCAGGGTCGGGTTTTCGGCGGCTCCGGTGGTGAACTGGCTGCCGTCGGACACGAACAGGTTCTTGATGTCGTGCGCCTGGCCGTGCTTGTTGACGACGCCGTCTTCCGCTTTCTCGCTCATCCGGTTGGTGCCGAGATTGTGGGTCGACGGATAGGGTGGCGTCGGGAAGATGCGGGTGGCGCCGACCGCATCGTAAAGTGCCGTAGCCTGCTTGTAGGCGTGGTTGCGCATCGCCGTGTCGTTCGGATGGTCGTCGAAATGCACGTCGGCGATCGGCATGCCGTGCGCGTCCTTCTCGTCGGCATGCAGCGTGATGCGGTTCTCCGCCCGTGGCATGTCCTCGCCGACGATCCACAGGCCGGCCATGTGGTCGTAGTGATCGAGTGCGGTGGTGAACGAGCGGCCCCAGGCACCCGGATCGAGGAAGGCTGCCATGAACGGCAGGCCGAGCGACAGTGTCTCGAATTCGTAACCACCCACGAACCCACGAGACGGATCATGGCGCGCCTCGTCGCGGATGATACCGGCCATGGTGGTGCCGCGATACATGTGCACCGGTTTGTCGAAGATGGCATAGACCGAGCCGGTGGTGTGGCGCATGTAGTTCTTGCCCACCTGCCCCGATGAGTTGGCAAGCCCATCGGGGAATTTTCCCGATGCCGAATTGAGCAGCAGCCTTGGGCTCTCGATCGAATTGCCGGCAACCGCGACGATGCGGGCCTTCTGCTCCTGCAGCTTGCCGTCCTTGTCGGCGTAGACGACGCCGGTCACCTTTCCGCTGGCGTCATGGTTGATCTTGATCGCCATGGCATTGGGCCTCACTTCGAGATGGCCTGTCGCCTCGCCCTTGGGTATCTCGGTGTAGAGCGTCGACCATTTGGCGCCCCATTTGCAGCCCTGGAAGCAGAAGCCGGTCTGCTGGCAGGACATGCGGTCGTCGCGATCAACCGAGTTGATCGCCATGTTGCCGGTGTGGCATTCCTTGTAGCCGAGCTTGTCGGCACCGGCCTTCAGCACCTTGAAATTGTTGTTGCCCGGCAGTCGCGGCCAGTCATTGGTGCCGGTGACGCCCATCTTGGCCTCAGCCTTGGCATAGTAGGGCTCCATCTCGGCCAGCGTGATCGGCCAGTCGAGCAGGTTGGCGCCTTCCAGTTTGCCGTAGGTCGACAGCGTCTTGAACTCATGCTCCTGGATGCGCAGCGAGGCTCCGGCCCAGTGCGTGGTCGAACCGCCGACCGACTTGACGATCCAGGCCGGCAGGTTGGGAAAATCCTTGGCCACACGCCAGTCACCCGACGTGGTGCGCTTGTCGGTCCAGGCGAGCTGGCTGAACGAACCCCACTCGTCATTGATGAAGTCTTCGTATTCGTGGCGCGCGCCGGCTTCCAGGATGACGACGTCGACACCCTTCTGGGCGAGTTCGTTGCCGAGCGTGCCGCCGCCGGCGCCCGAGCCGATGATGACGACGACGCCGTCGTTGTTCAGATCAAATGAAGCTGCCATGGTTTCCTCCCATGATTTCTGTTTGCGGGTTCAGGAACAACGGGGCTCAGAGCCACTCGATGTCGTCGAAACCGCGCGCGATGTAGCCGCCCTTGGAATAGGACTCGCCCTCGTAACCGAAGATCGGCCACACCTCTTTCTGGTTGTAGAGGCCGACCACGAGGCCGCCTCTGATGGCCTGGAAGAACGGCGTCGTCTCGACCTGCTTCAGCACGGCGACTCGCTGGTCCTCCCAGCCAAGGCCGCGGTAGCCGCCGTCACCGGACTTCTTGTCGAGGTCGGCGATACCGTCTTCGATCATTGTCTTGTAGGCGACGTCCTTGCCGGCCTGCTCGTCATGGCCTTTCACGGCAACGGCGTAATATTTGTCGGGAACCTGATCGTGCGGATAGATGTCGCGCGCCATCTGGATCAGCGTCGCCATGGTTTCGGGCTTGAGTGCCGATGTCTCGAGCCCCCAGGCATGCTCAGGGCTGATGACGGCGCTGCCGGAGATGACGAGCAGCGCGCCGATGCCGCCGCGTTTGAGAAGCTCACGACGTGAAAGCCCGGGCTTCGCGTCATAGATCGTGACCATTTTATTCCTCCCTGCTTGCTATGTGCACTGTTGAGAGTGCGTTTGCTGGCGCCGCGCCTGCCGGCGCGGCTGCTATGTCTCCTATTGGAAGCGACCTGCGCGTTGCAGAACCTCGATCTTGTAGCCGTCCGGATCCTCGATGAAGAAAAAGCGGGCGATCAGCGACCCGTCGCGATTGAACTCGACGATCTTCTTCGGGTTGAGGCCGAGCGCACCGAGACGGTCATGTTCGCTGTCGAGATCGACGACCGAGACCGCAAAGTGGCCGTAGCCGTCGCCGAGCCCGTAAGGCTCCTGCCGATCCTTGTTCACGGTCAGTTCGAGCTCGAACCCTGCCTCGGCATTGCTGAGGTAAAGGAGAGTGAATGTCTCGAAATCCAGCCTGTCGGCGACATCGAGCCCGAAGGCGTTTCTGTAGAAATCGACCGATCGGGCTTCGTCGAGGACCCGGATCATACTGTGTATCGCCTTGGCCAAATCAGTCTCCGCGCTGGTGTGGAGGCGATTATGCGCGGCACGGACAAAAGGTGGTGGCAGCCGGTTACCACGCCAGCAACCGCGAACGGGACGAAAGTCCGATTGCCGGCCCGGCAATTTTGCCTGAGAATGCATATGGGGACAGGTCAAGCAGTATCAAACTGCACGCCCGTCCACCCAAGATCAACAATCATGGGAGGTTTGTCGGATGTGCAGGGTGTTTGCGGGCCAGGATCCCGAAGGCTATCGCCAGATCAACCGGTCGATTCGCATCGACGGCCACTCGACCAGCATCCAGCTCGAAGCGACATTTTGGGCTTTGCTGGACGAAATCGCTGAAAACCAGAATCTGACGACGCCAAAATTCATCTCCAAGCTCTATGACGAAGCCATAGAGATCAACGGCGCCATCCCGAACTTTGCGTCGATGCTGCGCACCACCTGCGCGCTCTATCTGCGCGGCCATCGGCCAGGAATGGATGAGCAGATGGTGCCGAAGCGGGAGGCTGCTTAGCGCATTGCGCTCAGCTGAGTTCTTGCGCGAGCCCGATGAGAAGCCCTCCGGGCCCTCGAATGTAGCAGAGCCGATACACGTCTTTATACTGGACGACTTCGCCTTCGAGCCGCGCGCCGCGATTGCGGAGCCTTTCGAGCGTCCCTTCAATGTCGTCCACGGTGAACATGACGCGGAGGTAACCTAGGGCGTTTACCGGGGCGTTGCGGTGATCCGCGACGACAGGCGGGGTGAGGAAACGGGACAGTTCGAGCCGGCTGTGGCCGTCCGGCGTGCGCATCATGGCAATCTCGACGCGCTGATCGCCCAGCCCAGTGACACGTCCGGCCCATTCTCCTTCGATCGTAGCCCGCCCTTCGAGCTCAAGGCCGAGCTCGCGAAAGAAACCAATCGTCTCTTCGAGGTCATCGACGACGATTCCTATGTTGTCCATCCGTTTGAGCGCCATGTGTTCAGTCTACAAGGCGTCGTCCAGGTCGTAAACTCATTAGGCTGCTTGCCAGCTGAGGATTACTTCCAGCCGGCCGATCTGGTGCTGCTGTGCGCTTACCGACGCCGCCCGCCATGCCCTCCCTGGCCTGGCGCCTGAAAGACCAGGAGGTCGCCGACGTCCTGACCTATGTGCGCGCCAGCTGGGGCAACGCCGCCCCGGCGGTCTCCTCTGACGATGTCGCTGCCGTACGCAAGGGGCTGCCCCGGTAGACCCGTACTCTAGCTCTCTGCTGCGACAGCGAGCGCCAGACGGCTCATGTCTGCGAACAATTCCTGGCGCTCGGAATAGTCGGTCTGTTCGCCGGTCTCGATGTTGTCGACCACGACACACATCGACAGCGCACGCGCGCCGAAATGCTCCGATATGCGATAGAGCGCGCTGGTTTCCATATCCACGGCCAGGGCTCCTTCCGACCGCGCAACGGCAAAACGAGCGCGCCCTTCCGGGTGATAGAAGATGTCGCTGCACACCGTCAGGCCGGCATGATGGTCGATGCCGAATTCTACCGCCTTGGCCAGTGACGATGCGAGAAGCGCCGGGTCGGGGCCAGCGGGTCGATAAAGGCCGAAAACCTGGCCACTCTGGGCGCTTTCCGCCTGTGCCGATTGCGAGATGACAAGGCTGCGCAGTTTTGCCTTTGCGGTCAGGCTGCCGCAGGTGCCGGTGCGGATCAACGTCCGGGCGCCATAATGGTCCAGCAGTTCATGCGCATAGATCAGAAACGATGAAACGCCGATGCCCGTCGCTTGAATGCTGATGGACTTGCCACGAAACAGCCCTGTGAAGCCAAGCGTGCCGCGGCGACGATTGATGCAGCGCGGCGCTTCCAGGAAAGTTTGCGCCATCCACTCGGCACGCTGCGGGTCACCCGGCAACAACACCGTGTCGGCGTAGTCGTCCTTGTCCGCTTCGTTGTGCGGCGTCACCAGTTGCTCCCCCTTAGCCTTCCTGCCGTTTCACCCGCAATCATGGCGTTGTCACGGCGTTGCGCAAGGAGGAACCTGGCGAAGGCTCTAAGACTCCAGCACGTCCTTGACGATCGTCGCCAGTTGCTTGAGCGAAAACGGCTTGGGCAGAAAGCCGAAATGCGCATCTGCCGGCAGGTTTCTGGCGAATGCGTCTTCGGCGTATCCGGACACGAAGACGAACTTGATGTCCGGTTGGCGCTTGCGCAATTCACCAAGCAGTGTCGGTCCGTCCATTTCCGGCATCACCACGTCGGAAACGACAATATCGACCTTGCCGCCCAGCGCCTCGAACACTTCCAGCGCCTCGACGCCCGACGATGCCTCGTGCACGGTGTAGCCGCGCGAGGTCAGCGCCCGCATGCCGCCCATGCGCACGGCATCCTCGTCCTCGACGAGCAGCACCGTGGCCGAGCCCGACAGATCCTTGGCCGGATCGGCGACCTTTGCCGGCGCCGCCGGCGCATCGCCGGGCTCGCCTGCTTTTTTCGCTTCCGCAATATGACGCGGCAGGAAAATGCGGAAGGTCGAGCCTTTGCCGACTTCCGAATCGCAGAAGATGAAGCCGCCGGTCTGCTTGATGATGCCGTAGACCATCGACAGGCCAAGGCCGGTGCCCTTGCCGACTTCCTTGGTGGTGAAGAAGGGCTCGAAAATCTTCTTCAGCACGTCGGGCGCAATGCCGCTGCCGGTGTCCTCGACTTCGACCACGACATAGTCGGCCGGGGCCAGTTCGCGATAGGAAAAGGCCTTGCACTCCTCGGCGGTTACATTTCGGGTGCGCACGGTCAGATCGCCGCCCGCCGGCATAGCATCGCGCGCGTTGACCGCAAGGTTGACCACCACCTGTTCGAACTGCCCGATATCGACCTTGACCGGCCATAGGTCACGGCCATGGTCGACCTTCAGCTTGATGTCGTTGCCGACCAGACGGGCCAGCAGCATCCTGAGATCGGCGAGCACGTCGGTCAGGTTGAGCACTTCCGGCCGCAATGTCTGCTTGCGCGAGAAGGCCAGAAGCTGCCGCACCAGCGAAGCCGCCCGGTTGGCGTTCTGCTTGATGTTCATGATGTCGGGGAAGGAGGGGTCCGACGGACGGTGATTGGTCAACAAAAGGTCGGACGCCATGATGATGGCGGTCAGCACATTGTTGAAATCATGCGCGATGCCGCCGGCAAGCTGGCCGACCGCTTGCATCTTCTGGCTTTGCGCCATCTGCCCTTCGAGCGCTTTCTGCTCTGTCGTCTCGACGGCGTAGACGATGGCCGACTCCTCGGCGCCCTCGCCGCCAGTGCCGTCGGCGACAGCGTTGACGTAGAAACGGATGTGCCGTTCGTCGTTGCCGGGCAGAAGCGTGTCGATCGGCTCGATGTCGGCCTGCCTCTGCTGCGCCTTTTCGAAAGCCGAGGCAAAGGCAGGCCGGTCGCGTTCATGGATGACCGTGTCGAGCCGCACACGACGATCGACGGCGTCGCGGTCGACAACGGACGAAAACAGCGACAGGAACGGAGCATTGGTGCGCAGGATGCGCCCGTTGTGGTCGACGCCGGCTATCGCCATCGGTGTCGAGTTGAAGAAGCGGGTGAAGCGCACTTCCGAAGCCCGCAGGTCGGCCGAAGCGTCCTCGCCTTGCGTGCGGTTGAGCACGATCGTGCGTGTCGGCCCGTTCAATCCTTCGCGGCTGGCCGAAACGCGGTGCATGAAGCGCACCGGCAGCGCTTCGCCCGTCATGGTCGTCAGGTCGAGATCGATCACCGCGTTGCGTGTGGTGCCGGGGTCGGCCTTGACCGAGCGGACCAGCGCCATGCCGTCACCGGCCACGATCTCCGAGAGAGACACGGCACCGGGCGTGAAACTGGTGAGGTCGATGCCCAGCCATTCGGCGAGCGTGGCGTTGATGTAGGTGACGCGGCCCTCTTGGTCGGCCGAAAAGAAGCCGGCCGGCGCGTGGTCGAGGTGATCGATCGCCTTTTGCAGATCGAGGAAGAAGCGCTCCTGCTCGGCCCGCTCCTGCGAGATGTCGGCAAGCTGCCAGGCCAGCATCGGCAGCCGCTGGCCCGGAACGCTGAAGGCGCGGGCGCGGGCGCGGTACCAGCGGGCGCCCGGCTCGGCACCGGGCCGGATGGACTGCGCGAGCCTGAACTCGCCGTCGCCCGGCTGGCCGTCGCGCAGGCCGGACGCCAGGCGATAGATCGTCACCGAGGCTTCGGGGACATCCGAGAGCAATCCCTCGACGGTCTTCAGGTCGGCGGCGGACGATGCTCCGGTCATATCCGCATAGGCGCGGTTGGCGTAGACGACGCGGCCCTTGGTGTCGGTGACGAGAAGCCCCTGCGACATCGAATCGACGAAGGATTTCGACAGTTCGTCGCCGGTCGAGCGTGGCGTGACCTGCACGAAGCCGATCGCTGTGGCAAACAGGAAGCCGACGCCGATCATCGCCAGCACGCCGAGCATGCCGAGCAGGAAAGGATCGCCGAGGCGCTCGCGGAAAAGCCCGAAGACGATCGCCGCCCCCGTCAGAACGACGATGAAAATGATAAGCCGGGTGACTGCGCCCGGTCGCGTATTCTGGTCGACGATCGGTACCGGATAGAAATCGCCGCGCGCTTCCTTGGCCATGTGCCCCCTGCTCGTGAATTCCGGTGTTCCGACACCCGCCCCGTACCGGGTTGAATCACATTCTCCTAGTCCGGAAAAGGCCTGGGCGGCAAATGTCGGATAAAAATGATGTCTTTCGGCCTTCTGGGTTTTTCAAGCTGTTCACCGGCGTGAAACGCAACTTGCGGTGGCCCGCTGCAACGGTCTAGTGTCTCGTCACTTCCAAGGGCGATCAGGGGAAACCAATGCAATGGCTCGATAGCGTGGCAGGTCCCGGTTATGCCGCAGCATTGTTGTGGACGTTTGCAGCGCTTGTCCTGCTGGTCATCGTTCTCGTCATCATCAAGCTGGTGCGCAACCTGACATTCGGAACCTTCGTCGCCGGTGGCCGGAACCGCAAGACGCGACTGGCCGTCATGGATGCCACCGCCGTCGACAGCCACCGCAGGCTGGTGCTGATACGGCGCGACGACATCGAACATCTGCTTCTGATCGGCGGCCCGACCGACGTCGTCGTCGAGCGCGATATCCGACTTTCGGCGCTACGCCGGCCGGCATTGACCGGAGATGGCGGCTTGCAGCCGGTTCCGGCCGCCGCGGCCCCGGCAAGACCGCGTCCGCCGCAACCCGCTCCGCCGCCGGCGAGACAGGCTCCCGCTCCACAGCCGGTGAACACGACGCCACCCGCCCGCCCGCGTACAACAGCGCCGCCGGCACCTGCACCGAAGCCGGCAACGCAAAGCTATCAGCCGACCAATGTCACGCCGTTGCCGGCCTACGGCTCCGCCAATGCCAACACCGCCCGGCACGCGCCGCCACCACCGCAGCCGGTGCAGGACAGCATCGACGACACGCTGATGAGGGAACTCGAAGTGTCGCTGGACCAGCCCCGTTCGGGCGGCCCCGTGGGCAAGCCGGCGGCGCCGCCGTCGCTCGACGACGAGATGACCAAGCTTCTCGGCGAACTCTCCAGTCAGAAGAGATGAGCGACCGCCGGGTCGCTATCACCGCGAAACATCGTCGCCGGTCCACTGGTCCACTGCCGAACCACCTCGTCCGAAGCGCCATACCAAGGGTTTGCTGCCTTCGCCCGTCCTGAGCGGTGGATGCCGCACCAATAAAAATGGCCGGAAAACCGGCCATTCAGAATCGAGTTCGTTCGAGGACAGCCGGCCGTGAGCCGCCGGCCTTGACCTTCAGTCGTCGCGATAGACTTTTTCGCGGCGCTCATGCCGCTCCTGCGCTTCGATCGACAATGTCGCGATCGGACGCGCATCGAGCCGCTTCAGCGCGATCGGCTCGCCGGTCTCTTCGCAATAGCCGTAAGTGCCTTCGTCGATGCGCTGCAGGGCGGAATCGATCTTTGCGATGAGCTTGCGCTGACGGTCGCGGGCCCTGAGTTCGATGGCGCGGTCGGTTTCCGAAGAGGCGCGATCGGCCAGATCGGGGTGGTTGGCGTTTTCTTGCTGCAGGATTTCCAGTGTTTCGCGCGCTTCGCGCAATATGTCATTCTTCCAGGTGACGAGCTTTGAGCGGAAGTAGGATTTCTGCCGCTCGTTCATGAACGGCTCGTCTTCGGAGGGTACGTAATCGGCGGTAACGATGTCGTTCATTCGACTCACCCAAACTGCCCCAAATTTGGCGCCTATATATTCGTCGTCCGACGCCTGCACAAGCGCAATCGGCCGCTGTTTCACGCAATTGTTAAAGTACCCCGTCACGCACTTTGCAGCCGCGTACGTGGCTTTGGTACAAACTCCGCCGAGACACTTTGGATCCGTGGCTCATGCTTTCCGAGATCGGCCGTGATCCCGGGGCCGATACGCAAGCGCCTTTTGCAGCAAGCAGCATTGGGTGATTCGCCGTGTTTGAAGAGCACGGGCCATTGTGCGCAACACCGTTCTCGTGGCTAATCCCGGGAGGCTTCGGCATCGGAGGTTGGGTGAGCAGGCTTTATCTGTTGCGACACGCAAAGGCTGGCTGGGCACTGCCCGGCATGCGGGATTTCGATCGCCCGCTCGATGCGTCCGGCCGCGCCGATGCCGAAATGGTGGGGGCCGCCATGCGCTCCCGCCTCTATGTTCCGGACCGGACGCTCTGCTCCAATGCCAAGCGCGCCAAGGAAACGCTGGAAGGCCTGGCCGGCCAGACCGACACCGGCCGGGTTCTGTTCTTCGACGCGCTCTACAGCGCGGACGCGGCCGGGTACCTCCACCTTATCCGCGACAATGGCGGATCAGGCTCATTGCTGGTCATTGGCCACAACCCGATGATGGAAGACCTCACCATGGCAGTTTCGGGCGACGGCGACGAGACCGCGCGGGTCACGCTGAACCATGGGTTCCCGACCGCGGGCCTGGCGGTCGTCCGCTTCGACGGCGATCTTGCCAGCGCCGCCCAAGGCACCGGTTATCTCGAAGCGTTCCTGACGCCGGCCGATCTCTGAAGCCATTTCAAAGCCCTGATACAGCGCCTATATCGAACGGACCGAAGTTCGAGAGAGCATATTTTGGCATCATCGCTGACCACCTTCACCGACGAGGCGAGGATTGCCCTCGATACGCTTTCGGGCCGCGCCACCGGGCTTTTTTCCCCATCGCTGCGCCTCGGCGTGACGGGATTGTCCCGCGCCGGCAAAACGGTGTTCATATCGGCCCTTGTCCACAATTTGATCCATGGCGGCCGCCTGCCGCTGTTCGAGGCGCAGAAATCTGGGCGCATCGCCCGCGCCTTCCTCGAGCAGCAGCCCGACGACGCGGTGCCGCGTTTCCAGTACGAGGACCACATCGCCGCCCTGGTCAACGATCGTGCCTGGCCCGATTCGACGCGCGCCATTTCGGAACTGCGGCTGACCATCGAATATGAATCGGCTTCCGGCTGGAGCCGCATGTTTTCCTCCGGCAGATTGTCGGTCGATATCGTCGACTATCCCGGCGAATGGCTGCTCGATCTGCCGCTGCTCGGCAAATCCTTTGCCGATTTTTCGCACGAAGCCTTTGAAATGGCCGTTCTGCCGGTGCGCGAGGACCTTTCGCAGGGCTGGCGGGCGTTGTCGTCCGGGATCGATCCGAACGCCGACGCCGACGAGATGACGGCGCGCCGCCTGGCCGAAAGCTTCGCCGCCTATCTGAAGGCCTGCAAGCTCGATGAGCGGGCGCTTTCGACCTTGCCGCCCGGCCGCTTCCTGATGCCGGGCGATCTGGAAGGCTCGCCTGCACTGACCTTCGCGCCCTTGGCCGGGATCGGCGACAATCGTCCGCGCCCGGGGTCGCTGCACGCCATGATGGACAGGCGCTATGAGGCCTACAAGACGCATGTCGTCAAACCCTTCTTCCGCGAACACATCACGCGCCTCGATCGCCAGATCGTGCTGATCGACGCCATGCAGGCGCTGAACGCCGGCCCCGGCGCCATGGCCGACCTGGAACGCGCGGTAACCGAGATCCTCAGCTGTTTCCGACCCGGCCGGGGCAGCTTCCTCACCGACCTGTTCTCGCGGCGCATTGACCGCATCCTGGTTGCCGCGACCAAGGCCGACCATCTGCATCACGAAAGCCATGACCGCCTGCAGGCGATCGTGCGGCGGCTTGCCGACCGCGCCGTGGCACGGGCGAATTTCACCGGCGCCGACGTCGATGTGGTCGCCATGGCGGCGGTGCGCGCGACGCGCGAAGGCACCGTCAAGCAAGGCCGAGAGACGTTGCCAGTCATTATCGGCACGCCGATCGCCGGCGAGAAGATCAACGGCGAAACCTTCGATGGAAAAACTGAAACAGCCATATTTCCCGGTGATTTACCGGAGAAAATTGATGCGGTTTTTGATCTTTCGGGAGCCGATCACAAGCAGGATGCCGCGGACCCTGCAATCCGCTTCGTCCGTTTCCGTCCCCCAAAGCTAGAACGCACGGCCGAAGGTATCACCCTGTCGCTGCCGCATATCAGGCTCGACCGTGCCTTGCAGTTCCTGATCGGAGATCATCTGGCATGACCGCGCCCCGCAAGCCGGCAGCGTTCCGCATCGAGCCGGAAGCCGAACCAAGGCAAGAGGCACCGCAGGCGCGCCGTACCCAGACCGACACCCAGCGCAAAACCCGGCCGATGAAGACCGATGTCGCGATGGTCATCCCGGCGGAAGTCGATGTCTTCGACGAGCCTGACATCATTGCCGCGGAGCCGCCGCCGGCCATTGCCCCCAGGAAGCGTTCGCTGCTCGGCAGCATCTTCTTCGGCGCCTTTGGCGTGCTGGTTTCGCTGGCGGTCGGCCTATGGACCGACCAGCTCATACGCGACCTCTTCGCGCGCGCCGAATGGCTGGGCTGGCTGGCCGCGGGCATGGCTGCCATCGCCGTGCTGGCGCTTATGGTGATCCTGATTCGCGAGTTCCTGGCGATCGCCCGCCTTGCCGAGGTCGAAAAGCTGCAGAAGCGTGCGCTCGACGCGATCGCCCGCGACGATCCCAAGGCTGCACGATCGGTCGTCGACGAATTGTCGGCCTTTGTCGCGGCCAAACCCGAGACCGCGGCCGGCCGGCGCGCGCTGGCCGAACTGCGCGGCGAAATCATCGACGGCGGCAATCTCGTGCGCCTGGCCGAGGCTGAAATTCTCGGACCACTCGATGCCAGGGCGAAGGTGATGATTCTCGAAGCCGCCAAACGCGTTTCGCTGGTGACGGCGGTCAGTCCACGCGCACTCGTCGATGTCGCCTATGTCGTGTTCGAGGCGGGGCGGCTCATTCGCCGCCTGTCGGAACTCTATGGCGGACGGCCGGGAACGCTGGGTTTCTTCCGCCTGGCGCGCAGCGTGCTGGCGCATCTGGCGGTTACCGGCTCGATCGCGGTCGGCGACAGTTTCGTCCAGCAGATCGTCGGCCACGGCCTGGCCGCGCGCCTTTCGGCCAAGCTTGGCGAGGGCGTCGTCAATGGCATGATGACGGCGCGCATCGGCATCGCCGCGATGGAGAGGGCGCGACCCCTGCCCTTCAGCGCCGCCAAGCGTCCCGGATTGGGCGACTTCCTCTCGGCGCTGACATCGTTCGCAACCAGGAAAGACGGTGAAACGACCCCATCCGGCAAGTGAGCCGGGCTGAAGTGTCTGGATCTTCGGAATTGTTACCGGACTGCTTTGCGGCGGCCCCGCGGTGACGAAGCATTAACCAATCTTGTTCATGGTCAGACGGGTTCCAAACAGCATCTTTGTTGCCGGGTGTCGTCGATGAAAAGCGTAATTCTATCCAGCGTCCTGCCCCTGGCAACGGTGATTACGGCAGTCGTCGGCATTGCCGGAGTGGCCTCTGCGGCGGAGCCGGACAAGCAGTTCTTCCAGTCCGCCGAAGGCAAGTGGATCGGTCCCGGCGAAATCGTCGCCGGCAAGTACAAAGGCACGAAGTTCAACTGCAGCTTCACCGGCTCGACGCCCGACGGCAAGGTCGGCATGTCGCTCGACGGCGGCTGTCGGGTCGGCATGTTCACCCAACCGATGTCGGCCAAGATCGAGCGCAAGGGACGTGAGGGCTACAAGGGCAGCTTCATGGGTGGCGCGACCGGTTCCGGCCTCGACATCATCGGCGGCAACGTCGTCGATCCCCGCAAGGTGGTCTTCACCATCAACCGCAACCAGCTGCGCGGCGTCATGCAGGCTCGCATCCCTGACGACAATTCGATGACGGTGACTATTGCCGTGCGCGTCGACGACCAGTTGGTGCCGGTGATCGGCATGAGCCTGAAGCGCGTCGACGCAGTCGAAGTCGGCTCCATCGCGCCGAACTGAACAATTCAAAAGAAAAGGCGGCGACCCAACGGTCGCCGCCTCGTTTGATCCAATCGAATCAGGGCGTTAGCCTTTGATCGTGGCCGTCAGTTCGTCATAGGCCTTGCAGGAGTCGGCCAATGTCGTAGCGCCCTGATACTTGGTTGTCACCGCCTGGACCTTGGCCGTCAGATCAGCCGCTTTGGACGGGTCCTTGGTAATCGCTTCCTGAAGTGCTGCAGCCATGTCCTGCGCCTTCTTGGTCGCGATCTCCGCCGTGCACTCAGGCGCCTTCGAGCAAGCCGAACCGGCAAGCACCGCCAGGCCGACGGCAACAAACAAAAACTTCTTCATGTCAGTCATCTCCTCAAAAAGGGCGCGACTTGATCGTCGATCACCCTCCAATGGCCGAAGCCGAGCGTCCTTAGCCTTCGATTGCGGCAAGATGCAACGTGTTCCCGGCCTCAACTTGTGTATCGCGCCTGCAACATCGGCGGCGGCCTGGATTCAGGCTATTTTATCAGCGGCAGCAAAGTTCAGCTGCGCGGCTGCAGCAGCGCCAAGACGGCGGTCGATGCGGCAAGGATAGCAGTCAGAGTCAAAGGCCCAGTCGCGCCATAGGTGTCCACGACATAGCCGCCGACAACCGCGCCGATGGTGATGGCAATTTGGAAAGAGGTGACCATCAGGCTGCCCGCTGCCTCCAGCGCATCAGGCGCCGCGCGCGACATATTGGTCGGCAGCACCACCGGCGCCATGCCAAAGGCGAAACCCCACAGCGTAACGAAGCCGAAGGCAACGCCGATATGCGAGCCCCAAAGCACCAAAGTAAGTGCCGCAACCGCCTTCAACGCTGCGGTGACTGCGAGGGCCATGTGGATGTTGGTGTCGGCCATGCGGCCGCCGGCAACATTACCGATCACGGCAGCGATGCCAAACCCGAGCAGAGCCAGGGCAATCGGTCCGGTTGTAAGGAGTGTCACCTGTTCGAGGAAGGGACGCACATAGACCGAGCCGGCAAAATGCCCCGTCATCAGCAAAACAATAGCCAGCATGCCGAGTTGGATGCCGCGCCGCCGGGTCAGCCGAAATACATCTGCAAGGCTGTTGCTTGCCGTTGCAGGCAAGGTCGGCAGGCTGAGAAACTGCAGCAACATGGCAAGCGCGGCCAGCCCCGCCGTCATGGCCATGGCACTGCGCCACCCTATCCAGTCACTGATCAGCGCGCCCATCGACGGTGCGGCAATGGTGGCAAGCGAGACGCCGAGGGTGACGATCGCCATGCCCCGACCTGTCGCATTGGCGCCAACCAGCCTCGCCACGACGGCGACCGAAAGTGCCCAGAAAGCGCTGAGAGCGATGCCCAGTCCGGCCCGGCCCAACAGCAACAGCCAGAAATCGGTCGCCAGCGCCGCCAGGATATTGGAACCGACCGCAAGGGCGCTGAGACCAACCAGCACCGCCTTGCGGTTCAAGCGGCCGATGAGAACATTGCTCAACATGGCCGTCACGGCGCCTACGGAAGCGGTGGCGGTGACGACCTGGCCGGCCGTCCCCTCGCTGATGCCGAGATCGCGTGCCATTGGCGTCAGCAGACCTGCGGGCAGGAATTCGGCAGACACCAGGGCAAAGCTGGTGGCCGCCAATGAAATGACCGCGAACCAAGTGGCTGCGCTCCACGCGGCTGGTGCATCGGCATCAAGGCCAATCGCGGCGTCTTCAAGCTGTAGCTGTAATGTTGTGTCAGTCACGGAAAGATCTCCAAAGTTTGGAGGTCTTAAATAGGCGAGTCCGCTCGGATGATATGTATCTTAGAATCCGAAATTCATATCCATTCGTCCGGGAATTGTGCGACGCACAACGCCCGGCGAGACATTGGTGATGCGCTTGAACGCTCGCGCAAAGGATACCTCGGAATCATAGCCCAAACGAGTAGCGACTTCGGCAACCGACAAGCCGTTTTGGCCCAGCAATTCGCGGGCAAGCTGCATACGCAGGCGGGCGAGATAGTGTGCGGCACCCTCTCCCAATACCGCACTGAAACGCTCGGCGAAAATCGAACGCGATTGGCCTGCCACGCCGGCCAGGCTTCCCAGCGTCCAGTTGTGGCCGGGGTCGCGGTGCATGGCCGCCAAAGCGCGGCCTATATGGGGGTCGCGGATGGCTGCGAGCCAACCGGTGGTCGAGGCTCCGTTGCAATTGACCCAGCAGCGTATGAGCCGGGCCGTTAGCAAGTCGGCCATACGCGACAGAATCGTGGCGCTGCCCATCTGCGGTTGCGAGGCCTCCACCGTCATGGCCGCCAGCAAAGGACCGACGACCGGGTCATTGCCGGCCACGTCGCAACCCTTGATGACAGGCGGCATCAACGTGATCAATGGGTTGAGCGCATAGGAGTCCAAGGCCATGGAGCCGCAGAAAAGGGTGCTCGTCGCGCCCGTTCCTTGCCGTACCACTTCGCAGACGTTGCCCCCCAACTTGATCACCTGGCAACCTTCGAGCGAGTCCCCTGCAACGTCCGGCGCGCTCGCCAGCCGATGGGCGATGCCTTGCGGCAGCAGCACCAGATCGCCATCGCGCAACTCCTGCCAGCCTTGCGATTCAGTATGAATCCAGCACGGGCCCTGGCCGACAAAGTGAAACCGAAGCAGCTGTTGTTGCGGAAAGTCTATGCTCCATGGGTGCCGGAGCTCGCAGCGACCATAGTTGACACCACTCAAGCGAAAGTCTTGTAAAACTTCGCTGAGCGCATCCATCGGGATATGTGGCGTCGAAGACGGCCGGGACGAATAGTCAGGCATAGACGTCATATAGATGCCGAACGTCCGGCAGGCAAGCGGGGACCGTTGTTCCACCAGGGGAATCGCTGCAACGGCACCCTACCTTTCCCGGCAGATTTCTCGCCTTGCCTCCCACTCCAACTGCATGCAAGGAGTGCTGTGAGACACAGGGACAAGAGGCATGGCGGCGGAAGCATCGGGCAGTGATCTGGTTCAGGTGGTGGCGCTGCTTGCTGCCGGTGTCGTCGCCGTCCCCATCTTCAAGCGCATGGGCCTCGGCTCGATCCTCGGCTATCTGGCCGCCGGCGTGGTGATTGGCCCGTTCGGCCTCGGCGTCTTTTCCGAATCGGAAGCCATTCTTCATGTCGCCGAACTCGGCGTTGTGATGTTCCTGTTCATCATCGGGCTGGAAATGCAGCCATCGCGGCTCTGGGGCCTGCGCCGTGAGATATTCGGCCTCGGCGCCCTGCAGGTCGGCGTCTGCGCGCTTCTGCTGACCGGTGTCGGCATGGCTGGAGGGTTTCCGATCGCACAATCCTTCGTCGCCGGCGCCGGCTTCGTGCTGACCTCGACGGCGATCGTCATGCAACTCCTCGAGGAACGCGGTGAAATCGCTGCGCCGAAAGGCCAGCGCATCGTATCGGTCCTGCTGTTCGAGGATCTTGCCATCGTGCCGCTGCTGGCGTTGATCGCGTTCCTGGCACCCGGTGGGGCCGACACCAGCCTGTCGGAGCGGCTGACCGAGGTCGGCATCGGGCTCGCCGCGATCGTCGGCCTGGTGGTGGCAGGCCGCTATCTGCTCAATCCGTTCTTCCGCATCCTGGCAGATGCCCGCGCCCGCGAAGTAATGACGGCGGCGGCACTTCTGGTCGTTCTCGGATCCGCGCTCGCCATGCAGCTCAGCGGCCTGTCGATGGCGATGGGTGCCTTCCTGGCCGGCGTGCTTTTGTCCGAATCGACCTTCCGCCACCAACTCGAAGCCGACATCGAACCCTTCCGCGGCATCTTGCTTGGCCTGTTCTTTCTCGCGGTGGGCATGTCGCTCGACCTGCATGTGGTCGCGGCGAACTGGCGGTTGATCGCCGTCTATGTCGTCGCCTACATGGTGATGAAGGCGTTCGGTATCTACATCGTCGCCCGCATCCTGAAATCAGGCCACCGCGAAGCCCTGGAGCGCGCGGTCTTCATGGCACAAGGCGGCGAATTCGCCTTTGTCCTCTACTCGGCGGCCGCGGCGGTCGGCATCATCGACGGCAACGCCAACGCGACGCTGACGGCGATCGTCATCATCTCCATGGTGCTGACGCCGCTGGCGATCATCGCGCTGCGCTACCTGACGCCGCGCGACGAGCAGTCGCTCGACGGGGTCGATGTCGCCGATGGCCTGACCGGCAGCGTGCTGGTCATCGGCTTCGGCCGCTTCGGCCAGATCGCGAGCCAGCCGCTGCTACTGCGCGGCATCGACGTCTCGATCATCGACAATGATGTCGAAATGATCCAGGCGGCGGCCGATTTCGGCTTCAAGGTCTATTATGGCGACGGCACGCGACTCGACATCCTGCATGCCGCCGGTGCCGGCCGGGCGCGCGCCGTGCTGATCTGCGTCGACAAGGCCGATGTGGCTGTTCGCATCGCCCAGCTGATCAAGGCCGAATTCCCACTGCTCACAGTGCTGGCCCGCGCATTCGACCGTGGAACGGCGCTGCAGCTCATTCGTGCTGGCGTCGACTACCAACTGCGCGAAACCTTCGAATCCGCACTTGTTTTCGGCGGCTCGGCACTGGAATCGCTGGGCGTCGACCCCGAAGACGTGGCTGAAACGATCGAAGACGTCAGGCGCCGCGACACCGACCGCTTCGAAACCCAGCTTGCCGAAGGCATTCGCGCCGGACAGCGCTTCCTGAGAGGCAATATCGGCACGCCGATTCCGACACCGCTCTCTACGCCACGCCGGCCTGGTCAGGCACTCAATGAAGAGACCGCGGGTGTGCTGCACAAGTCCGAACCCGCCGATTGAGCAAGGAACTATGCATGGAATTGGACAGCCGGGCCCTATCGGTCACCAAATTCTGGCGCGATGCCGGCGAGGATGCCTGGTTCGAGAAGAACGAAGCATTCGATGCCGAGTTCCGCGACCGCTTTCTCGGCCTGCACTATGCCGCCGCTCGGCGTGAATGCGACGACTGGCTGGAACATGCCGAAGGCGCGCTGGCGCTGATGATCCTGCTCGATCAGTTTCCGCGGAACTGTTTTCGCGGCACCGGCCATATGTACGCGACCGATCCGCTCGCCAGATATTTCGCGGAGAGGGCGGTCGCGGCCGGCCATGACCTGGCACTCGAGGAAGAACTCCGCGTTTTCCTCTACCTGCCGTACGAGCATTCGGAACTGCTGGCCGACCAGGACATTTCGGTCGAGCTGACGCAGGCCAGGGCCGAGCCCTACCTGAAATACGCTGTCGAACACCGCGATATCATTCAGCATTTCGGCCGTTTTCCGCATCGAAACAGGATGCTTGGCCGCGAAACCACGGTGCAGGAGCAGGCGTTCCTGGATGGTGGCGGCTTCTCTGGCTGAAGATCCGGCTACTGCCTCGTCCGGACCTCAGGCCAGCCACCAATCCCGGCCGGACGACAATCGCTCGATGCCTGAAGTATCGACGGCGACCAGGCGGTCGGTGATGCTGCGGCCGCTGACAACCAGGCTGGGCGCGATCTCGGCCAGTGGCGCCAGCACGAAGGCGCGCTCCAGCATGCGCGGATGCGGCACCTCCAGCCCGGTCTCGTGGATGACGCGGTCGCCGAACACCAGAATGTCGATATCGATCAGCCGCGGCCCCCAGCGCTCCTCCCGGACCCGCTTCAGCTTGCGCTCCGCATCGAGGCAGAGGTCGAGCAAGGCACGCGGTGCAAGCACGGTGGAAATCTCGGCGGCCGCATTGAGAAAATCCGGCTGATCGAGCTTGCCCCAGGGCGGCGTGCGATAAAGCGACGAGACGCCGGTGACGCGCGTATCCGCGTCGGCATCCAGCATTCGCAGCGCCGCGCCCATGGATTTCGCCGGATCGCCAAGATTGCCGCCAAGGCTGAGATAAACGGTACTATTCGGGCCAGACAACGGTCACCTCGACATAATCGAGCACGCCGGGCACCGGTGCGTTCGGCTTGCGCACCGTGATCTCGGCTTTCTTTATCTGCGGAAAACGCGCCGTCAGCGCACGGGCCACTTCGAGCGCCAGCGACTCGATCAGAAAACGGCGCTGCCCGGTGATGATCTTTTCAATGACTGTGAATGCAATGCCGTAGTGGACCGTATCCTCGATCGAATCCTCGGCCAGTGCGCGGCCTGGATCGACGGTGAGAACGGCATCGACATAGAAGCGCTGGCCGAGCCTTTCCTCCTCGTCCAGCACGCCGTGCCGGGCAAAGAAAGCGCAGTTCTTCATGCGGATGACATACATCGCTCAGTTTCTCGCCCGGTCCGTCAGACGCGCCAGCATAGCATCCGCGAGCGCCAAAGCGTCCACGTTGAATGCGACATCGTGGACGCGAAACAGATCGGCGCCCTGGAGCCTCAAGATGACGCTGGTCGCCGCTGTTCCGACCGCTCGGTCGGCGGCATCACGGCCGGTGACCGTGCCGATGAAGCGCTTTCGCGACGTACCGACCATCAGCGGCAAGCCGAGTGCATGCAATTCCGAAAAGCGTGCCATCAGGTCGAGATTTTCCTCCGCCGTCTCCTTGGCGAATCCGAAACCGGGATCGAGTACGATACGATCGTCGGCGATGCCGTTCAGGCGGGCGATTTCCAGCGACTTTCGCAGGAACGTCAGTTGATCGGCAATCGCATCCGGCAGCTTCTGGCGATCCCGCCCGGTATGCATGATGACAAGCCCGGCGCCGGTGTCGGCAGCGACACGCGCAATATCGGGCTCGCGCTGCAAACCCCAGACATCGTTGACGATATGCGCGCCGGCGGCAACCGCCAGCCGCGCCGTGTCGGCGCGATAGGTGTCGACCGAAATCAGCACCTCGCTCACGCCCGCCAGCGCTTCGATCACAGGCAGGATGCGGTCCTGTTCCTGACTGGCCGATACCGCGGCAGCACCTGGGCGCGTCGATTCTCCGCCGACATCGACGACCAGTGCCCCTTCCCCGATCATGCGGCGCGCCTGGGCCAGCGCCTTTTCAGGGGCGTCGAACTGGCCGCCATCGGAAAAGCTATCGGGCGTGACATTGAGGATGCCGACGACCACGGCCTTGCCGCCAAGGTCGAGATGGCGTCCATGCGCCAACTGCCATCGCCTGGCCGTCATTGCTCATCGACCATGGAGTTCATCAATCATGTGTGATCCCTGGCGGATCAATTTCATTGCGCCGGCAACGGCCGTAAAGCAAGGTGGTCGAAGAGGCAACATGATGAAACGATCCATGCTTGGCATGAAAAAACCGTCCTTGGGCGTGAAACAATCCTTGGCTTGCGCGCTGCTGCTCGCCATGACCCCGCTTCCGGCGGCTGCCGCCAATCTCGTCAAGACGTACAGCTATTTCGCCATCGGCGGCAGCACGCTCGACGACATCGAGGCACAACTCTCCAAACGCGGGCCGGAGGTGAAAAGCACAGGCACGCGGCACCCGGGCGCCACGCAAATGGCCTTCACCACCCGGATCAGCTATGCGCAGACGCCGAGTTCCTGCCGGATCGCCGACGCGGTGGTGACCGTCAAGGTGAAGGTGATCCTTCCCGAGTGGCGCCGCCCGCGCAAAGCAGATGCCGATGTCAGGCTGTTCTGGGATACGCTGTCCGCCGACATCAAGCGCCATGAGGAGCGCCATGTCGAAATCGCCAAGAACCATGGCGGCGAACTCGAAGAGGCCTTGAAGGCCACCTACCCGCAAAAGAACTGCGACGCCGCCAAGGCCAAGGCGGCCGCGATCACCGCGGCTGTCCTGGCCAGGCACGACCGCGCCCAGCTTCAGTTCGACCGCGTCGAAAGCGTCAATTTCGAAAGCCGCATCTTGCGGCTGCTGCGCTACCGCATGGAGCGCATCGGGAACGGCCGACTGCCGCCGACCTGAACGCACCCGAACTGAAAGCCAAATTCGTCGAAGCGTAGTGCCAGATTCGAAAAACTTTCGAGCCCCTGTCGAAACCGGCCTATA
Source organism: Mesorhizobium sp. M7A.F.Ca.US.011.01.1.1 (assembly GCF_003998295.1). NCBI lineage: Bacteria > Pseudomonadati > Pseudomonadota > Alphaproteobacteria > Hyphomicrobiales > Phyllobacteriaceae > Mesorhizobium > Mesorhizobium sp. M7A.F.Ca.US.011.01.1.1. The sequence goes on from NZ_RZRT01000027.1 coordinate 72,208, forward strand.
TGGGACGACATATATCAGGCTCGCCAGACGCGAGCTTAAAACACCAATGCGATCCAAACGGTCAAGAAACCGGAACGGCTGAACAGCGCCGGTCAAATCGCAAGCTTTTGGATGAACGATCATGGACCAGGCTGTCGATAACAAAACGATGGCGGAAACCGGCACGCCGATAACAGAGAGCGAAAAGAACGCCATCATCGGCGGCGTGCTGTTGTCGATGCTGTTGGCGGCACTCGACCAGACCATTGTCGCGCCGGCCATGCCGACCATCGGGCATGCGCTCGGAAACGCACACTATCTGCCATGGATCGTCACCGGTTATCTCCTGACCGCTACCGCCGTGGCCCCGCTCTACGGCAAGATTTCCGATGTCTACGGCCGCCGGCCGACCGTCTATGCCGCGATCCTGATCTTTTTGGCGGGATCGCTGGTCAGTGCGATGGCTCCCAACATGTTTGTGCTGGTTGTCGGGCGGGCGATCCAGGGCGCCGGCGGCGGCGGCTTGTTCGCTTTGACGCAGACCGTCGTCGGCGATCTCGTTCCGCCGCGCGAGCGGGCACGCTATGCCGCCTGGTTCTCCGGCACATGGGCCGTCGCCAGCGTTGCCGGTCCGTTGCTCGGCGGCACTTTCGCCGAGCACCTGCACTGGTCACTGATCTTCTGGATCAACATTCCGCTTGGTGTTCTTGCGATGGCGATCATCAACAAGCCGCTCAAGAAACTGCCCGTTGCCGCAAAGCGCCATCGTATCGACGGCCTGGGCGCGTTGCTTCTGATCATTGCCACGGCGCTGCTGCTGCTCGCATTGAACTGGGGCGGCAGCGCCTATCCCTGGATTTCGCTTGAAGTCATCGGCGTTCTCTGCGGTTCGGCGATTTTCTGGGGCGCTTTTGCCTTGCGGCTTATGCGAGCCGCCGAGCCGCTCATCTCGCTCGAAGTGCTTGGCAATCCAATCGTTCTGGCGGGCACGCTTTCGATGTTCCTGCTTCAGGCCGCAAGCGTCGGCATGGCTGTGTACCTGCCCGTCTATCTTCAGGCGGTGCTCGGCCTGTCAGCAGCAGAGTCGGGCATCGCGATGCTTGGGCTTTTGCTGGGGACCGTCGGCGGCGCGGCATTCAGCGGGCGTATGATACCGCATTTCACCCACTACAAGCGCATTGCGATGGTGGGCGTCCTTTTCAGCATGCTGTGCCTCTGCCTGCTGGCCGTCGTCGCAGGATATGCAACGCTGCTGGAGGTAGAGGTCTTGACGATCTGCATCGGGTTTGGAACCGGAACGACGTTTCCGGTCACCACCGTGTCGGTGCAAAACGCCGTCGATCGCGTGCATCTCGGCGTCGCGACGGGCGTGCTGACATTCCTGCGGTCGCTTGGCAGTGCGCTTGGTGTCGCGATGCTCGGCGCGGTCGCTCTGGGTTACGGCTTGCCGCTTGCCGGTGAAGGCATGCGGATCGTGGGCCATAGCGCGACGGTCGAGCCGTTCGTGATGATCTTTGCCGTCGCCGCCGCTACATTGCTGCTGGGGCTGATCACGCTGACGCTGATGCCCGAAAAGGAGCTTCGCGGTTACGCCGACAATGCGGCGCCCATCCTCGCCGAGTAAAGTTCAGCCGGAGACGCCGAGCTTCTTCTGCAGGCTGGTCGAGGAGGTCGTGTACTGGAAAACGATGCGCTCGCCGGGGCTGATGATGCGCTTGGCGGCCTGCGCCATCAGCGCCACTTCGTGGAAGCCCGACAGGATCAGCTTCAGCTTGCCCGGATACCAGTTGATGTCGCCGACCGCGAAGATACCGGGCACCGATGTCTGGAACTTCTCGGTATCGACCGGAATAAGGTTCTCGTGAAGGTTGAGGCCCCACTCCGCGATCGGTCCGAGCTTCATGGTCAGGCCGAAGAACGGCAGCATGCGCGTGCAAGGCACCTCGACGTCGCCGTCCGGTCCCTTGATGGTGGCCGATGACAGTTGGCCGTCGGCACCGGTCAATCCGGTCACCTGCCCGACCTGGAACTCCAGTTGTTTCATCTCCTGCATGGCATACATCTTGTTGACGCTGTCGGGGGCGGCACGGAACTCGGGCCGCCGGTGCACCAGCGTCACGCTCTTTGCCACCGGCTGCAGGTTCAGCGTCCAGTCGAGTGCCGAGTCGCCGCCGCCGACAATGACGAGGTCGTGGCCGCGAAAATCCTCCATCCGGCGCACCGAATAGAAGACACTCTTGCCTTCAAAGGGCTCTATGCCGGGGATCGGCGGACGCTTGGGCTGGAAAGAGCCGCCGCCGGCGGCAATCACCACCACCTTGGCCTCGAACACCTCGTTTTCGTCGGTGGTGACGCGAAAACTGCCGTCCTCCAGTTTTTCCAGGCTGGAAACCATTCGGTTGTAGCTGAAATCAGGCTTGAACGGTGCGATCTGCTCGAGCAATTTGTCGACCAGCCCCTGCGCCGAGATCGAAGGCCAGCCTGGAATGTCGTAGATCGGCTTTTCCGGATAGAGTTCCGCGCACTGGCCGCCCGGCCGATCGAGAATGTCGATCAGGTGGCACTTCATGTCGAACAGGCCGAGCTCGAACACGGCAAACAAGCCGACCGGCCCTGCCCCGACAATAAGCACGTCTGTCCTGGTGATGTCTGTCATGCCTGTGCCTCGCTGCGCATGACCCCGAAAATCGGATCGATTTTCGGAAAGGATCATGCGCAAATAAAAGTGCTACAGCGTCCTTTGCGCGTCCAAGAGGACGCGCGGCGCTGTAGTGAAACAGCAGGACACTGCATGACCATCGCTCCGCTGCCAAGCCACAGCGGGAAAAATCAGTTGGCAAAGATACCGCTTATCCCTGGCGGGCAGGCACCCGTACGACCAGGCCGTCAAGCGCATCGCGGACCTTGATCTGGCATGACAGGCGCGAGTTGGGCTGGACGTCGTAGGCGAAGTCCAGCATGTCCTCTTCCATCGCTTCGGGCTCGCCGACTTCAGCCGTCCAGGCTTCGTCGACATAGACGTGACAGGTGGCACAGGCGCAGGCACCGCCGCATTCGGCCTCGATCCCGGGCACGGCGTTGCGGATCGCGTTCTCCATGACCGTAGAGCCGTTCTCGGCGTCCATGTCGAAATGCGTGCCGTCATGGGCAATGAAAGTCAGCTTGGTCATTTGTCACCTGAAGGGAGTTCCAGCCGAGATAATCACTCCGGCTGACAAGTCAACTGCCGCATGAAAGCGCCGCCCGATGACGTTTTTCCGCAAATCGGGTTCGGCGCGGATTCAGCGGTTGATGGCGGCGATGAAATCGCGCACTTCGTCGATCAGCGTGCCAAGCCGCTTGAGCGTCTGGCCGTCTTCCGGCCGGTGCTCGATCTCGGTGGCGCAATCGGCGATGGCAAAGGCGCCGACGCCCCGTGCCGAACCCTTCAATCCATGGGCGAGCAGAAGCCGGTCCTTGATGTCGGCGTCGACTATTCTGTCGCGCACCGATAGCGCCTGCTGTACAAACAGCGCCAGCACCTCCTGCTCGAGGCTGCGGTCACCCATCGTCTGGCGGGCAAGGTGTGCCAAATCGACCGGGCGTGACCGTCTTGGTCCGGATACGTCGCCCCCGGGCATTGAGAAGGCAATGCCGCTTTCGCCACGCATGAACTCGAACTCCGTTTCTTCGATTAGCCCAAAAACTAGGCGAATCCAATGGACAACGGGTTAATGAATGGCCGGAAAAAATGTTGCCAAAGCGGCGCCCAAATCACAGTTCCGTTAACCTTATATTTAAAGTTTTACGTATCCCGCGGAATGCATGTTTTCTTTACCCCCCTGTGTCATTACGATACGAGGGGTCCATTTTCAGCCTCCTGCGCGGGGCAAGACAAACAGAATTATAAGCCCGCGGCAGCTAGTACAGGGTAGCGAAGGCATGGCAAAGAAACCAACGACGACGAGAACTCTCGACAGCGACGTGGCCAGGGAACTGGAAAAGGCGCTCGATCTCGACCTCAGCAATGAGATCGGCAGCGGCGACCTCGACATCGCGGCTTCGATGGAGGATCTGGAAGCGCAGATATCCCAGGCGGCTGACGAGCTGGCGCGCGAGGGACGCGATCATAGGCCGGAACAGAACCCGGAGCCCGTGGTCAATCAGAACCACGCCGCGAAACCCGCGCCCAAGGCCAAGCCTGCCGAATTGCGCCCCGTGGAACCGCGCAATGGCGCCCAGCCCGCAGGTTTCGCGCCGGCCAATGACGATCGCCAGAAGGACTACAAGACGCTCCTGCACAGCCTCAACAGGCGTGCCTCGAACACCATTTACTGGGTCGTCGCCTTCGTTTCGCTCGCCTGGTTCGCCGGCGCCGGTGGTTTGGCCAATCTGCTTTTCGGACCAAGCATCTGGAGAATCCGTACGCTCGACCAGTTCCTTGCCCGTCCGGAACTGATCGGCCTTGCGGTCGCGGCCATCGTCCCCGTCATCCTGTTCTGGGCCTTCGCCGCCATGATTCGCCGCGCCCAGGAAATGCGCATCGCCGCACAGTCGATGACCGAAGTGGCCTTCCGCCTGACCGAACCGGAAAACCTAGCCCAGGATCGCGTCATGATGATCGGCCAGGCCGTTCGTCGCGAGGTTGCAGCCATGGGCGAAGGCATCGAACGCACGCTTGCCCGCGCCGTCGAACTGGAAACGCTGGTCCACAGCGAAGTCAACCAGATCGAACGCTCCTATTCCGAGAATGAATCCCGCATCCGCTCGCTGGTCGACGGGCTCGGCAGCGAACGCGAAGCCGTCGTCACCCATGCCGAGCGCGTCCGCGCCTCGATCACCGGCGCGCATGAGACGCTGAAGGACGAGATCGGCGCCGCCTCCGACATCATCCGCGACTCGATCCTCAATGCATCGACCAAATTGTCGATGACGATCACCAATTCCGGCGACACGCTCATCGACCGCATCAACGAAAGCTCGATGTCGATCTTCGATTCGGTGGAAGGCCGGCTCGATTCGATCACCGACCGGCTGTCGACCTCGGGCGAGGCCTTCGCCAGCCTGCTCGACACCCGCATTGCCAAGCTGACGGACACCACGGACGGCCTGACGCGGTCCTTGACCGATCTGCTGGACGATCGCACCACCGGCATGGTGTCGCTGCTCGGCGGCGCCGCACGCACCCTCAATTCCGAATTCGAGGCCAGCCTCAACGGCATCGAGCGCACGCTCGCCGAACGCGGCCAGGCACTGATCAGCGAGTTCCAGACCCGCGCCGAGGCGCTCGACACCGGAACGCAGAAGCTCAATGCGGCACTCGAGGCCCGCGCCCGCCAGATCAACGAAACGCTGGTCGAGCGCGCCCGCGAAATCGCCCATACCTTTGCCGAGAGCAAGGACACGCTGTCGGCGATGATCGATCAGGGCAAGACCCAGATCGGCGCCGACATGGCCGACATCGTCACCTCGACCTCCTCCATGCTCGAAGCCCGCGCCAGCGACTTCGCCGGGCGCATGGAAGCCGCCCGTCACGTCGTGTCGCGTTCGTTCGACAGTGACATCCAGCGGCTCGCCGACGCCCGCGTCGGCATCGAGGAAGCTGTCGAGAACCACAGCAGGAAACTGTCCGAAAGCCGCGAGCGCATGGCCGCGGCCATGGAGGCCGACCTGGCGAAGTTCGCCGAGGGCCGCGCCGGCATCGATGCGGCGGTGACCAACCAGGTACAGAAGCTGGCCGAAGGCCGCAGCCTGATCTCGCGTGCTCTCGAAGAGGATCTGCGCAAGGTCAATGAATCGCGGGCGGCCATCGATGCGTCGCTCGGCAGCCATCTCGAAAGGTTGGAAGAAGGCCGCAACAGGCTCTCCACTGCCTTGAACGAAGACTCCGGGAAACTGGTGCAAGCCCGTACGATCATTGATGAAATGGTCGCTGGCCATGTCGGCAAGCTCGCCGAGGGCCGCAACATTCTGTCGCGCGCCTTGGAAGCCGACCTCGGCAAACTGTCCGACAGCCGCGCCGACATCGACGGTCTGGTCGCCGGTCAGGTGGAAAAGATCGCCGAAGGCCGCGCCGTGCTCGCCAAGGCGTTGGAAAACGACGTCATCGGCATCAAGAGCCTCATCGAAACCCATTCCGCCAAACTGGCGGAAGACCGCACGCAGCTTTCCCATTCGCTCGACAATGATCTGTCCGGCATACGCGGCCTGATCGAAAGCCATTCGGGACGGTTGGCCGAGGACCGCAGCCTGCTGTCGCAGACGCTCGAAGCCGACCTTGCCAAGCTGGCCGAGAGCCGCTCGAGCATCGACGGCCTCGTCGCCGGCCAGGTCGAGAAGCTGGCCGAAGGCCGCGACATTCTCAAGCGCGCCCTGGAATCCGATCTGAACACGATCAAGGGCGTCATATCGAGCCAGTCGGAAAAGCTGGCCGAGGATCGCGGTCAGCTTTCCCGGGTCCTGGAAGCCGATCTGCAGAATGTGAACAGCGTCATCGCCGATCACATGAACAAGCTCGTCCAAGACCGCTCCGCCCTGTCGAGGGCCCTTGAGGAAGATCTCGCCAAGCTGGCCGACAGCCGTTCCAGCATCGACGGGCTCGTCGCCGGTCAGGTCGAGAAGCTTTCCGAGGGTCGCGACATCCTACGGCGCGCTCTGGAATCCGACCTCAATGCGATCAAGGGGACCATTGCCGATCAGTCACAGAAGCTGGTCGATGACCGGGCACAGTTCGCCCGGGCGCTCGAGGCCGATCTCGAAAGCGTCAACGGCCTGGTCAACAGCCATTCCGAACGGCTCGCCCAGGATCGTTCGACACTGTCGAGGTCACTTGAGGCCGATCTGGAAAACGTCGGTGGCCTCGTCAACAGCCACGCGGAAAGGCTTGTCCAGGAGCGCTCGGCCCTGTCGAAGGCGCTCGAGGACGATCTCGCCAAGCTGGCCGAGAGCCGCTCCAGCATCGATGGCCTGGTCGCCGGCCAGGTCGAGAAGCTCGCCGAAGGCCGCGACGTTCTCAAGCGCGCGCTGGAAGCCGATCTGGCCAAGCTGGCCGAAAGCCGCTCCAGCATCGACGGCCTGGTCGCCGGCCAGGTCGAGAAACTGGCCGAGGGCCGCGACATTCTCAAACGCGCCCTCGAAGCCGACCTGCAGAAGCTGACCGAAAGCCGCAGCGATATCGACGACGTCATCGCCGGACATGTCGGCAAGCTGTCCGAAGGTCGCAATATGCTGACCCGCGCGCTGGAAGACGATCTCGGCAAGCTCGCCGAAACCCGCAAGGACGTCGACCGCTCACTCTCCGGCCACATCGACCAGATCGCCGCCAGAAGCTCGGACATCTCTGCCGCGATTGCAGGAGATGTCGAGAAGATCGAGCAGGCGTTCAGCCGTCAGACCGGCATCATCGAGGAGCGCGCCGGCACCATGGAGCGTGCGCTCTCGACAGGCGTCGACAACGTCCGCGCCGTGCTCGAGAAGAGCGCCGTATTTGTCGCCGGCGCCCTGCGCGAGAAGGTGCTGGAAGTCACCAGCACCCTGCACGAGCAGGCCGGTGCCGCGTTCAGCGACGCCGACCGCAAGATCGCCGAGCGCGCCGAGCAGACCTCCGCCGCCCTGCTGGCGCGGGCCGAAGACATCGCCCGCACCTTCGAGGATGCAGACCGTCGCCTGCACGCCCGTGCGGAAGATACGTCGAGCGCCTTGCTTGCCCGTGCGGACGACACGTCCAGCTCGCTGCTGGCCCGCGCCCACGAAACCGCCGATCATCTGGCTGCTCGCGTAAGCGAGATCGCCGGCACTTTCGAAGCGGCGGACCAGAAGCTCGCCGCCCGCGCCCAGGAAACCGCCGATCAGCTGACCGCCCGGGCTCAGGACACCGCCGATCATCTGGCAGCTCGTGCAAGCGAGATTGCAGGCACGTTCGATGCCGCCGACCAGAAGCTGGTCGCCCGCGCCATCGAAACGGCCCAGTCGCTGGCCGCGCGCGCCGGCGACATCCTGCGCAACTTCGAAGGTGCCGACCAGCGGCTCGGCATGCGCATCGGCGAATCGGCCGAAGCGCTTGCCGCACGCGCATCGGACCTTGGCCGCATCTTCGATGCCGCCGACCAGCAGCTCGTCTCGCGCATCGCCGAAGGTTCGGAAGCGCTGTCGAGCCGTGCCTCGGAAATCGGCCGTATCTTCGACGACGCGGATCAGCGCCTGGTGTCGCGCATCGCCAGCAGCACCTCCACGATCGGCGAGCATGCCGAGACAATCGTCGGTGCCTTTGCCGATACCGAGCAACGGGTTGCCGAACGCGCAAGGCGGACCGGCCAGGAAATGGCCGTGCACGCCCGCGAAATCGAGCAGGCGCTTGCCGGCGCCGACGAGCGGCTCGCCTCGAGCGCGGCGGCCGCGGCCGCCCGTGTCGAAGAGCAGGTCTCAGGCGTTGAGAACCGCCTCGCCTTCACGGCCGAGACGATGGGCCAGAAGCTCAACGAACAGGTGTCGAATGCCGAGGCGCAACTCGTCTCGCGCGCCAATGTGATCGCCGAGACCTTCACCGCGGTTGGCCAGCATATCGGCCAGAGCACCAACGATGCCGCCAAGACGATCGGCGCCAACACCCGCGAACTCAACACCATGCTCGCCGCACGTTCGGCCGAAATGTCGAAAATCCTCGACGAAACCGCACGGCCCTTGGTCGAGCGTTTCGCCCAGGGCGGCTCGGACCTGCAAAAGAGCATGGAAGAGGTCACCGAACGCGCCACCGAGAAGCTGCGCAGCGAGAATGCCGCGCTTGTCGACGCACTCGCGAACCGCACCGCCGAAACCTTGTCGGCGGTCGAGGGCGCCCGCTCGTCGCTGTCCGACAGCGTCGCCGATCTCATCGGCCGGATGACCAAGTCCAGTTCGCAGCTCGGCCAGCTGATCGAGCAGGCCGCGGTCAATCTCGGCCAGGTCGATGAACGCCTGAGCGGCAGCACGCAAAGCTTCGCCGCCACCACGGAGAAAGCCGCGCAGACCTTCGCCAGCTCGGCGCGACTGGTCGATTCGAACACGACAAGGCTGACGGAACTGTCGTCGTCCACCTTGCGCGAGGTGGCGTCGATCGCCACCAAGTTCGACGAACACAGCCGCCTGCTGTCCAGCGCTTCGGACCTGCTGAGCTCGGCCCAGAGCAATCTCGAACACACGCTCGAGAGGCAATCGTCGCTCGAAGACCTCGCCGTCGGCCTGGTCAAGAAGTCGGAAGATCTCGAAAGGGTCATGCGCTCGTTCGAAAATCTCGTCGGCCAGACGCTGCAGAACGCCGAAGGCAAGACGATGGAATCGGCCGACAAGATCCGCAATGCCATCACCGACGTCGTCGATTCGGCAACCAAGCGCTTTGCCGATGCGACCGAGGAGATGCGGCGCACCGCGGGCTCGATCAAGAGCGAACTCGACCTGACCCGGGCCGAGCTCAAGAAGGGCGTCATCGAAATGCCGGAAGAGGCAAAGGAATCGACCTCGGCCATCCGCCGCGCCGTTTCCGAGCAGATCAACGCCCTCAAGGAGCTTTCGGACATCGTGGCCAAGTCCGGCCGCGGCGGCGGTGACGGATCAGAACCACGCAACCTGCGCCCGGCGCCGCAAGCGCCGGCCGCACGCGCTGCCGAGCCGCCGCGCCGCGCACCGGCACCGCAGCCGGACCTGCGCACGCCTCAGGCGCCCTTGGGCGGCCCCGCATTGCGAGGCACGCTCGACCTTGAGCGTCCTGGCGAGGCGGCACCGCGTCCGCGCGGCGATGCCAGCGCCCGCACGCCTCAGGGCGGATGGGTGCGCGATCTGCTTACCGCGGCATCGAACGATGAGGACCTCAGGTCGGCAGCCCCTACGGCCCCCGTGGAAGCGCAGCGCGCTACCCCTGCCCAGCGCTCGCCCCTGCATGTCGTGGAATCGCTGAACTCGCTCTCCGTCGATATCGCGCGTGCCATCGACCACGATGCTTCGATCGAGCTGTGGAACCGCTACCGGCGTGGCGAACGTGACGTGTTCACGCGGCGGCTCTACACGCTGAAGGGACAGCAGACGTTCGACGAGATTCGTCGCAAGTATCAGGCCGAGGCCGAGTTCCGCGCCGCCGTCGACCGCTACTGCGACGATTTCGAGAAGCTGCTCAAGGATGTCTCGCGCAACGACCGTGACAACATCATGGCGCAGACCTACCTGACGTCGGACACCGGCAAGGTCTACACCATGCTGGCCCATGCCAGCGGTCGCCTGCATTAAGACAGGAATTGAACAGGCGGGGCCATGGTCCCGCCTGTGACTGCGCTGAACCTCCGGCACGCGCCGAACCTGCCCGCAGCACGTTTGCAAGCCGATCGACGCGTTCGGGACTTGCCCAAGTCGGATTTCCGACGCACTGAAGTCCACCGACAATACCGCTGCCTGACGCTCGAAGGGTGTGATCGTGAAGACGGCAATCATCTTCGACTGCGAGTTTCTTTGCCTTGAGGGCTCGCAACGGCGATTCTGGTGCGCGGCCCACGATCCTGACCCGGTGATCGCACAGATCGGCGCGGTCAGGCTTGGACTTGAGGGCGACTTTTCCCTGCTCGGCACACACAAGGCCTATATCAGACCGGTCGACCGGTTTGGTCAGAGATACGCCTTCGACCGTTCTTCACCAAACTGACCGGCATCACCGAGGAAGATCTGGAGACCGAAGGCGTGGCGCTAGAGCGGGATGAATTTAGGTTGGGCATAGCCTGCCTCTGTGAAGTAATTTCGGCATTCGGTTGACGTGACGGTGCCGAGGATTTGGCCGATGGCGTCACAGACGGTTTCGACTGTTCGCTTGGCA
>NZ_RZRT01000272.1:0-370 GCF_003998295.1 Mesorhizobium sp. M7A.F.Ca.US.011.01.1.1
GTCCTTGCCAAGCTGATCGCGAAATGTCGCCTCTGGGCCGACAGCGGGATGGCGGCTCCGAGACCTCAGGATGACGATAGCGGATGTCTGTAAGCCAGCTTTAGTTTCTCAATCTGACCCGAAGCAGACTTTTGTGTCGATCATTCGGAACGGTCGCAAGTAAACTAGAAGTGGCATTCGCAACCGCGCAAACGGTCTCCCTGACAGCGAGGCGCTGGCGTGACGTTTGGCGCGAGTAAGTTTTGCGCTCGCAGCCAACGCAAATTGGGCGTATCGTGGCATATCGTCGGTTGCTAATAAATGAGCCGTCGACTGAGAGCGCAAGACTCCCGCAGCGGACTGGGCACGCTAGAATCCACAACCACTCGTC
>NZ_RZRT01000273.1:0-410 GCF_003998295.1 Mesorhizobium sp. M7A.F.Ca.US.011.01.1.1
CCTTAAGATTGTCGGGGATTTTCATGTCCTTGCCGCTTCCATAGGCGCGCGCCCAGCGCCCGTCGGCCTTCGCTGCCTCGACCTGTTTCAGCCCATGCTCTGTCATCCGGCCCTGCTCGATCAGCCGGGCGACGTTGTCGACGTTGATCTGGCTCCAGGTGCTCTTCCTGCCGCGCGGCGTGTAGCGTTGCAAATAGCTCTTGTCGTCGAGCCCCTTGCGCACGGCATCGATCCAGCCCCAGCACAGAACGACATCGATGGCCTCCTTCGGCGTGATCGAAGGCAGCCCCGAACCGACCTTGTGGATCTTGATCCAGACTTCTGTCTCGGTGTCGTGGTGGTTGCCGAGCCAGGTGTAGAAGCTCTCGGAATCGCTGAACTCGCGCCCCTTGGCAGGATCGACCTTGATG
>NZ_RZRT01000274.1:0-410 GCF_003998295.1 Mesorhizobium sp. M7A.F.Ca.US.011.01.1.1
TCCTTGTCGTCTTTCGGTCGATAGCTAATTTGGCGTTGTGCAAAACAACAACAAATTTCACGGCATGGGGTCGACGATGTTTAAAACAGTGCAGGCACGCTACACGGTCATATTTGTGGCCTTGATACTGGTGATAGCGGTCATCACCGAGCAGGGGATTGTGCACTTCGTAACCCCCAAGGCTCGCGCGACTCAGGAACAGGTGGTGCTCAGCCAGGTTGACCAGATCGGCACGCGGATTCTTTCGGACCTGGCCCGTGTCGAGGCCCAGTCCCGCGCGATCACCCAGGCGGTGCCGCTGCTGGACAGCGATGGTATCGATAGCGTGCTGCCGGGGCTGGTCGATCAATACGGCGATCAGAAAGTCTTCGGTGGTGGCGTTTGGCCGATGCCGAACAAGCGCACTCAGG
>NZ_RZRT01000275.1:0-409 GCF_003998295.1 Mesorhizobium sp. M7A.F.Ca.US.011.01.1.1
CCTGCCCTGCGGATACCGCGAAGTCGAATGCGAGATTGCGCCTGTTGCCGATAAGCCATTCCAAGATCGAGCCGCTGTGGACGACGACGCTCACGCCACTGGCGAGACCCTCGTTACGTGGCGCTCCGAATGAGACTCTAAGATCGTCGAGGGAGTTGAGGAACCCCATTCCGTTCCCGCCGCAAATGGCCATGCCGTATTTTCGGGCGATCGCCCCGAGCCGCTCCGGCAGCGGTGTCGCGGATTCGGGATCGTATCCGCGGCCGAACACCACGGCCGCCGGAACTCCGGCGCGTCCAGCTTCGTCCAGGCTTTCCTCCAATGCACTGTCGCGAACGCAAAGGACGACGCAGTCCGGTCGCGTGGGCAGGGATGAGATACTCGGATAGCAACCGACGCGACCTATGTC
>NZ_RZRT01000276.1:0-306 GCF_003998295.1 Mesorhizobium sp. M7A.F.Ca.US.011.01.1.1
GGAACGGACCCTCGCCGACACGCGTCGTATAGGCCTTGGTGATGCCGAGGACATAGCCGATGGCACCCGGGCCGACGCCAGATCCGGCTGAGGCCTGGCCGGCGACCGTGTTGGACGAAGTGACGAACGGATAGGTGCCGTGGTCGATGTCGAGCAGCGTGCCTTGCGCGCCTTCGAACAGGATGCGTTCGCCGGCGCGGCGCTTGTCGTCGAGGATCTTCCAGACACGGTCCATATAGGGCAGGATCTCGTCGGCGACGGAAATCAGCTCATTCATGATCGCGTCATGCGTGACTTCGGCGTGAC
>NZ_RZRT01000277.1:0-348 GCF_003998295.1 Mesorhizobium sp. M7A.F.Ca.US.011.01.1.1
CATTTGCGCCAGCTCCGGCTACATGGTCACTGCCGCCGCTAAAAATACGGCGATCAAGTCGGTCGCTCTCGTCGCACCCTGGCTGCACGACGCCGATGTGGTCGAACAGACCTATGGCGGCAAGGACGGCGTCGCCAAGCTTGAAGCCGCGGGCGATGAAGCCGAGGCGGCGTATCACCGCACCGGCAAACAGGCCTTCCTGCCCGCCGCCAGCCTGACCGACGATCGCGCGATCATGTTCAAGGTGCCTTACTACACCGAGCCCGATCGCGGCATGATCCCGGCCTGGCGCAACGAGGCCGATCCGGCCTTCTGGCGCGGCTGGCTGACATTCGATGCGATCCAGGC
>NZ_RZRT01000278.1:0-406 GCF_003998295.1 Mesorhizobium sp. M7A.F.Ca.US.011.01.1.1
ATGATATTCATAGGTGGATCACGCGAGATATTCGAGCTGCCGGAACCTGTCATCGCTCGCATCGGCGCAATCGTCGCTGCCGAGCACGGCGTGCTGATTGGCGACGCGTCGGGAGCCGATGCAGAGGCGCAGGGCCTGCTCGCGGGCTACAAGTACGAGCATGTCGGGGTCTTCCATGCCGGCAAGGAACCCCGGAACAATCTGGGCGACTGGGCCGCCTACCATGTTCCTTCTCCTGAGGGCGCCAGAGGATACTGGGTCCACGCCGCCAAAGACCGGGAGATGGCGCGGCGCGCCGACTTTGGGATGATGGTCTGGGACGGCGCATCACCCGGCACGGCCGTCAACGTGCTTCGGCTCGCCATCGCGAACAAGCCGTGCGTCATTTACGATCTGGCCAGGGGCA
>NZ_RZRT01000279.1:0-349 GCF_003998295.1 Mesorhizobium sp. M7A.F.Ca.US.011.01.1.1
TCTTCAAGCATTGGAACAATCGGATCCGCGAAAGCCCGCCGACGCTCCAACATGATTTCGAGGACGGCGAAGTCCTTTGTCGTCAGCTGGAAATTCGCGCCTGTCATCACCGTCTCCATGATCAGGCCCCCTCCCGCCCGCAGGCCGGCGTATCGACCACTTCGATGGTCGCCGACAGTTCCCGGCCGCCACGGCTGCTCCAGCACACCGTCTGCCCAGCGGTCGCGCCGATGAGCGCCGTCCCCATCGGCGTCAGCACCGAGATCCTGTTTTCACTGATGTCTGCTTCGCCGGGATAGACCAGCGTGACGCGCTGGATGTTGCCGCCATCGTTGCGGATTGTTACCGC
>NZ_RZRT01000028.1:0-82804 GCF_003998295.1 Mesorhizobium sp. M7A.F.Ca.US.011.01.1.1
ACCCGCCTGTACCCCCGACCCCCGCGCCGCCCCAGCCCGCCCCGGCTGCAACGCCACAGCAGAAGGCGGAGCCCAGCAAGCCTGACGAGAAGCCGGCCGCCGTTGCGCCGGACGAAAAGCCCGCGCAAAGCGAGGAAAAGGCGGCGACCGAGGACACCGACAAGCAGCAGCCGGACAAACAAGAACCCGCACCGCAACCCGACGAAAAGCAAGCCGTCGTGACGCCAACGCCATTGGCGGCTGAGACCGGTGACAAGCCGGCGCCTCCAGCCTCGATCGAAAAGGCAAAGCCAAAACCCAAACCTGCCAAGACAATGACGTTCAAGCCCGCAAGAGCTTTCAAAGCGCCGATCGGGAATGCTGGAAGATCAAATCCCACCAACAACGACGTTGCAGGATCACCGATCTATTCCGGCCTTCCAGGCGTCAGAAAGCTTTACTCGCAAGGGGCAACCGGCAATGCGTTCGCTACAAGCTCCATGGAGAATGTGCCGCGCGGTCAGCGCGTGGCCACCCTTTGCGGCAACGTTCTGAGCCGGGAACTGCAAACTGCCGACTATACGGTCAAATGGGTGCCAACCATCACGCTGGACAAAGGCAATGTTCTCAATCCTCCGCAGGCCGCCTTCAGCACCAGAAACGCCTGGTACAATCTAAATTTCCGATGCGAAGTCGACGCCGATGCGACGAGGGTCCTGTCCTTCAACTTCCGTGTGGGCTCATTGGTGCCGCCTGGCGAATGGGCCAGCCGTGGATTCACAAAGTATCGTCTAAACTAGGCGGGCACACCAAACCTAGCCAATTGCCGGCTAACTTCTTTCCAGTCAGCGCAGACGAAATCGGCACCGGCAGCCGTCAGCCGCGCGGCGTGCTCGGCATAGGTATGGCCGCCACCGGTGTAGCCGATCGCGGTCATGCCGGCGGCGACCGCGCCCTGAATGCCGAAGGGCGAGTCCTCGATGACGATGCAGTCGACGGGATTGGCGCCGATCTTGTCCGCCGCAAACAGGAAGATGTCCGGCGCCGGCTTGCCATTCTTGACCATTGATGAGCTGTAGATCGCATCGCCGAAGAAACGCGCCAGCCCGGTCACGGCAAGGCTATGGTTTATGCGCTCGACGGAGGAGGACGAGGCGACACAGCGGTCGCCCGCAAGCGTCTCCAGAAACGCAGTGATTCCCGGTGTCGGCTTCAATTCCTGCGAGAACAGCACCTTGGTCTCGGCCCAGATATCGCCGTCCGCCGCCGCCGGAAACTGGTGCCCGGTCAAATCCCTGATCCTGGCGATGATATCGGACTGCTTCATGCCGATGCATTGGGCGATGATGCTCGTGTTGACGCCGGGCATGCCGTGCTTTTCGTAGACGCGCTCATAGGCGCGGGCGGCCAGAGGCTCGCTGTCGACAAGAACGCCGTCGCAATCGAAAATAATAGGCCTTGGTCGCGCCACGCGTTTCCCTCTCGAGTCAGTTTGCGCACATCGCTATCGGCAAAAAGTCAAATGTTCAATAGCGTGTGCGTTTTGAGGGCGCGAAGAGCGATCTCAAAGCTGGCGCAACGCATCGCTCGCACGGGAAGCCCCGAGCGCCCGTTGCATGGCTTGCCGGGACTGCGCGCGATCCGGGGTGATCCAGTTCGGTTCGGCGCCGAGAAAGCGGTCGAGGAAAGCCACCGCATAGGCCGGCATCTCGGTCACATTCTCGCGATAGGACCACCATGTGCGCAAATCGTCGGCGCATTTGTCGATGCCGGGTGCCGTGCCAAATTCCTGTTCGTGGATCGCCGAAATCACCGAGACGCAGTAGTTGGTGTAGAGGAAACCCTCCGGCCAGAAGCGGACGATTTCCAGCGTGCCGGCGTTCGTTTCCGTCTCGATCAGCTGCGTGAGGCCGGAGATTTCCTTGGCCGGCGCCTGTTTTATCAGCTCGCGCAGCACGAGGCCGGCGGCAAAGACGATGAAGTCGGCGCGGTCGATCGCGGCGAAGCGCTTCTGCGCTTCCATGATCTCGACCCAGTCGAGAAAGGCCCTGGTGAGCTTGGCCTCGTCGATCTCGAAGCGCACGCCGAACGTGTCCGAGACCACCTTGGCGCTGCCGCGAAAGGTGGCGCGGAACCAGCGCAGCTGCCGCAGCCGATGGCGAAGATCCGGCATCAAGGCCAGTTCGTCCCTGAAGGGCAGATCCATGTTCCTCGTATCCTGTTTCCCGGTCAGCCTAGCACAATGGCACCACGGCCGAAATCGGTCAGCGTCCCTGTGGATGACCGCAGCCGAGGCCAATATCATACATATTGACATTCTCGGAAACAAATGTTCTCACTTTGCTGTTGTCACGCGCCGGTCCAAGGTGCGGTTCAACTGAGGCTTCGGGAGGAGAACCGAATGGCGATTTGGCAGTGGGGACTGCTTCTGCTGGTTATTGTGTGGGCGCTGCAGTCGCTCGGCGTCTGGCTGCAGATGCGGCACTATTCGGATGTCTTCAGGGGCGTCACCGACCAGTACAAGGACGGCTTCGTCGGAGCCGGCAATTTTCGCGGTCGGTTGGCCAAGGGCACCATCGCGCTCGTCGTGGTGACACCCGATCTGGTCGTGCGCCGCCTGATGGTGATGAGCGGCCGTTCCGTCTTCACCAAGTTCAAAAGACATGAAGAGTTCGAGGGTGTTCCCCTCGATAAACTCCGGTCCAACCCTGCAATCATGGGGGAGGGGGAACCCGGTGTGGCCGAGGCCGTGAAACGGGCGATCGAGCAGATCGACAAGACACGGTCGGAGCCGGGGAAGAAGCCGGGCCTGTCCGGTTTGAACGTAGCAAGGGCTTAGGGCCGGAGGATTTCGGGCTCTAGATCAAAGGGATAGAGGACGCCGCGCACCGACTGGGATCAACCGGCGGGTGGCATAAGGAGGAGAAATGTCTGTATTTTCGTTGTTGGCGCAGCATGCCGACATGGCCGTGCACAATCTGCATGTTGCAGGTGCCATGGTCTCGGATGCCGCATTGCATGGCAAGCTCGCCGTCGAGCATGCCTCCGACCATCTCGTTGTCCTCGCACAAGCGGACAGCGGACCGATCACCGTCGATCAGTTCAAGGAAAAGCTGAAGGACGTCCAGCAGGAAGAGCAGCTCGGCTGGCTGACCGCCATCGGCAAGTACTTCATCGGCATCTTCCAGAAGGGCGGCGAGGTCTTCGCCGGCTTCGTCACCGGCATCATTCCGACGCTGGTGGTGCTGATGACGGCCTTCTACGCCGTCACCGAACTGGTCGGTGAAGAGCGCGTGCATGGCCTGGCCCGCGGCGCCGGCCGGATCGCGCTGACGCGCTACACCCTGTTGCCGCTGCTGGCGGTGTTCTTCCTCACCAATCCGATGGCCTATACGTTCGGATCGTTCCTGGAAGAAAAGCACAAGCCGGCCTTCTATGACGCGGCCGTGTCCTATGTGCACCCGCCGCTCGGCCTGTTCCCGCACATCAATCCCGGCGAGTATTTCGTCTGGGGCGGCATTCTCGTCGCGCTGCTGGAGCTGGAAAAGAAGGGCGTCGTCGTTGCCGGTTACCACGTCAAGGTGGCGATCTGGTACGCCATCGTCGGCCTCGTCGTCATCCTGCTCAAGGGCATGCTGACCGAACGCATCACCGCCATCATGGCACGCCGCCAGGGCGTCGAGCTGTAAGGGCGGGGAGGACATCATGGCCAAGACATACAAAGCCGTAAGGATCACCCAAGGCAAAACCGGCTGGGGTGGCCCGCTCGTCATCGAGCCGACCGAACAGCGCAGCAAGGTGGTTTCCGTCACCGGTGGTGGCATTCACCCGGTGGCGCAGCTCATCGCCGACATGACCGGTGGCGAAGCCGTCGACGGCTTCAGAGCGCCGCCGATCGAAAGCGAGATGGCGGTTGTCGTCGTCGACTGCGGCGGCACCGCACGATGCGGCGTCTATCCGCGCAAGCGTATTCCGACCGTCAATCTGACGCCGGTCGGTCAATCGGGGCCGCTGGCCCAGTTCATCACCGAGGACATCTACGTTTCAGGCGTGAAGCCGGCCAACATCACAATGGCGGACGGATCCGAGACGATCACGACTGCAGGGGGAGCAGCAGCGATGAGTTCAAGCAACAATGCGGCCGCGGCACCACAGCCGCTGCCGAGCGAGGGTGGGCTGATCGGCCTCATCAGCACGATCGGCCGCGTCATGGGACGTATCGTCGGCATCTTCTTCAATGCCGGCCGCCGCACCATCGACCAGGTCATCCGCAACGTGCTGCCGTTCATGGCCTTCGTGACCATGCTCATCGGTCTGATCCTGTATACCGGCATCGGCGATGTGCTGGCGCAGCCGATGGGTCCGCTGGCCAACAACATCGTCGGCCTGCTGATCATCTCGGCGATCTGCGGCCTGCCGTTCCTGTCGCCCATCCTCGGGCCAGGCGCTGTCATCGCGCAGGTCATCGGCGTTGCCATCATCGGCCCGCAGATTGCCAACGGCACGATTTCGCCGGCAATGGCACTGCCGGCGCTGTTTGCCTACAATACCCAGGTGGGCTGCGACTTCGTCCCCGTCGGCCTGGCGCTCGGTGAGGCCAAGCCGAAGACGATCGAAATCGGCGTTCCGGCGGTGCTCATCAGCCGCCAGATCATGGGCCCGGTCTCGGTGCTGATCGCCTGGGTCGTCAGCCTGATCGTGTTCTAAGGCAACTCCGGGAAAGCGCATAATGCTTCCCTCGGAGATTACGTCAAAACAAAGAGATAGAGCGGTTCACCGCTCTAGGGAAAGTTGAGAAATGAGGTTCGCCATATGACGGTTCTGCTGAGAACACGGGTCACTGCCATCGGCCCCGAAGTGGCGGACCTTGCCGAAGGGGGCGTGGTCATCCTGTTTGCGGATGGCTCGCCGCCGGAGCTTGCCGAGGTTTCGGTGCTCCACAAGGCGGAGCAGGGACCAAGTGACGGAGCGCCCGCCAAGGGCGCTTCGATCACCCTCGGCCCGGTTGCCGCTGTTATAACGGCGGTCGGCTCCAGCGCGTGGAGCAAGGTGCTGGAAATGGGTCATGTCGTCATTTCGTTCAACGGCGCTACCGAGGCCGAGAGGCCGGGCGAGATCTGTGCGTCGCAAGTCGACCCGCAAGCGCTGGTGGCCGCCCTGAAGACCGGCGCGATCATCACCATCGCCGCCTGACAGCATTTCGCGCCGCGGCCTAATGTTGGGAGCGGCGCCCAAAACCAGAGTATTGCCATGGAACGCTCGACCATCGTCAGAGTGCATGAAGGTTTGCACGCCCGTCCCGCGACGCGGTTCGTGAAGCTCGCCAAGGGCTTCGAATCCGACGTCGAACTGGTCAAGGACGGCAAGGCCGTCAGCGCCAAGAGTTCGGTCAAGCTGATGCTGCTGGCGGTCAAGGAGAACCAGGAAGTCACGGTGCGGGCGAATGGCGCCGATGCCATCGAGGCGCTCGAGGCGCTGATCGGCTATCTCGAGAATCCGCGGGCCGGCCTCGATGATGAAGCGGAAGCGCAGAGCCCGGCGAACGATGCCGGGCAGGAAGCGGCACCCGCGCCCGGATCCGTGCCGGCGGCATCTGGCGGGGCAAACCGCCTGCGTGGCGTGGCCGCGAGCGAAGGTTTCGCCATCGGCCCGGCCTTTGCGCATTTCCCACCCGATATCGCCGGACAGGGCCGCATGTTGCAGGCCGAGGAGATAGAAGGCGAGATCGACAGGTTCCGCGCGGCTGTCGGCGCGGTCCAGGCCCGCATGGACCATGCGTTGGCGCAGGACAGCCTGTCGGCTGGAGACCGCGGCATCGTTGCCGCGCTCAGGGATATCGCCGCCGACGACAGCCTGACTGATGAGGCCGAGGGCCTGATCAAGGGCGGCAATGACGCGGTCTCCGCCGTCATCACCGCCGCCTCCACCATTGCCGCCGAATTCAGCGCGGTCGACGATCACTATCTCAACGCGCGGGCGGATGACGTTCATGCGGTCGGGCGGCAGATCTGCCTGGTGTTGCTGGGCCAAGACGATGTCAGCCTCGAAAACATACCCGAAGGGGCTATCCTGATTGCCGATGACATCGGCGCCTGGGATCTGGCACGCGCGCCGCTGAAGCGTATCGGCGGCGTGGTGTGCGGCCATGGCGGCGCCACCTCGCACATCGCCATCATCGCGCGCTCGCACGGCATTCCGGCAGTGCTCGGCCTCGGCGGCCAGGTCAATGCCTTGCGCACCGCGCGAGACGTCGCGCTCGACGGCAATGCCGGCCATGTGATCATCGACCCCGACGAGGCGACCCGTGCCGATTTCGCCGGCCGCGTCGAAGCGGCGGCAAAGGAGCGCGCCGGCTTGACCATCTTCAAGACGGTGACGCCGAAGCTCGCCGACGGCAGGATCATCGAGGTCGCGGCCAATATCGGCTCACTTGAGGAAATTGAGGCAGCACTAGAGGCTGGTGCCATGGGCATCGGCCTGTTCCGCACCGAGCTTCTGTTCATGCGCCATATGCATCTGCCCTCGGAAGACATGCAGGCTGAGACCTATGCGGCGCTGGCCAAGGCTTTTGCGCCTTATCCGGTCATTGTGCGCACGCTCGACATCGGCGGTGACAAGCCGATCGCCGGCATCGAATTTCCCGACGAGGAAAACCCCTTCCTCGGCTGGCGCGGCATCCGCATGTGCCTCGACCGGCCCGATATCTTCAAGCGCCAGTTGCGGGCGCTATTGCGGGCGGCCGTGCACGGCAACATCAAGGTGATGCTGCCGATGGTGTCCGACATCGGCGAGGTCAGGCAGACGCGGGTCCTGGTCGAGGAATGTGCCGCCGAACTGAAAGCCGAAGGCATGGCGCATGCGGCGTTCGATCTCGGTGTGATGATCGAGACCCCGGCCGCCGTGCTGATCGCCCCAGCTTTGGCCAAGGAGGTCGCCTTCTTCTCGATCGGCACCAATGATCTTACCCAGTACATCATGGCCGCCGACCGGCTCAATCCGACGGTGGCGAAGCTTAACGACGTCACCAATCCGGCCGTCATGTCGGCGATCGAAATGACGGCAAGAGCCGGCGTCGCCGCCGGCATCATGGTCGGCATGTGCGGGGAGGCGGCCGGTCGTCCCGATCTCATTGCGACCTTCGTGGAGATGGGGCTGACCGAGCTCTCGATGAGCCCGGCCTCGATCCAGCGCGCCAAGAAGGCGATTATGGCAATGGCGGCGGACGGCTAGCCGAAGTTTCGACAGTTTACGGCAAATGGGCAAGCAAGGTGGCGAAGACAGGTGTCAATTCAGCGACCGGGTTTGCCTTGGCGCAGGCCTGAACGATGCGATCGTGACGGATATCCGCCGCCAGGATCGCGATCTCCAGCATATCCGGGTCCGGCGCGCCATCGCTGCCGGCGGTCGCCAGGCCGCAGGCCAAAGCGAGCGGTGCCAGGCAGCTTATGTCAGGCGCGCTGCTGCCCACCACCGCCGGCGTTTCGGACACTGTTTCGGCAAAGCGAACGGGACGCTGGCTGAGACACTCGACCAGCAGTGCCGAACAGGCGGCCGCGATTGCCTGCAGTCCGGCACCTGGCGCGGCCAACGCGGCCAGCAGATCGCCATGCCGCTTGCGCATCGTGGCATGGACGGCCGCGAAATCGGCTTCGTGGATGCGGGCATTGTCGATATTCAGGCCGGCAAGCACCGCCTTGGTCAGATAATACATATCGCGCCGAAACAGGCGCTCGGCGTCCAGTTGGCGATCCTCGTTGCCGACCGGGAAATAGGTGCCGAGGCCCTTCACCGTCGTGCCGTCCACCTTGATCGGGCGCTCATGCGGGACGAAAGCTTCAGCGATCGACAGCGCTTCGTCGACGGCACTCGCGGCATGGCTGAGCAGGCCTTCGATGCCCTTGCCTGGAAACGGCGGCAGATAGCTGGTTGCTTCGCGCAGGATGCTGGCATCGCCGCTGCCGTCATGGCGGCTCTGGCGGATGATTTCGCGGACTTCCCGCAGCCGGTCCTTCAGATTGACGCGGACATCCTCGGAGATTTGTCGGAGCATCGCGGATCGCCTTGAAATTTGCTGCGGATAGCCGCCAACCGGGGCAGCCGCCACTCTCTACATTGTTCCTATCGATTGGTAGATCAATAGGCGATACTAGACCAGCATGCAGAATCGGCGGCAGCGCGCTCGTCCGTCGCCGCAGGGGGAGAGACAGACTTGGGCAGACGACGACAGGGCGAAAGCGAAGACGGTCGAGGCGAGGCTACCGAGCAGGTCGCCAGCGAAAGCCGGACGGATCGCCTCAGGATTCGCGCCGCCTGGATGTATTTCGTCGAACAGATGACGCAGAACGAGATCGCCGACGTGCTCGGCGTCGGTCGCGTCACCATCGTGCGCATGCTGGCGGATGCCCGGGCGCGCAACGAAGTGAAGATCACCATCGAGAGCGAATTGTCGGAAATCGTGCGGCTTGAGCGCGCGCTGGAGAAGACGTTCGGGCTGCAGCAGGCGCTGGTGGCGCCGCTTTCGGCACCCAATGCCGATCCGATACCAGCGATCAGCGCCAAGACCGGCAGTTTCCTGTCGGACACGATGAAGTCCGGGATGCGGGTCGGCGTCGGGTGGGGGCAGACGCTGTTCTCGAGCCTGCCCTTCATCAGCGCCAAGTCGCTCACCGACTTCAAGGTGATTTCGCTGCTTGGCGGTGTCGGCGTCGTGCGCCGGGTCAACCCAGCCGAGTTCGCCTGGCGCTTCGCTCAGATATTCCAGGGCGACGGCTATCTGATGCCGACACCAGCCGTCGTCGACAGCGTCGAGACCAAGATCGCACTGATCGAGCGCTGCGGCCTGCAGGAGATTTTCGAAATGGCCGACGTGCTCGATGCCGTTCTGCTGAGCGTCGGCGGGATCGCCTCCGCCACCACCTTCTCTCGTGGCGGCTTTCTCAAGGAGGCGGATCGGGAGGCCCTGCTTGCGCGTGGCGCCGTTGGTGACCTCCTGTTCCATTTCTTCGACCGCAACGGCGATCTGGTCGACCATCCCGTCAACAGCCACGTGATGTCGGTGGATGTCGACCGTCTGCGCAAGGCGCCGATCCGCATCCTCACTTCCGGTGGCGAGGAGAAAACCGAAGCGCTGCTCGGCGCCATGACCCTCATCGCCCCAACCATCCTGATCACCGACGAGGAGAGCGCGCGGCGCATGCTGGAAGCGGTCAGCGGAAGCTGAAGCTGTCCGTGATGTAGTCCGGCCAGGCCTGCTGTTCGTCGAAAACAGCGGCGAGATCCGGTGTGTCCGCCAGTATTCCGCTCAGCACCAGCGCGGTGGCGATGCCGGTGCTGTTTCCGCCCGATATATCGTGTTCGACGCTGTCGCCGACACAGACCACGGTGCCACGGTCCGGCTCGCCGGCCAGCGCCAGCGCGGCGTCGAAAATCGCCTTGTCGGGCTTGCCGATTCGGGTAACGCTGCCGCCCAGGCTTTCATAGAGATCGGCCAGACGGCCGGCGCCGAAGCGAGGGCCAACGGCCGTCAGCATGATGATGTCGGGATTGGTGCAGAAACACGGCACCCGCCGCGCTGCCGCCGGCGCGAACAGCCTGCGATAATGGTCGAGGTCAAAGCGGTCACCCTCGCTGGCCGCGATCAGCACCAGTTCGGCCTCATCGCCGGACCCGGTCAGCACAAAAGGCAGGCCCTCGATCGCGGAGCGGTCAGCTTCACGGCTGATCAGCAGGCATTTTGTCCCTGGGCGCAGCTTTCCCGACGTCACCATCTCCCTGAAGGATCGCCACGCCACCTCGCCGGAAGAAACGAAATGATCCCAGCTTCCCGCTTCGAAGCCGAGTTTTATGAGCCGGCTTTCATTGGGTCGTGCCCGCCTGCCGGAGTTCGAAACCAGCACCACGGTCTTGCCGGCGCGCTTCAGCGCCGACAGCGCTGCCACCGCGTCCGGATAGGGCCGTGTGCCGTCATGCAGCACGCCGAACTGGTCGAGCAGGAACACATTATAGCGCTCCGCCAGCGGCCCGATGCCGTCGAGACGTTCGATCGTTTTCGCGCTCATAGGAGTCCTGCCCGGCTTGCACCCATCAGCGCCAGCCGCGCCGTGCCGGCGGCGGCCTCGTCGGAAAGCGCGGGCAGGAAATCGACCCCGAGCCTGCGCCGCCGGATTGCCGTCCAGGCTGGGTTCGCCGCCCCGCCTCCGACGCTCCTGACCGATATCAGCGCTGGCGCGCCGAGTTCGGCAAGCCTGTCATAGCCAAGCGCTTCGACCGCGGCGATACCTTCGAACATCGCTTTCAGATAATCGGCGTCGTCCGCCGGCCGGGGCGCAAGGCGAGGCGGCAGTGCCGGATCGGCGATGGGAAATCGTTCGCCCGTGGCGGGAAGCGGATAGTAATCGAGGCCGGTGTCGGTCTCCGGGTCGATTTTTGCGCTGAGTTCGATGATGCGGGCGAGCGGAAAATGCTGGGCCAGCACCTTGCCGCCGGAATTCGACGCACCGCCTGCCAGCCAGGCGTTGCCGAGCCGGTGGCTGTAGATGCCGAAGCGCGGCGCCGAAATCGGCCGGTCGGACAGGATCTTGATGGTCAGCGAGGATCCCAGCGCGGTGACGCCGTCGCCGATCGCGGCAGCACCGGTCGCCAGGAACGAGGCGCAGCCATCCGTGGTTCCGGCGACGACGGCCACATCGCGCGGCAAGCCGAACAGTTCCCCGGCTTCCGCGGTGAGGGCGCCGGTGACTTCGCCCGGTTCGAGCACGCGCGGCAGCAACTCCACGCGCATTCCGGTCGCCGCGATCCATTCCGGCCAGCGGCGGGCCTCGACATCATAGCCTGTCTTCAGGGCATTGTTCTCGTCGCTGACGTCGAAGCGGCCGGAGAAGTTTCCGGCAATCCAGTCGGCCTGATGCAGCACCGCCGCAATGCCCGGCAGATGCTGGAAGCGCAGGGCCTTGGCGAGGCCGGATGTCGCTCCGTGCGCTGCACTCGCAGCCGGTGCGGTGCGGGCGATCGCAGCCAGCATGTCGTCGTCATCGACCTTGTCGTTGTACATCAGCGGTTCGGCCAATGGCCGCCCGGCGGCGTCGACCGGCAGCAGCGTGCCGGAGGTGCCGTCGACGGCGATGGCGCGGACCGCCGTGCGGTCGATGCCGGAAAGCAGTTCCGTCAGCACCGCCTTGACCGCTTGCCACCACGCCGTGGGGGCTCGACCATCGCGGCCAAACCTGTCGAGCGGAACGGCCGAATGCCCGGCTATGGAAAAATCAGGGCGCATGGCGACGGCGCGCGCACCCGATGTGCCGATGTCGATGCCGATGACAAGTGGCATCATGTCCATGCTAGCCGCCAGCCGCGTTGAGCTTCTGGCGATATTGCTCGGCATCCCAGTTGACCAGTTCGTCATTCTCGGAAGCGGTGAGATAGTTCAGCCGCGCTGCGATGTCGATGCGCGCCGTCACGTCGGCGAGGCAGCGTTGCATGGCATCGGCGCCGGCACTGGCGTCGCCGCGCATCAGCACGCCGGCGCCGGGAAACAGGATCGCCGCCGGCGCCGTGTCCAGCCGTGCGATAACGTCGGCCACGGTCTCCCCAGGTCTCGCCACGACGGAGCCCTGGCCGAGGAAGATGACGTGGTCCGGATAGAGGCTGCCGGCCTGCGCCATGCGGCGGCTCTCAGGGTCGAGCGCAACCGCATGCGCTTCGACATCGGCCGGCAATCTGTAGAAGCTGCCGCCGGCAAGCGCGGCCAAGGCATCGAGGTCGGGTGCGGCGGTCGCGCGCGCCGGCCGGGCCAGCAATGACCTGATACGGCGCAGCAGAAGCTCCGCCCCGGCGACGGTTTCGGCGGCGACGACCAGCCCGTGATTGCCAAGGATCAGCACGTCGACGCCAGGCCGCAGTTTTTCGGCAATGCCGCGTGCAAGCGGCAGGCCCGGCCGGAAATAAGGCACATAGGCCCATTCGATGCCATCGAGCCGCCTGGCGACCTCGGCCTCGCCATCGGCCTGCACGGCAAGCGAGATGGTGTCGACGCAATGGACGTGAAGAACCACGCGCTGCGGCATCAGGGCGTGCACCGTGGTCTCGATCGACGGCCGCAGGCCGCGCGGGTTGAGCGCTGCAATGGTGAAACCTTGCGGCTGGTCGGCGGCGCGATCGCGCTGTTCGACGGCTCTCAGCAACGGCGCCATCGCCACCGGCACCATGATGTCATCGACCAGCGCGTCCTTCAGCCAGGTGCCGGAGGCCTTGATCCACAGCGTGTCGCCGGCTTTCAGCGAGGTGTTGCCGCCTGCCGCCTGGGTCAGATGCGGGCTCTGCCCGATGCTGGCCGAAAGCGCCCGTAAGGCCGCCAGTTCCTGCGCGTCAGCTTGGGTCGCCATGGCGTTTTTCCTCCAACGGCTCGGCCGTGTCCTGCGCGAAATCCCGTTGCCGGGGTCGAATTGGCGCTGATATCGCAGATACGAGTGATCTACGTCAATAGTGATCTAGTATCATCAAAACCCGCTTGCAATCCGGCTAATGTTGAGTAAGTTGCGCCAACTGCCATGGAAATGGCATCCGGGAGGAAAGAATTGAGCGACTCCGGCCGCCAGCGTCAGATCGTCGAACTGCTGCGGGATCGTCCGTTCGCTTCGGTGCGCGAGCTGCAGGAACGGCTTGGCGTTTCGGCCGCGACGGTCAGGCGCGATATCGACAGGATCGACGAAGCCGGCGAAGCGCGGAAGGTCTATGGCGGCATCTCGGCGCTCGACGGCGCTTCCCAGGCCGGTGTCGCCTACGCCCGGCCCTATGACGAGAACCGCGACCTTGCGGTCGAGGCCAAGCGGCAGATCGCGGCTCTGGCGGCGACCATGGTGCGTGACGGCGACGCCGTCATCGTGCATGGCGGCTCGACCTGCTTCCATCTCGGGGTCAAGCTCGCCGAGCGCAACATCCGCCTCTACACCAACTCGATGCCGCTGGCGGCCTATCTCAGCGACCACGGCCATTGCAGCCTGACGGTTGCCGGCGGTGATCTGCATCGCGAACCCGGCATCATCCATTCGCTCACCCAGGCCGTGCCCTTCTACGCCTCCAAATTCTTTCTCGGCGCGCAAGGCCTTGGCCAGGAAGGCGTGATGGAATCGCACCCGCTGCTGGTACGCTCGATCGTCGATCTCAGCCTCTGCGCCGACCAGATCGTGGTGCTGGCCGACAGCCGCAAACTGTCGATCCACGCGCGCAATGTCGCGCTGCCGCTTTCCCGCATCGGCACGCTGGTCACCGACGACGGTCTTTCCGACGCCGATGCGCGCATGCTGGAAGACGCCGGCGTCATGGTGCGGATAGCCTCGGGAGCCATCCAGTGAAGGTGGCTGTCCTCGATTTCGGCAAGACCAATTCGAAGCTGTTCGTCTTCGGCCAGGACGGGCGGATTATCGACGAGCGCCGGACACAGCCGAAATGGGTGCGCCAAGGCGGCTTCAGCGTGCTCGACGAGGCAGCGCTCCACCATTGGGCGCTCAGCGCCGTTGCCGATGCGGTCGATGGTCATGGAGTGGAAGGGGTCATGGTGTCGGGCCATGGCTGCACCTTTGCCTTGGTCGACGAGGCGGCGCTGACGCATCCGATCCTCGATTACGAGCAAGAGCCGCCGGCCGAGATTGCCGCGCGGATCGACCGCCGCATTCCTGACTTTTCCGAGACGTTCTCGCCGCGGCTGCCGCTCGGCTTCAATTACGGCCGCCATATGCTGTGGCTGCAGGAGGTCGATCCGGACGCGTTCGCTGCGTCGAAATCGATCCTGGGCTATCCGCAATACTGGAGCTGGCGCCTTGGCGGGCGGGCGGTCTCGGAAGTGTCCTATCTCGGCTGCCATTCGCATCTGTGGGCGCCGCGCAGCCAAGACTTTTCCTCGCTGGTCGACGCGCAGGGCTGGCGTGACCGGATGCCTGCCTTCGAGCGCACCGGCACTGTTATCGGCGAGCACCGCCTCGGCGGTGCAGCGAAGCCGATCGCCATCCACAACGGCGTCCATGACTCGAATGCAGCGCTGCATGCCTATCGCCGGCAGGAGCTTGGCCCGGTCACCGTCGTTTCTACCGGCACCTGGGTCGTCGTGCTCAATCCGGACTGCCCGCTCGACGCACTCGACCGGGACCGCGACATGCTGGTCAATGTCGATGTCGGCGGCGGTCCGGTGCCCACCATCCGCTTCATGGGCGGGCGCGAATTCGCAACCATCAGTGCCGGCTGGCAAGGCGAGATCGCCGGCCCGGTGGTGCAGCGGGTGATCGATGCCGGCATCATGGCGCTGCCGACCTTCGCGCCGGGCGGGCCGATGTCCGGCCATTCCGGCCGGTTGGCGGGGCGCACGCCCGATGCCGAGGAACGCGCGGCCACGGCGCTGCTCTACGTCGCGCTGATGGTCGATCTCTGCCTCGACCTCATCCATTCGAACAACACGGTGATCGTCGATGGCGGGCTGAATACGGGCGGTCTGCTCGCCGGACTGCTGGCGCAATTGCGTCCCGACCAGGCTTTCCTGCAGGGCGCCACGCTGGAGGGCAGTGCCACCGGTGCAGCGGCGCTCGCCTTCGAGAGTGTTGGGCGCGAATTCGCCGCCGAAGTTCCGGAGCCGGTGCGCGCTTCGCGTTTCACCGGGTTGGCAGGATATCGCGGCAATTGGCGTGACGCCACCATGGACCGGAGCGTCGCTGGTGCGGCAGCGGGAGGCGCGCGGTGAGTGCGATTGCCAGGGCCGAGACGGCGCGCCAGCCGGTGCTGGAGATGCGCCACATCTCCAAGACGTTCGGCGCGATCCGTGCCTTGCACGATGTCTCGCTCAGCGTCCATGCCGGCGAGTTGCACGCCTTGATGGGCGAAAACGGTGCCGGCAAGTCGACGCTGATGAAGGTGCTTTCAGGCGCCTATCGGCCGGATGCCGGCGGCGAGATACTGATCGACGGCATACCCGCCGCGACCGGTGATCCGATCAAGGCCCGCGCTAGCGGCGTCGCGGTGATCTATCAGGAGCTGTCGCTGGCGCCCAATCTGACGGTGGCGCAGAACATCTTCCTCGGCAACGAGCCGCGACGCTTCGGCATCGTCGATCGTGACCAGTGCACCCGGCGCGCCAGGGAGATCATCGCGCGTCTGGGCGTCTCCTTTTCGGGCCGCGACATGGTCTCCAGCCTGTCGCTCGGCGAGCGACAATTGGTCGAGATCGCCCGCGCGCTGTCGACCAATGCGCGCATCATCGTCATGGACGAGCCGACGACGTCGCTGACCTCGCGCGAGACCGACCGGCTGTTCGAGGTCATCGCGACGCTGAAATCGCAAGGCATCGCCATCATCTACATCAGTCACCGCATGGAAGAGGTCTACCAGCTTGCCGATCGCGTCAGCGTGCTGCGCGACAGCGGTTATGTCGGTACGCTCGAACGTGCCGACCTCAGCGCCTCGCGCCTCGTCTCGATGATGGTCGGCCGCGATCTCACAGCTTTCTACAAGAAGGATCATCGGCCGCCGGACGAAAAGCGCGCGGTGGCGCTCTCGGTGCGTGGCATGTCCGACGGCCGTCTCCTGAAAGACTGTTCGTTCGACCTGCACAAGGGCGAGGTGCTGGCGCTGGCGGGTCTGGTCGGTTCCGGCCGTACCGAGCTTGCGCGGCTGATCTTCGGCGCCGACAGGCGCGTGTCAGGCACGCTGGAACTCGACGGCAAACCTGTAACCATCGGCTCGCCGCGCGAGGCGCTCGATGCCGGCATCGCCTATCTGACCGAGGACCGCAAGGAACTCGGCCTGTTCCTCGACATGTCGATTTCCGACAACATCAGCATGGGCGTGCTGGCGCGGGATTCGCGCGCCGGCGGCTTGCGCGACTTCGCGGCCGCGGAAAGGCGCGCTTCCAAGGCCGTTGCCGGTCTCTCCATCCGCACCAGTTCGGTGCAGGCCAATGCCGGCTCGCTGTCGGGCGGCAACCAGCAGAAGGTGCTGCTCGCCCGCCTGCTCGAAACCGAGCCGAAGGTCGTCATCCTCGACGAGCCGACCCGCGGCGTCGATGTCGGGGCGAAATCGGAAATCTACCGGCTGATCGACAATCTCGCCAAACAGGGCATCGCCATCCTGATGATCTCCAGCGAACTGCCCGAGGTGATCGGCGTCGCCGACCGCGTGCTGGTGATGCGCGACGGCACGATATCGGGCGAGGTGACGGCATCGCAAGGCGAACCGCTAAGCCAGGAAAAAATCATGGAACTTGCAACGGGAGCGGCTCAGCAATGACCGACAAGGCGACCGAGATCAGCGCAGGCGGCCAGGCCACCGGCACCAGCCGACGGTTGCGCACGGCTTTCGCTGCCCTTGGCATGCTGCCGGTGCTGATCCTGCTGGCGGCCGGCTTCCAGTTCCTGAACCCGCGCTTCCTGACCGAGACCAACCTGTTGATTGTCACCCAGCAGTCGTCGATCAACATCGTGCTGGCGGCCGGCATGACCTTCGTCATCCTGACCGGGGGCATCGACCTGTCCGTCGGCGCCATCCTCGCCGCATCGGCGATGGTGGCGGTGATGGTGTCGCTGGTGCCGGATTGGGGTTTGCTCGGCGTGCCGGCGGCCATTCTGGTCGGGCTCGGCTTCGGCCTCATCAACGGGCTGCTCATCGCCTACATCAAGCTGCCGCCCTTCATCGTCACGCTGGGTTCGCTGACCGCGGTGCGCGGCGTCGCCCGCCTGCTTGGCCAGGACACAACGGTGTTCAACTCGGACCTGCCGTTCGATTTTATCGGCAACGGTTCGCTGTTCGGCATTCCCTGGCTGGTCATCATCGCGCTGTCGGTGGTGGTGCTGTCCTGGCTGGTGCTCAAGCGCACCGTGCTCGGCACCTGGATCTATGCCGTCGGCGGCAATGCCGAAGCGGCGCGGCTGACCGGCATCAAGGTGCCGCTGGTGCTGCTCTTCGTCTATGGCGTTTCCGGCCTGCTGGCCGGCCTTGGCGGCGCCATGTCGGCGGCCCGGCTCTACGCCGCCAACGGCTTGCAGTTGGGCCAGTCCTACGAACTCGACGCCATTGCCGCGGTCATCCTCGGCGGCACCAGCTTCGTCGGTGGTGTCGGCTCGATCTGGGGCACGCTGATCGGCGGCCTGATCATCGCGGTGCTCTCCAATGGGCTTATCTTGGCCGGTGTCTCCGACATCTGGCAGTACATCATCAAGGGATTGGTCATCATCGTGGCGGTCGCCCTCGACCGCTACAGGCTCCAGGCAGGAGCAAGAACGTGATTGACCTTAGTCGCCGGCGTCAACGACCGGTTTCATGTAACGCACCGTGAGAGGCGCGGGGCAATCGGAGGAAAGCAATGAAGACCATCGCCAAACTGCTCTGCGGCGTCGCACTCGCGTCGCTCGCCATCGCGCCTGCTTCGGCCAAGGACCTCAACAAGGTCGGTATCTCGGTCGGCCTGCTCGGCAATCCCTTCTTCGTCGCTACCATCAAGGGCATCGAGGACGCGGCCAAGAAGATCAACCCAAAGGTCGAGGTGACCTCGGTATCGGCCGACTATGACCTCAACAAGCAGGTCTCGCAGGTCGATTCGTTCATCGCCGCCGGTGTCGACGTGATCATGCTCAATGCCGTCGACGCCAAGGCGATCGCGCCGGCGGTGAAGAAGGCGCAAGCCGCGGGTATCGTCGTTGCCGCCTTCGACGTTTCGGCGCCGGGCGCCGACGTGACCGTGATGACCAACAACGTCAAGGCCGGCGAAGAGGCCTGCCAGTACCTGGTCGACCACACCGGCGGCAAGGGCGACTATGTCATCCTCAACGGACCGGCATCGTCGTCGATCCTGGAGCGGGTGAAGGGCTGCAAGAACGTGCTGGCGCAGCATCCCGACATCAAGATCCTCTCCGACGACCAGAATGCCGAAGGCTCGCGCGACGGCGGCCTGAAGGTGTTCCAGTCGCTGCTCACCCGCTTCGACAAGATCGATGCGGTGTTTGCCATCAACGATCCGACGGCGATCGGCGCCCAGCTTGCCGCCAAGCAGCTCAACCGCTCGGAGTTCATCTTCACCGCCGTCGACGGCGCGCCCGATATCGAGAAGGAACTCTCCTCCGGCACCTCGATGATCAAGGCCTCGGCCTCGCAGGATCCCTATGTGATGGCCGGCCAGTCGCTGACGATGGCGGCCGAACTGCTGGCCGGCAAGAAGCCGGCGGAGCCGACCGTCCTGCTCGACCCGAAGCTCATCACGGCCGAGAACCTGAAGGACTACAAGGGCTGGACCGCAGCCCGCTAAATCCTTCCCAAGGCCGGTGCGGCCGGGATGACCCGGCCGCACCTCTTGTCAGCACCGGAGACGATGATGTCGCGTATTGGAATCCATTCTTTCGTCTGGTCGGCGAGCTCGGCTCAGGCAGATCTCGAGCGCACGCTGACCAACACCAGGGAGGCCGGCTTCGACCTCATCGAATTCTCCTATCTCGACCCCGCCAATGTCGACATCGGCGGGCTCGCCAGGCGCATCGCCGATCTCGGCCTCGGCGTGGCGATCAGCATCGGATTGCCTGTTGATGGCGACATTTCGAGCGCCGACAAGGCGATTGCCGCGCGCGGCGTCGAAATCCTCAACGACACCATCGCGCTGACGCGCGATCTCGGCGGCCGGAAGGTCGCCGGCATTCTCTCGACCAGCCATGGATTGCAGGTCGAGGCGCCGACGCGCGATCAATGGCAGCGCAGCGCCGGCACGCTGGCCAAGGTTGCCGAGACAGCCAAGG
Source organism: Mesorhizobium sp. M7A.F.Ca.US.011.01.1.1 (assembly GCF_003998295.1). Taxonomy (NCBI): domain Bacteria; kingdom Pseudomonadati; phylum Pseudomonadota; class Alphaproteobacteria; order Hyphomicrobiales; family Phyllobacteriaceae; genus Mesorhizobium; species Mesorhizobium sp. M7A.F.Ca.US.011.01.1.1. The sequence continues at coordinate 18,738 of NZ_RZRT01000028.1, forward strand.
CGGCCGGCGTCACGCTCAACCTCGAGATCGTCAACCGCTTCGAAAGCAACCTGCTCAACACCGCCGCGCAAGGGCTGGCCTTCATCGAGGACACCGGCTCGGACAACATCTTCCTGCATCTCGACACCTTCCACATGAACATCGAGGAGGCCGATGTCGGGCTGGCCATCCGTCAAGCCGCGGACAAGATCGGCTATGTCCATATCGGCGAGAGCCATCGCGGTTTCCTCGGCACCGGCAATATCGATTTCGCCGCGATCTTCGATGCGCTGACGGCCATCGGCTACAGCGACGACCTCAGCTTCGAATCCTTCTCGTCGGAAATCGTCGATGAGAACCTGTCGAAGAAGACCGCGATCTGGCGCAATCTCTGGACGGACAACATGGCGCTGGCCAAGCACGCGCGCGCCTTCATCGGGCTCGGGCTGGAGACGGCAAGGCGCAAGGCGGAACTCGTCTCGGCACGGCACAAACCCTGACCCGCCCGTCGAGAGCCGAAGGACGCGGCGTGCGCCGCATGGCGGGGTTCCGAACCCGGATTAACAAAAGGCCCCGTGGTAGCCAGTTTTGGCAGCTTTTGTCCCGCCATTTTTCCCGAGATAGGAATTTTTTCTTGACCCGGTGACCTCAGCTATGGTACATTTTTGCCCATGGTGCTGATTTGCGCCAGCGAGCCGCCGCACAGGCGGGTTTTTCGTTTGATGCTCCGTAAGCCAACGTATCGGCGAAAGGCTCCGAGGGAACCTGTTAACCCGAGTTCGTTGGCGTGCCAGCCGTATGGCGCCGGCATTGCTCGCGGCAGGTGCATCGGTTATCTGACCGGCCAGGCAAACAACGCCACGCAATCCACCAAACGGAGCCCAGCACATGACACGCGAGACAATCCTCAAATTCGGCACCGTCGAACACGCGGACGCCGGCGATCTGGCTGGCTGGATCGTCGTCGAGGGCAAGCCGACCATGCAAACCGCCGTCCAGCACACGACCGAGGACGGCAAGGTGTTGTCGGGCACCTGGCGCGCGACGCCCGGCACCTATCACGCGACCTATACCGACTACGAGTTCGTGCACATGATCGCCGGCCGCATCATCATCACGCCGGACGGCGGCACGCCGGTCGAGGTCGGCCCCGGCGATGCCTTCGTGGTGGAAGCGGATTTCAAGGGAACCTGGAAGATTATCGAGCCGGTGACGAAGCATTTTGTCGTCAGGGTTGGCTGAGGCGGATCGGCGACCCCGCGTGCGGAAAAACGGTGCGGTTGCTGTCACGGCAGGACCGTATCACTGCCGCATCCCGGAGCAGGCGCGGCACGCCTGAACCTGGCGTGTTCGTTGCTCTGTCGCAATAGCCAGGCCGCGGGCTATGCGGTTATCGTGGCGGGAGGTTTGTGGCGATGGCATGAGCAGCCGTCCTCATCTGCAAGCGGCATTTTCTATTCCCGCGATGCGGTGTTCGACCGGTTGAAGAACATGCTTCGCATGACGCCATCGCGCAGCAGCACGAAATGCACCAGGGCAGCCAGGATGTGAACACCGGCAAGTCCAAGCAATACCCAGACCAGCTTTGCATGGATGACTGCGAATCCCCTTGCCGAAAGCGCGCTGACGGACGGCGCCAACGGCACAGGCAAGTTTCCGAAAAGCCGCGCGGGAGGCATGAAAGGCATTGGCCGGTAGCCCAGCCATCCCGTTATCAGGACGGCGAGAATCGCAACGTAGAGAAACATATGGAAGAAAGCCGTCGCAAACCGCATGGGCCGTGAGGCTTGCCTGACAGGGGCGCGGGTAAAGATGCGCCAGCAAAGTCTGAGGATGATGATGGCAAGGATTGTCACGCCGATCGACATGTGAAGCGGAAGCCAGTTCATCGTCGCCATACCCGGCCCGTCCATCGGCCCAAAGGCAACGGCGATTTGCGCCGCGAGCGCAATCACGGTCAGCCAATGCAACAGACGAATGCCGAAATGCCAGCGCAGGCGAGGGTTCTCCTTCACATCCGAAGCTCGACTGTTGTCAAATGCAAGAAGGAGGGCGTGATGGTTTCATCCGCTCCAGCGGGCCAATTTCGCGAAGAAGTATGGCGCCTCACCAAGTCTTTGAAAAGCGTGGTGATCCCGACAGGAATCGAACCTGTGACCTACAGATTAGGAATCTGCCGCTCTATCCTACTGAGCTACGGGACCACGCGGCCAGACACATAGCCGCTTCGGATCGTTTCGCCAAGAGGCCGGCCGAAGGCAATTCGGCCGGCTTTGCGCTGCCGCCGTCAGGCGGCCAGCGCGGTTTCCGCCAGTTTCACCCAGTAGCTCATGCCGTGCGGGATGACCTCGTCGTTGAAGTCGTAGGCCGGGTTGTGGAGACCGGCGGTGTCGCCATTGCCGATGAAGATGAAGGCGCCGGGGCGGGCTTCCAGCATATAGGAGAAATCCTCACCGCCCATCACCGGCTGGATGCCGCGGTGGACATGGGCATCGCCGGCGACACCGATCGCGACATCGCTGGCAAACACTGTCTCTTCCGCGTGGTTGAAGGTCACGGGGTAGTTTGCCTGGTAGTCGACCTCGATCTTGGCGCCGAAAGCGGTCGCCAGGCCGTCGCAGATGGTGCGGATGCGCTCTTCCGACTTCTTGGCGATTTCCTTGCGCAAGGTGCGCACGGTGCCGGCGATTTCTGCGGTTTCCGGGATGATGTTGTAGGCGTCACCGGCGTGGAACTTGGTCACCGACACCACCACGGCCTCGACCGGGTCGGTGCTGCGCGAGGCGATGGTCTGCAAGGCGCCGACCAGCTGGCTGGTGATGACGATCGGGTCGATCGTGCCGTGCGGCATCGCCGCATGGCCGCCCTTTCCCCTAACGGTAATGGTGAACTCGGCGGTCGCCGCCATGATCGGGCCCGGGCGGATGGCGAACTGCCCGACAGGCAGGCCAGGCATGTTGTGCATGCCGAACACTTTGGAGATGTCGAAACGCTCCATCATGCCGTCCTTGACCATCTCGTTGCCGCCGCCGCCGCCCTCTTCGGCCGGCTGGAAGATCACCGCCACGGAACCGGTGAAGTTGCGCGTCTCGGCGAGGTATTTGGCGGCACCAAGCAGCATCGCCGTGTGGCCGTCATGGCCGCAGGCGTGCATCTTGCCGGGGATGGTCGAGGCGTAGGGCTTGCCTGATATCTCGTTGAGCGGCAGCGCGTCCATGTCGGCGCGCAGGCCGATGGTCGGGCCTTCGCCCTGGCGGCCGCGGATGATGCCGACCACGCCGGTCTTGCCGAGGCCGGTGACCACATCGTCGCAACCGAAGGCTTTCAGCTTCTCGGTGACGAAGGCGGCGGTCTTGAAGACGTCGAAGTTCAGTTCTGGCGTCTGATGCAGATGCTGGCGCCAGCCGGCAACTTCGTCCTGCATTTCGGCGGCACGGTTCAGGATTGGCATGATGGTTCCATCTCGCTGTTGGGACAGGCGGGTGTTGGCCGCTGCCTTGCAATTGTGATCGCCAGGCACTTTGCCATCTTGGCGTCACATAGAGTAAATAGCACCGCAACAATGGGTCCGGTTTTTGAGGGTCGGACCATATGCTGGCGATCGCGTAACGAAATCTTACGGAGCCAGGGGCGACTACGGCAAGAGGCGATTTCGGATTTGATCATGCGGCACAGGCATTTCCTCAAACTATTCTCGGCTGGCACAATCGCGCTGTCGGTCGTGGCCGGGCCGGCGCTGGCCAATCCGGTGGTTGTGTTCGACCTCGGCAGCGGCAAGATCCTGCAACATCAGGATGCGTTCAAGCGCTGGTATCCGGCATCACTGAGCAAGCTGATGACCGCTTATGTCACCTTTCGGGCGATCGCCGCCGGCGAGGTGCAGCTTGATTCGCCGATCAAGGTGACTAAGCATTCCGCCGGGGAGCCGCCAAGCAAGATGGGCTTCAAGCCGGGCTCGGTGATGCGGCTCGACAACGCGCTGAAGATGATGCTGGTCAAATCGGCCAACGACATCGCCATGGCGGTGGGCGAAAATGTCGGCGGTTCGCAGGCGGCCTTTGCCGACCGGATGAACGCCGAGGCGACCCGGCTCGGCATGAACGGCACGCATTTCGTCAATCCGAATGGGCTTTTTTCGCCTGACCAGTACACGACGGCGCGCGACCTCGCCGTGCTGGTGATGGCGATCCGCCGCGAATTTCCGCAATACGCGCCGTGGTTCTCGATCGAGGGCCTTGCCGTCGGCAAGAAGGCTATTCCCAACTACAATCTGCTGATCGGCCGCTATCCCGGCGCCGATGGCATGAAGACCGGCTTTGTCTGCCCTTCGGGCTTCAACATGATCGGTTCGGCGACGCGCAATGGGCGCACGCTGGTCGCGGTTGTGCTTGGCGAGAAATCGGCGGTCACCCGCGCCGAGACCGCCGCGAGATTGCTCGACCAGGGTTTTGACACGCCGGCCGCCGGTTCGGCCACCGTCACCACGCTGGCGCCCTATGGCGACACCGTCTCGCCCAACGACATGAAGGACGAGGTCTGCAAGAAGAAGGCGCCTGCGGAACAGTCCGAGGCACCGCCGGTCGTCGCCAAGAACGTGCCGAAATCGCCATATCAGGAAAAGCTCGACCATGTGCCGACGCTGGTTGCCGTCGGCCTTGGCGGCGCCACCGGTCCGGCGCCGAAGGCCATCCTCGACCAGGGCGCCCAGGAATATGCCGATGTGCCGACCCCGAGCTGGCGGCCCGACAGGCCGGCACCGGCCGGCACCGGCCCGAAGATTGCCGGCTCCGCCGCGCAGGGCGACCAGCCGGTCAAGGTTGCGAACTAGCCAATGAGCGGCTTCCCGATCCCAGTCTCGGTGCTGACCGGTTTCCTCGGCGCCGGCAAGACGACGCTGCTCAACCGGCTGCTCAAGGATCCGGCGCTGGCCGATACGGCGGTGATCATCAACGAGTTCGGCGAGGTGGCGATCGACCATTTGCTGGTCGAGCAGTCTTCCGACGGCATTATCCAGCTGTCGGACGGCTGCCTGTGCTGCACGGTGCGCGGTGAACTGGTCGACACGCTGGCCGACCTGGTCGACCGGCTGCAGACCGGCCGCATCGCCCGTCTGGCCCGCGTCATCGTCGAAACCACCGGCCTTGCCGACCCGGCGCCGGTGCTGCAGTCGATCATGGCGCATCCGGCGCTGATCCAGGCCTTCCGGCTCGACGGCGTCATCACTCTGGTCGATGCCGTCAACGGCAACGCCACGCTCGATGCCCATGTCGAGGCGGTGAAGCAGGCTGCCGTCGCCGATCGCATCGTGCTCAGCAAAGCCGATCTGGTCGCCGATCCCAATGAGTTGGAAATGCTTCGGGCGCGCCTGCGGCAGATCAATCCGGGCGCCGAACTGCTCGATGCCGGCGACACGGAGACAGGCGTGGCGGCGCTGTTTGACTGCGGCCTCTACAACCCTGCAACCAAATCCGCCGATGTGCGGCGCTGGCTTGGCGAGGAAGCCGCGCACGATCATCATCATCATGATGGCCAGGATCACGAGCATGGCCATGACCACGACCATCGTCACGATCAGCGCGTGCGCTCCTATTCGCTGGTGCATGACGGCCCGGTGCCGTTTTCAGCGATCGAGATGTTCCTCGACCTGCTGCGTTCGACGCATGGCGAGCATCTGCTGCGCATGAAGGGCATCATCGAGCTCAGGGAAGACCCGTCGCGGCCGCTGGTGATCCATGGCGTACAGAAGATCCTGCATCCGCCGGTGCAACTGCCGTCCTGGCCCGATGGCCAGCGCGGCACGCGGCTGGTGCTGATCACGCTCGATATGCCCGAAGATTATATCCGCCGGCTGTTCGCCGCCTTCACCAACCGGCCGTCGGTCGACACGCCCGACCGCGCGGCGCTGGAAAACAACCCGCTGGCGATTGCCGGGCGTTGAACTCTACGATTGCTGTTCGCCGCGCTCGATCAGAAAGCGATGGCCGCCGGAGACCGCCGCCGTTTCAATCAACTGGTGGCCGCTCTCGGAACAGAATGCCGGAATGTCGATGACGGCGAGCGGGTCCGTGGTTTCGAGCCACAGCCGGCTGCCCGGTTGCATCCCGGCCAAGCGCTTCTTGGCCTTGAGCACGGGCAAGGGGCAGTTCAGCCCCTTGAGGTCATAAATAGCGGCGCGATCATCCACGGGCGAAATCAACCGCCGAACATGCCGAGCAGCTTGTTCTTCAGCTTCGTCACGCGGCTCTCGTCGGCACTCGCCGCTTGCGTCTCAGCCATCGGTGCCGCTTCCGAAGGGGCCGCGATGGTCGCGGTGGCGACAGGGGCTTCCTTGGCGGCCTTTTCGGCCTCCTTTTCGGCCAGAGCCTGGGCCTTGGCGGCTTCCTTGGCTTGCTTGGCCGCCTCTATGGCGGCCAGCCTCTGCTCCTCGGCCTTCTGCTTGGCAGCTTTTTCGGCGTCGAGGGCCGCCATCTTGCGGCCAGCGGGCGAATCGATGCGGCCCATGCGTGCCGTCTCGGTGACCGAGCCGTCATTGTTGAGCGACGGCGGATCGATCGGCACGCGTTCGCCGCGTGCGCGGCGCTTGGACCAGTCGGAGACGATGCTGGCTTCCTTGATACCGGCGATGGTCGGCTTGGGCGCCGGCACGCTGGCCTTGACCGCGCCGCTGAATGCCGCGTCGTAGGTGCTCATGTAGGAATTGTAGGCGCTCTTCAGCGAATCAGGCTGAGTGGTCGCCGGGCAGGCGCCGGTCGGGTCGAATGTCTGACCGTCGGCGGCAACCTGGTTGAAGACGTAGCGCTTCTCGCAGACATCGACCTTCGGCGGCACCTTGGTGATCTCGAAATTGTCGTAGCCGACCTTCAGCATCTTCCAGAAATCGTAATTCGGGTCGTTGCGGTAGCGCGCCATGTTGGCGGCGGTCATGCGGAACGGAAACGCCTGGATCTGGAACTCGGTCTGGCCGCCCTGGAAGGCATCGCGGCCAAAGGCATAGATCTGCTCGATCTGCGCATCGGTCATCGAATAGCAGCCCGACGACGAGCAGGCGCCGTGCACCATCAAATTGGAGCCGGTACGGCCGTTGGCGCGGTCATAGGCGTTGGGATAGCCGATGTTGAAGGACAGATGGTAGTTCGAGCGCGGATTCATCTGCGCCGGGCGCACCGTGTAGAAGCCTTCCGGCGCCTGGCGGTCGCCTTCGGTGTATTTCGGCCCGAGCTTGCCCGACCATTTGCAGATGTCGTAGCTGGCGACCATGTCGTAGCGGCCGTTGGTCTTGGCCTTCCAGATCTCGAGCTTGCCTTCTTCCTTGAAGATGCGGGCCATCACCGACGAGGTGCGGACCATGCCCTTGGCTCTCATGTCGGCGAGGATCTTGTCGGGCAGCGGCTTGTTGGCCTCCGGCGCGAAATCCTTCATCGACGAATTGTTGCAGCCGGCAACGCCGAGGGCGGCGATCAGGATTCCGGTGCGGGCAAGCTTGATAAACATGGCTGCGGATATCGTCTTTTCTCTGGCGCCAGGACGTTTCCTGCCCCGGCTGCTGCACTGCGCATCGACGGACCCTAAGCCCGTTAACCCTAACAAATTCCTTACCGCAGGTGCCGACGCATCCCCCTGCGGCAGTCTCATTGAGCCGAATGCAGCGGCATTTTTGTGGCAAAAATGCTCCGCTCCGCCACATTGTGGCCGCCAAGGCTGCCTGTGGTTAGAGACTGCGGCCCATGGCCAGGTATTTTTCGCGGCGCTGCTCGCGGAAATCGGTGTTGGCGCCGGCAAAGTCCTTCATCGTTCTGGCGATCAGGTCTCCGGTCGCGCCGATCACGGTTTCGGCGCCGCGATGCGCGCCGCCAAGCGGCTCGGGGATGATGGCGTCGATGATCTTCAGCTCCAGAAGGTCCTGCGCGGTGATCTTCATGTTGGTTGCCGCATCCTTCGATCGCGTCGTGTCGCGCCACAGGATAGAGGCGGCGCCTTCCGGCGAAATCACCGAATAGATGGCGTGTTCGAGCATGTAGACGCGGTTGGCGGTGGCGATGGCAATGGCTCCGCCCGAACCACCTTCGCCGATGACCACCGAGATCGACGGTACTTTCAGGCCGAGGCAGGTCGAGGTTGAACGGGCGATAGCCTCCGCCTGGCCGCGCTCTTCAGCGTTGACACCGGGATAGGCGCCGGCCGTGTCGACCAGCGTCAGCAGCGGGATCTTGAAGCGGTCGGCCAGTTCCATCAGCCGTACCGCCTTGCGGTAGCCCTCCGGGCGAACCGAGCCGAAATTGTGCTTCAGGCGGCTGGCTGTGTCGGAACCTTTTTCCTGGCCGATGATGGCAATGGGTTCGCCGCGGAAACGGGCGAAACCTCCGACGATCGCCTGGTCCTCGCCGAAATTGCGGTCGCCGGCCAGCGGCGTGAAATCGGTGAACAGGCCCTTGATGTAGTCGACGCAATGCGGCCTGTCGGGATGGCGCGCCACCTGCACCTTCTGCCACGGCGTCAGCGCCTTGTAGGCGTCGCGCAGCGCGTCGCGGGAACGCTTCTCGAGACGGCTGATCTCGTCGCCGACATCGACCGCCTCGCCGTTCTCGGCAAGCTTCTTCAGCTCGAGGATCTTGCCCTCGAGGTCCTGCACCGGCTTTTCGAAATCGAGGTAGTTGTACATGCGTGAGCGGACCGATACGTCGGAAGGCAATGGCTGACGGAACCCTTGAATCCAAGGCTCCGGGCGGTGAAATGTCGTCCTCACATAGCGATATGAGGCCTAGTCGGCAAGCGGATGATGATCGTTGACCAACCGCACCAGCCGCTCTTCCAGCACATGGGTGTAAATCTGTGTCGTCGATATGTCGGCATGGCCAAGCAATTGCTGCACGGCCCGGAGATCGGCGCCGTTCTGCAGGAGATGGCTGGCGAAAGCATGGCGCAGCACGTGCGGCGAGATCTTCGCCGAGGCGATGCCGGCCCTTGCCGCCAGCCCTTTCAGGTCACGCGCGAAGACCTGGCGCGAGAGATAGCCGCTGTCGGAGGCGGCCGGAAACAGGAACGGACTGTCGGCGAAGGCTGGCACCTTGGCGCGGGCGGCAAGCCAGCTCTTCATCGCCGTGCGCGCCTTGGCGGAGAGCGGCACCATGCGCTCCTTGTCGCCCTTGCCGCGCACCATGAAGAAACGGTCGTCGCGCTGCGCCACCGTCACCGGCAGGCCGACCAGCTCGGAAACGCGCAGGCCGGTGGCGTAAAGCACCTCGACCAGCGCATGCAGGCGCAGTGACGCCAGGCTGTCCCCATCGCCCGACGAGACATCGCCGGCTTCAAGTGCCGCTCGGTCGATCAGCCGGCCGGTGTCGGCCTCGCTCATTGTCTTGGGCAGCGGGCGGCCCTTTCTCGGACTGTCCAGCGTGCCGGTCGGGTCATCGCCGCGCAGGCCTTCGGCGTAGAGGAATTTGAAGAACTGGCGGATCGCCGACAGTTTGCGCGCCTGCGAGGTGGCTGCAAAGCCGCGGGCGGCAATGTCGTCGAGATAGGCGCGGATATCGGCGGCGGCGGCAGTGGCCAGCCCGCCATCGATCGCGCCAGAAGCGTCTTCGAGGTCGCGGCGGTAGGAGGAAAGTGTATTTTCGGCCGCGCCCCGCTCGGCGCTCATCATTTCCAGAAAGGCTTCGATGCGGGCGGCGCTGTTCATTCAATTTTCTTCGGGTTCAGCTTTTCTTGGGGTTCAGCTTTTCCGGAGGGATGCGCACGCTCATTTCCCCCTTCTTTGGCTCGACGAACATCACCAGTGCGAACATCGTACCATAGGCAATGCCAGCCAGAATCGCTGTTACCACGACAAAGCGAAACAGTGTCGGCATCAATTTTCGCCCGTCTTCTTGTTCTGCGTTTCCAAACCCTGTCCCCTTATGGGACGCCAATCCGGCCAATTCAAGGAAGAAGCTGGGGCCTGTTAGCAACTTCTCGTGCAGACCCTGCCGGTCCATATCGGGTTCAAGGCACTTGCCACGCTTGACGCAAACGGGCTTTTCATGTCGATACGCCGGCAAAGAGGGCCTTCGAAACATCCGATGAACGCGCTGCCAGCAAATCCTCCAGACGAGACCCACGCCGCGTTGCTTGGCCGGCTGGGCAGCCGTTCCGTCGTCTTCGTCGGACTGATGGGCGCTGGCAAGACGGCGATCGGCCGCAAGGTGGCAACGATGCTGGCGCTGCCCTTCATCGACAGCGACCAGGAGATCGAAAGCGTCTCGCGCATGACCGTTCCGGAGCTGTTCGAGCGCTATGGCGAGACCGAATTCCGGGCGCTGGAGCAGCGCGTCATCCTGCGCGTGCTGGAAAACGGCCCGCAGGTGCTGTCGACCGGCGGCGGCGCCTTCATGAATGCGCAGACGCGCGAGGCGATTGCAGCGCAGGGCGTGTCGGTATGGCTGAAGGCCGAGCTCGATCTTCTGATGGACCGCGTCTCCAAGAAGCAGAACCGGCCATTGTTGAAAAGTGCCGATCCGCGCGCCGTGCTGGAGCGACTGATGGGCGAGCGCTATCCGGTCTACGCGACATCGGACGTCACCGTGCCGACCCGCGACGACCGCAAGGAAGTCATCGCGACCGAGGTGGTGGACGCGCTGTGCCGGCATTTCGGCATCGATGAGACGACGGCGGCGGGCGAGGTGGAATCGTGAGCATCGATGCACCCGTTGCCGTCGAAGTCGGCCTTGGCGACCGGACCTATGACATTCTGATCGGCTCGGGGTTGTTGGCCCGCGCGGGCGCCGAGATTGCGCGCCGGCTGCCGGGCACGCGCGCTGCGGTTATCACCGATGCCAATGTCGCGGCAGCGCATCTCGCTGCCCTTCAGGCCAGCCTCGAAACAGGTGGCATCCAGACCGCCGTGATCACGTTGCCGCCCGGCGAGAAGACCAAGAGTTTTGCCCATCTCGAGGAAGTGGTCGACGGTGTTCTGGCTGCGAAACTGGAGCGAGGCGACATCGTCATCGCCTTCGGCGGCGGCGTTATTGGCGACCTTGCGGGCTTTGCCGCCGGCATCGTGCGGCGCGGCATGAATTTCGTGCAGATCCCGACCTCGCTGCTGGCGCAGGTCGATTCCTCGGTCGGCGGGAAGACCGGCATCAACAGCCCACGCGGCAAGAACCTTGTCGGCGTCTTCCATCAGCCGAAACTGGTGCTGGCCGACACCGGCGTGCTCGACACGCTGCCGATCCGGGAATTCCGCGCCGGCTATGCCGAACTCGCCAAATACGGGCTCATTGACCGGCCGGAATTTTTCGCCTGGCTGGAAAAGAATTGGGTCCAGGTTTTTGCCGGCGGGCCGGAGAGGGCGCAGGCGATTGCCGAAGCCTGCCGCGCCAAGGCCAACGTGGTTGCGCGCGACGAGTTCGAGACCGGCGACCGCGCGCTGCTCAATCTCGGCCACACATTCGGCCACGCGCTGGAAGCTGCCACCCAGTATGACGGCGCCCGCCTCGTCCATGGCGAGGGCGTCGCCATCGGCATGGCGCTGGCCTACCGGTTCTCGTCACGGCTCAATCTGGCCAGCCCCGACGATGCCGCGCGCATCGAGTCGCATCTGCGCGCCGTCGGCCTGCCCTGGCGGATAGCCGACATCCCGGGCGAATTGCCTGACGCCGAGGCTCTGCTTGCCTTCATCACCCAGGACAAGAAGGTGTCACGCGGCGCGCTGACCTTCATCCTGACGCGCGGCATCGGCCAGGCTTTCATTGCCAAGGATGTTCCGGCATCGGAAGTGCTGTCGTTCCTCAGGGAGAATCACCCAAAGGAAAGCGACCGGAGATGAACGAGCCCGGCTGGATCGTCGTCGCCGTCCTTGCCATCCTCATCGCGCTGCTCGTTGCCGTGCGCACGCGCCTGCTAGCCATGTTCGGATACGAGCTTTCGCGCATCGAGCCGCAGCGTTCCAGCCAGGACGAATTGCGCGGCGCGGTCGACGATTTCCGCCGCGACGGCCAGGTGGTGCGCGAGGATCGCGACCGCGTCGGCGGGCTGTTCGATCTCGCCGAGTTGGAAGTCTCCGACGTCATGGTCCACCGCACCAACATGCGCTCGGTCAATGCCGACAATGCGCCGGAAGCTGTGGTGCGCGAGATTTTGCAAAGCCCGCACACCCGCATGCCGCTGTGGAAAGGCTCGCTCGACAACATCGTCGGCGTGCTGCATGCAAAGGATCTGCTGCGCGCCTTGAACGAAGTCGGCAACGATTTCTCCCGGATCGACGTGATGAAGATCGCCTCGAAACCCTGGTTCGTGCCCGACACCACGACCTTGCAGGAACAGCTCAACGCCTTCCTGCGCCGCAAGGCGCATTTCGCCGTCGTGGTCGACGAATATGGCGAGGTCGAAGGGCTGGTGACGCTGGAGGACATTATCGAGGAGATCGTCGGCGAGATCGCCGACGAGCATGATGTCGACATACAGGGCGTCAAGCAGGAGGCCGACGGCTCCGTCGTCGTCGACGGCACGGTGCCCATCCGTGACCTCAACCGGGCTCTCGACTGGAACCTGCCGGATGAGGAGGCCACCACCATTGCCGGCCTCGTCATCCACGAGACGCAATCGATCCCCGAGGAGAAGCAGGCTTTTACGTTCCACGGCAAGCGCTTCGTCGTCATGAAACGCGACAAGAACCGGATCGCAAGGCTGAGGATCAGGCCAGCCGGCGACACCTGATACGCGCAGGGAGGCCGGGGCACGTCATCCGGCGATCTGGCTGGTCGAGCGTTCGTGGATCGTCGCGCCGGTCTCGGCATCCATGGCGGCCAGGCTGACTTCATAGCCCCAAAGCCTGCGAATGTGACGAAGCGTGGCGTCGCGGCTGGCATCCTCGAGAAGGATGCCGTCATTGACCTTGTGCTGCAGCCGCAAATGGCGGTCGCCGAGCAGATCGACATCCACCACCTGAATGTCCGGCCGGTTCGCGCCGAGATCGTAACTGTTGGCGAGCGCGTCGCGTATCTTGCGGTAGCCGCGCTCGTCGTGGATCGAGGTGACCTGACAATGCGGTTGGTCGGCAGCGTCGCCGAGCACAAAAAACCGCCATTTCCGGATCATGGCCGGACTGAGGTACTGGCGGATAAACGATTCGTCGCGATGATCGGCCCAGGCGTCAAGCAGGACCTCGCGCCAGTTGCCCTGGCCGGCGATGTCGGGAAACCAATCGCGGTCCTCGGCCGTGGGTTTGGTCGAGATGCGCTGAATGTCCTGCATCATGTCGAGGCCGAGAGCATAGGGGTTGATGCCTGAAAAGCGCTGATCGTCGAAGGCCGGCTGGAAGATCACGTTGGAATGATTGCGCAGGATTTCGAGCATGGCGCCTTCGCTGATCTGGCCGCGGTCGAACAGCATGTTCATCAGCGTATAGTGCACGAAAGTGGCGCAGCCCTCGTTCATCACCTGTGTTTGCCGTTGCGGGTAAAAATATTGCGCGATGACACGAACGATCCTGATGATCTCACGCTGCCAGGGCTCCAGGACCGGGCTGTTCTTTTCCAGGAAATAGAGCAGGTTTTCCTCAGGCAGGTTTAGCGATTTCTTCCGCTCCGGGTCTTGGCCCTTTTCGTTGGTCGCTTGCTGGGAAGGCGGCAGCGTACGCCACAAGTCGTTGTAGGAGCGCTCCTCGTATTCGAGACGCTCGCGAATTCCTTCGCGCTGCCGTTCGGACGACAGCCTCGGCGGCCGGTGATAGCGAAACACGCCCTGATCCATCAGCGCGTGAGCGGAATCGAGAACAGCCTCGACGGCGGCGAGGCCGTGCCGCTCCTCGCAACGGACTATGTAGCCCTTGGCGAAGTCCAGGTAGCCGAGGATAGCACCCGCATCCGTCCACTGTTTGAACAGCTGATTGTTCTTGAAGAAATGATTGTGCCCGAGCGCTGCATGGGCCGTCACCAAGGCCTGTAGGGCCATGGTGTTTTCCTCCATCAGATAGACGATGCAGGGATTGGAATTGATGACCAGTTCATAGGCAAGCCCTCGCCCGCCTTTGCGATAGAGCAGATCCTGGTGGAGGAAATGTTTGCCGAAAGACCAGTGACGGTACATCAGTGGCATGCCGATGGACGAATAGGCGTCGAGCATTTGTTGCGACGAGATGATCTCCATCTGAACGGGATAGGTGTCCAGATGAAGCTCTTCGACCGCAAGTGCCTCGATCGCGTCATAGGCCCGCGACAATGTTTTGAAATCCCAGTCTGACCCTGAGAAAAGCAGGCTGGATTTGCTCGCTTGTCTGGCCATCGGGAACCCTCACGCTCTCTTGAGGGAGGCCGGCTGCCTGCCGAAGAGCTGGCGAAAGACCGGGTATATATCGGCGGGTGTGGCGATGCGGCTCATCTGGAAGTTCGGCCATTTCTGGTCGATGGCGTTATAGGCACGCCACAGCGACGTCCCGTTTTCGGTCGAGCCGAAAATATGGGCTTCACGCTCGTCGATGATCTCGACATAGGCAAAATATTGGCACAGCCGCATGAGCTCGCCGTTGAGAAGCGAAATGCATCGCTCCGAATCGCCGGCGAAATTGTCGCCGTCCGAGGCTTGGGCGGCATAGATGTTCCAGTCGTGGGCCGGGTAGCGGCTGGCGATAATACGGTGCATTTCCTCCAGCGCGGTGGAAACGACAGTGCCGCCGCTTTGGGTGTTGTAGAAAAATGTTTCCTCGTCGACCTCCTGAGCCAGGTGCGTGTGGCGGATGAAGACAATCTCGATGCGGTCGTAGCGTCGTTTCAAGAACAGGTGCAGCAGCACGAAGAAGCGCTTGGCCAGATCCTTCTCGCGCTCGCCCATGGACCCGGACACGTCCATCAGACAGAACATGACGGCATTGGCGTTCGGCACCGGCCGGGAATCGAAGCGGTTGAAGCGGATGTCGACCGGATCGACATAGGCAATCCGGCGGCGGCGTCGTTCCAGCCGGTCAAGCTCTTCGCGCAATGCCGCGATACGCTGGCGCGCGTCGACGCTGGATGGCGCCGACTCGAGCGAGGCGATTTCCTCGAGGATCGCATCCAGTTCGACCTGCTTGGGGCGCCTCAGCGCAATGCGGCGGCCGTGGCTGTTGCGCATCGTGCGGCCGACATTGATGTTGGTCGGCGAACCGGTGGCGGCGAAGCCAGCCCTGCGCGGCTTGAAGGCAAGGATCTCTTTGAGGTTGAGCTTGACCATGTCCGGGAGCTCGAGATCCTCGAAGAACAGATCGAGCACTTCCTCGCGCGACAGTACGAAACGAAAGTCGTCCTCGGATGCCTTGTTTCCCGGGGACGATGCTCCCCCGCCGCCTCCGCCGGGCTTGGGGATCAGGTCTCCAGCGGAGAAATGCCTGTTGCCCGGCAAGATGTGCTGGCGCTTGCCGCTGTCGCGGGCGTTGTTGAAGCTCGGCTCGCTTGTGCCTCTTTCGGGCATGCGCACGGCGTGCTCGGAATCCGCGTCGGCAATCCTGCCGGTGCGGATCTGGTCGCGTATGCTCCGCTTCAATTCCTCGCGCGCGCGTCGGAGGAAGCGCTGGCGATTGCCGAGACTCTTGTCTTTCGGGTTCAGGCGGCGGTCGATGAAGATCGGCATGGCCATCCGGGTTCTCTAACCCGCCCTGTTCACCCGCATGTACCAGTCCACAAGGCGACGAACCTGCCGCTCGGTGTAGCCGCGCTCGACCATCCGCTGCACGAATTCATTGTGCCGCTTTTCCGTGACGCTGTCCTGCTTGGAGCCGAAACTGATCACCGGCAGGAGGTCCTCGACCTGGCCGAACATGCGTTTCTCGATGACTTCCCGCAGCTTTTCGTAACTTGTCCACGCCGGGTTGCGGCCATGGTTTCTTGCACGGGCGCGCAGCGTGAATTTCACCACCTCGTTGCGGAAGTCCTTGGGATTGGCGATGCCGGCCGGTTTTTCGACCTGCGAAAGCTCGTTGTCCAAAACTTCGCGGTTGAGGATCTGGCCGGTGTCAGGATCCTTGTAGTCCTGGTCTTCGATCCAGGCGTCGGCGTAGGCGATGTAGCGGTCGAAAAGGTTCTGGCCGTACTCGCTGTACGATTCCAGATAGGCTTTCTGGATCTCATGGCCGATGAATTCGGCATACCGCGCGGCCAGCTCGGACTTGATGAACTCCAGATAGGCGGCTTCCGTCTCCTTCGGAAACTGTTCGCGCTTGATTGCCTCCTCCAGGATGTACATGAGATGCACGGGGTCGGCGGCCACCTCTTCGGTGTCATAGTTGAAGGTCTGCGACAGGATCTTGAAGGCAAAGCGCGTGCTGACGCCTGCCATGCCCTCGTCGACGCCAGCGGCATCCCGATATTCCTGAACCGACTTGGCCTTGGGGTCGACTTCCTTGAGGTTCTCGCCATCATAGGCGCGCATCTTGGTGTAGAGCGGCGAATTGTCGTGCTCGGCCAAGCGGGTCGAGACGGTAAACCGGCTGAGGATGTCCAGCACCTCTGGAGCGCAGGGACTGGCGGCCAATTCGCTCTCCCGCAGCAGCTTCTCGTAGATATGTCGCTCTTCGGTTATCCGCAGGCAATACGGCACCTTGACCACGAGGATGCGATCGAGAAAAGCCTCATTGTTCTTGTTGTTCTTGAACTGCAGCCATTCCGACTCGTTGGAATGGGCCACGATGATCCCCTGGTAGGGAAAGGCGCCGAAATTTTCGGTGCCGTTGTAGCTGCCTTCCTGGGTGGCGGTCAGCAGCGGATGCAGGACCTTGATCGGCGCCTTGAACATTTCGACGAATTCAAGCAGGCCCTGG
Organism: Mesorhizobium sp. M7A.F.Ca.US.011.01.1.1; assembly: GCF_003998295.1. NCBI lineage: Bacteria > Pseudomonadati > Pseudomonadota > Alphaproteobacteria > Hyphomicrobiales > Phyllobacteriaceae > Mesorhizobium > Mesorhizobium sp. M7A.F.Ca.US.011.01.1.1. Next base: position 35,479 of record NZ_RZRT01000028.1, read on the forward strand.
GTGGTCCGGTTCAGTCCGCCGCTATAGGAATAGGCGTCCGGATCGGATTGGCTGAAGTTTTCCAATTGCCGGATGTCCACCTTGCCAACCAGGGCCGAAACGTCCTGATTGTTCTCGTCGCCGGGCTCGGTCTTGGCGATGCCGATCTGGCGCAGTCGCGAAGGCATCAGCTTGACGACGCTGAACTTGGAAATGTCGCCGGAGAGTTCATCGAGGCGCTTGGCCGCCCATGGCGAAATGAGCCCATTCAACCGGCGTCGGGCAATGCCGTATTTTTCCTCCAGCAGGTCGCCCATGCGATCAGGATGGAAAAGACCAAGCGGCGATTCGAAAACCGGGCTGACCTGGTTGCCGACCTTCAGCGTGTAGATCGGGCGCTGCTCCATCAACTTCTTCAGCCGCTCGGCAAGGGAGGATTTGCCGCCGCCGACCGGGCCGAGCAAATAGAGGATTTGCTTGCGCTCCTCGAGCCCCTGCGACGCATAGCGAAAATAGCCGGCGATGCGCTCGATTGTGTCCTCCATGCCATAGAAATCGGCAAAGGAGGGGTACACTTTCAGGGTCCGGTTGGAGAAAATGCGGCCGAGCCGCTCATCCTTGCTGGTGTCGACCAGGTTCGGCTCGCCGATCGCCTCGACCATCCGTTCAGGCGCCGAGGCATACATCGACTTGTCCTCGCGGCAGGCAAGGAGATACTGCTGGATGCTGATCTCTTCCTGCGCCGCGTTGGTGTAAATTTCCGAAAACAGATCGAAGACGTCAGACTGGTTCTCTCGCATGATGCTTTTGCCCTCGGAGCCGCTGTGGCTTCCATTCGGCTCACCTCGCATTCAACTGTCGGGGGGTGCCGTTTGTTCCCTTCATGTGAAGAGGTGGCTGCGATCATAAGGATTTGAGGCCACTCCGGGATCAAGGCGCTCGGTGCGGAGCGGCATTCAGCGCGGGTAGCGGGTGTGTTGCGAATCTTCGACTGGACGGCTGGGGCCGCCGCGTGCAGTCTTGCCTCCTCAGGAGACAGTGATGATCGATCGACGAAGCCTGATCATGGCCTCGGTGGCGGCGATGCTGCCGTTGGAAGCATCGGCCGCGTCGGAAACACGCCGACCCAGGCCAAAAACCTTAGACTACGGGCCGGCCAAGCTCGACATCTATGCGCCCGATGGTGCAACGGGCCTGCCGGTCGTGTTTTTCGTTCATGGCGGCACCTGGCAGTTTGGCAAACGCAGTCAGGTCGACGCCAAACCGGCCTTCCTGCTCGCCAACGGCTTCTGCTTCGTCTCCATCGATTACCGCATGTTGCCGCAGGCCGATGTCGCCACCCAGGCCGGTGACGTCGAAAAGGCCTACGCCTACATCAGGGCCAACATCGCCCGGCATGGCGGCGATCCCAACCGCATCGTCGGCATGGGCCATTCGGCCGGCTGCCATCTGATTGCGCTGACCGGCATGCGCGGCGAGTTGCCCGGCATAGCTGCGCTCATTCTCGACGACACCAGGGCCTATGATCTTGCAGCACTTGCCAAGAAGGGCGGCATGGTGCGGGCCTATGCCCGCGTCTTTTCCGATCCCGCGCAATGGGCGGCACTGTCGCCGGCCAGCCATGTCGACGGCCGCAGGCACCCGCGGACTTTCATTGCCTATTCGCGCGCCCCTGGCCGCGGCGAGGACTCCAAGGCCTTTGCCGAGCGCCTGCGCGCGACGGGCACCAAGGTTACGCTGTTCGACGGCAGCGCCTACACGCATATGTCGATCAATCGCAATTTCGGCGAGGACGGCGACGCGCTGACCGCGGCCGCGCTGGCATTCCTAAAATCGACGGTTGGCTGATCTTTACGGCACTGGATCAGATCAAAAGTGGCGGCGGGACATTGCTGTGCGGGCGCGCCCGGGTGCAAGTGCTCTTCGATCGTGAGCGGGAGGGAATTGCATGAACGGTGCCGATGTCCTGTGTGACGTGCTTCTGGCCAACGATGTGACGGTCTGCTTCGCCAATCCCGGCACCTCCGAAATGCACTTCGTTGCAGCACTTGACCGCAAGCCGCAGATGCGTTGCGTGCTCGGGCTGTTCGAGGGGGTGGTGACCGGGGCCGCCGATGGCTATGCGCGGATGACCGATCGGCCTGCCGCGACGCTGCTGCATACCGGTCCCGGCCTGGCCAACGGTCTCGCCAACATGCACAATGCCCGGCGTGCCTTCAGCCCGATGATCAACATCGTCGGCGACCACGCCTCTTACCATCTGCCGCTCGATGCCCCGCTCACCAGCGATATCGAAAGCCTTGCGGCGCCGATGTCCAACTGGGTCGGCCGCGTCAAGGGCCCGGCCGATATCGCGCTGGCAGCTGAAGCAGCCTTTCGCGCCTCGCTGACACCACCCGGCGTCGCGACGATGATCCTGCCGGCGGATGCCGCCTGGGGCGAAGTCGACGCGGTTTCGGTCGGCAAGGTGAAGCTGGTGCCAGCGCCGGCGGTGGATATGGATGCCGTGCGCAAGATCGCCGCGGCGATCCGTGCCGCTCCGGGCCGGGCCGGAATGATCGTTCGCGGAAAGGCCGCACGCGCCGATGCGCTCGCCATCGCCGGGCAAATCTCGACGGGCAGCGACGTCCGGCTGTTCGGCGAGGTTCTGATCGCACGGATGCAACGCGGGCGCGGGCGTGTCGCGCCGACCCGCATTCCCTATCCGGTCGACGCGGCGATGGCTGTGCTCAGGGATGTCGATGTTCTGATCCTGGTCGGCGCGAAGGAGCCGGTTGCCTTCTTCGCCTATCCGGGAAAACCGGGACGGCTCGTTCGGGAAGGCTGCGAGGTGCTGACACTGGCCGCCCATGGCGACGATCTGCATGCGGCGCTGGAGGCGCTTCGCGACGAACTTGGCATCAAGCCGCCGCAACGACAGGTGCTCGCGGCCGCTTTTCCCGACGAGGCAACGCCGAGCGGCAAGCTGACGGAAGATGCGATCGCGCTGTCGGTGGCGCGCAAACTGCCGGCCGATGCGATCATTTGCGATGAAGCGGTCACCTCGGCCAGGCGTTTCTTCGCGCTGTCGGCCTTTGCAGCGCCGCACGACTACATGATGGGCACGGGCGGATCGGTCGGCGGCGGCATCCCGATGGCGACCGGGGCTGCAATCGCCTGTCCGGACCGCAAGGTGATCAATCTCGAAGCCGACGGCAGCGGCATGTACACGGTGCAAGGATTGTGGACGCAGGCGCGGGAAAAGCTCGACGTGGTGACGATCGTGTTTTCCAACCGCACCTATGCGATCCTGCACGGCGAGATGAAGAATGTAGGCGTCGGCGCCATCGGCGAGAACGCCAGGCGCATGCTCGACCTCGACCATCCGTCACTGGACTGGGTGTCGCTGGCCAACGGCATGGGCGTGGAGGCCGGCTCGCGCCGATACGTGCGAGCGCTTCGAGGCGCTGCTGGACAGCGCGCTGTCACGGCGCGGGCCGTTCCTCATCGAAGCGGTGCTCTGAGCGCGGCGAAACACGATCGGCGGAACCGAGCTACCAGCGGGTCTTTTCGCCGGGAGCCGCCGGTTCGATCGCCAGCGCGTGCACGCCGGCCTTCAATTCGTCGGCAAGCAGTTCATTGACGGCGCGGTGACGATCGATGCGGCTCATGCCGGCAAAGGCGGAAGCGACGACGCGGACGCGAAAATGCGTCTCGCCGGTGCCGTCGTAAGTGCCGTGATGGTCGGAGCCGTGATGGTGGTGGCCGGCATGGAGATGGCTCTCGTTGATGATAACCAGCCTGTCCGGCGAAAATGCCTTATTGAGCTTGTCTTCCATGGTCGCCTGTATGGACATCGCCATCTCCCTTCACCAAATATCGCTGGCGTCTCGGCCTGGAAACCGAAAATCGGTTTCGCGAGGGGCCGCCGCCGTGCAACAAAATTCGCCATTCGCCTGCTTTATGCCGCGATTCAGCGGTTAGGGCGATGATCGCGAAAATGTCAATTCTTGTTTCGCATCTGCGAACGCCCCATAAATGGGTAAGATGAAGCCGTACCCCAAATATTTCGAGAAGATTCGCGTCCGCCCCGACAAGGACGCGGAGCTGAAGTCGCACTCGCCGATCTGCCAGTGGGACGGCTGCAAGGAAGCGGGCACCCATCGTGCGCCGGTCGGGCGCATGAAGGAGGGCGAGTATTTCCATTTCTGCTTCGATCATGTGCGCGAGTACAACAAGGGCTTCAACTACTTTTCCGGCGTGCCGGACACCGAGGTCGCGCGCTTCCAGAAGGAAGCCATGACCGGGCACCGGCCGACCTGGAAGATGGGCGCCAACGGGGCCTCGACGCGGTCGTCGCCCGATATGGCCCAGATGCGTTCCGGCCGGGCCGGCTATTATAACCGCATGCGCGACCCGTTCGACCTGTTCAAGGGACCGAAGGATCCGCGCGAGGCGCGCGAGCGCAAGGCCAAGCCGCTTGAGGCCAAGGCGCTGGAAACTCTTGGCCTTGATACAAAGGCGACTGGCAAGGAGATCAAGGCGCGCTATAAGGAACTGGTGAAACAGCACCATCCGGATGCGAATGGTGGCGACAGAGGTTCGGAAGACCGGTTCCGCGATGTGCTGCAGGCCTATCGCGTGCTCAAACAGGCGGGCCTGTGCTGAGCGGCCATACGGTTCGTGTCGTTTTCCAACTTTCATAAGGTTGGAAAAGGCTCTAAGACCGCCCCCGGACAAAATCGATTGCCGGCGAAATCAGACGTTTCGCCCGTGGAGACGTTGAGAGATATGAACAAGGTCGATCGTGACATCGCCAACCTGCCCGACACGACGGTGTCGGTGAAGGAGAAATTCGGCTTCGAGTCCAAGATGGTGGTGCCGGCCTATTCGGTGACATCGGAGCATGTGCCCGACATAGACCCGGACTATCTCTTCGACAAGAACACGACGATGGCGATCCTTGCGGGCTTTGCCTACAACCGCCGCGTCATGGTGTCGGGCTATCACGGCACCGGCAAGTCGACCCATATCGAACAGGTTGCCGCCCGCCTTAACTGGCCCTGCGTGCGCGTCAACCTCGACAGCCATGTCAGCCGTATCGATCTCGTCGGCAAGGACGCGATCGTGGTCAAGGACGGCCTGCAGATCACCGAATTCCGCGACGGCATCCTGCCCTGGGCCTACCAGCACAATGTCGCGCTGTGCTTCGACGAGTACGACGCCGGCCGTCCGGATGTGATGTTCGTCATCCAGCGCGTGCTGGAATCGTCGGGCCGGCTGACGCTGCTCGACCAGAGCCGGGTCATCCGCCCGCATCCGGCCTTCCGGTTGTTCTCGACCGCCAACACGGTCGGCCTCGGCGACACCACTGGCCTCTATCACGGCACCCAGCAGATCAACCAGGCGCAGATGGACCGCTGGTCGATCGTCACCACGCTGAACTATTTGCCGCACGACAACGAAGTCGCCATCGTGCTGGCCAAGGCCAAGCACTATCGCGACAGCAAGGGCAAGGACATCGTCAACAAGATGGTGCGCGTCGCCGACATGACGCGTTCGGCCTTCATCAACGGCGATCTGTCGACCGTGATGAGCCCGCGCACCGTGATCACCTGGGCCGAGAATGCCGAGATATTCGGCAATATCGGCATGGCGTTCCGGCTGACCTTCCTCAACAAGTGCGATGAACTGGAACGCTCGGTGGTGGCCGAGTTCTACCAGCGCGCCTTTGGCGAGGATCTGCCCGAGAGCGCCGCCAACGTGGTGCTGGGCTAAGCAGAGTCTCGATGGCGGGTCCGGGCGACAACGCGCGCAACAAGTCGAAGACGGGTTCTGAAGCCGACAGCTTCAAGCGCGCCGTCACCGTCTGCATGCGCGCCATCGCCGGCGACAAGGAGCTGGAGGTCGGCTTCGCCAAGGACCGGCCGGCGCTCGCCGGCAGCCGTGCGCGTCTGCCAGAATTGCCGAAGAAGGCGTCGAAGACCGATATCGCGATCACCCGAGGCCTCGGCGATTCCATGGCGCTGAAGCGCGCCTGCCACGATGTGCGCATCCACACCAAGCTGGCGCCGGAAGGCAAGGCGGCCCGCGCCATCTATGACGCGGTCGAACAGGCTCGCGTCGAGGCGATAGGCTCACGCGCCATGCAAGGCGTCGCCGACAATATCGGCTCGATGCTGGAGGACAAATACGCCAAGGCCAATCTCGTCGACGTCAAGGACAAGGCCGACGCGCCGATCGAGGAAGCACTCGCCCTGATGGTGCGAGAGAAGCTCACCGGCCGTCCGATCCCGAAAAGCGGCGAGCGGCTGGTCGAACTCTGGCGCCCTTGGGTCGAGGAAAAGGCCAAGGCCGATCTCGACGGGTTGTCGGCCAAGCTCGGCGACCAGCAGGCGTTCGCCCGGGTCGTGCGCGAGATGCTCGCCTCCATGGAAATGGCCGAGGAGCTCGGCGACGACCAGGAGACGGAAGATTCCGAGGACAATGACGACAACCAGCCGCAAGGCGAGGAGCAGAGCGAGGAGGGCGGCGAAGAGGATTCCGGCTCCGAGCAGTCGCAGTCCGAGGACGCCGAAGCTTCGGCCGATGACGAACAGTCGGCCGAGACCGAAGCCTCCGACGCCACCGCGGACGACCTGTCCGACGATGACGACGCCGATGCCGAAACGCCCGGCGAGGCGCGCCGCAACGACAATCCCTTCACCAATCTGCCGAAGGAGATCGACTACAAGGTCTTCACCACGGCTTTCGACGAGACGGTCGGCGCCGAGGAGCTGTGCGAAGAAGAAGAGCTCGACCGGCTGCGCGCCTTCCTCGACAAGCAGCTGGCCAATCTGTCCGGCGTCGTCGGGCGGTTGGCCAACCGGCTGCAGCGTCGCCTGATGGCACAACAGAACCGCTCCTGGGATTTCGACCTGGAAGAAGGTTACCTCGACCCGGCAAGGCTGGTGCGGGTCGTCATCGACCCGATGCAGCCGCTGTCGTTCAAGCAGGAGCGCGACACCAAATTTCGCGACACGGTGGTGACGCTGGTGCTCGACAATTCCGGCTCGATGCGCGGCCGGCCGATCACGGTCGCGGCAACCTGCGCCGACATATTGGCCCGCACGCTGGAGCGTTGCGGCGTCTCGGTCGAGATCCTCGGTTTCACCACGCGGGCCTGGAAGGGCGGGCAGGCGCGCGAGAAATGGCTGAAGGACGGCAAGCCGCCGAATCCTGGCCGGCTCAACGATCTGCGCCACATCATCTACAAGTCCGCCGACCATCCGTGGCGGCGGGCACGGCGCAATCTCGGCCTGATGATGCGCGAAGGCCTGCTCAAGGAAAATATCGACGGCGAGGCGCTGCTGTGGGCGCACAACCGGCTGATCGCCCGGCCCGAGCAGCGCAAGATCCTGATGATGATCTCGGACGGCGCGCCGGTCGACGATTCGACGCTGTCGGTGAATCCGGGCAATTATCTCGAGCGCCATCTGCGCGCCGTCATCGAGCTGATCGAGACGCGTTCGCCGGTGGAACTGCTGGCCATCGGCATCGGCCACGACGTCACGCGCTACTACCGCCGCGCTGTCACCATCGTCGATGCCGAGGAACTGGCCGGCGCCATGACCGAGCAGCTGGCTTCGCTGTTCGCCGAGGAAAGCGCGAAGGATACGCGACGCGGCGGTGGTATGCGGCGCGCCGGATGATTTCCAGGCGCGGCGGCTTTCAGCAGACGCTTTTCGCCGCCGTCGCCCTGCTTTCCGGCGTGGCTTCGGCGGCAGCCGGTTCGGCCGACTCTGGTTCTGTCGAACCGGTCGAAATCTCGGCCCGCCCGATCACCGAATTCCACATTGGCCGTGCCGGCAAGCAGTTCGGCCCGTTCGAATTCGTCGGCGGGCTGGAGATGACCTCGCCGACACGCGATTTCGGCGCGCTGTCGGCCTTCCGCTTCCTGAAAGCCGGCGGTGACTTCATCGGCGTTGCCGACACCGGCTTCTGGTTCTTCGGCACGGTGGTCCGCGACGCGGAAAAGCGACCCTCCGGCATCCAGAATTTCCGCATGCAGCAGATGGTCGACCAGACCGGCCGGCCGATCGACAGGAAATGGGAGGTCGATGCGGAAGGTCTCGCGGTCAAGAACGGCATCGCCACCGTCGGCTTCGAGCGCAGCCACCGCGTCGCCCAGTTCAAGATCGACCCCAACGACATGAAGGCACCCTTCAAGCCGCTTGATTTCGCCGTTCCGGCCCGCGAGCTGCGCCAGAATCGCGGCTTCGAGACCGTCACCCACGCCAATGCCAACGGCCAGCATGAGGGCGGCCTGGTCGTGGTCTCCGAGAAGAGCCTGGACAAGGCCGGCAACATCTATGCCGCCATCATCGAAGGACCGCACAAGGGCGTCTTTACCGTCAAGCGCAATGGCGATTTCGACATCACCGACGGGGCCTTCCTGCCGGACGGCGACCTATTGCTTCTGGAGCGCAGTTTCTCGATGGCCAGCGGCGTCAAGATGCGGCTGCGGCGCATCTATGGCGAGAGCGTCGAGAAGGGCGCGATCGCCGACGGGCCGGTGCTGCTGGAGGCCGACATGGGCTACCAGATCGACAATATGGAAGGGCTCGACGTCTGGGTCCGCGACGACGGCGCGCTGATGGTGTCGCTGATCTCCGACGACAACCACTCGATCCTGCAGCGCAACCTCTATCTGGAATTCATTCTCCACCAGGATTGAGCCCGCCGGCTTTACGTCCTGGTGGCGATCCAGATGACATGGCGGGCGCCACGCTTGCCGTTGGCGCGCGTACTGACCTCTTCGACCCCGAAGCCTGCCTGCTTCAGCCGCCGCGTGAAGCCGCTGTCTGGGCCTTGCGACCACACTGCCAGCACGCCGCCGGGTTTCAGGGCGCTGCGTGCGGCTGCGAGGCCTTGCACGCTGTAAAGTGCGTCGTTGGATTTGTGGACGATGCCTTCCGGGCCATTGTCGACATCGAGCAGGATGGCGTCCCAGGCTGCGGGCTCAGACCGTATCAGCTGCCCGACATCGGTCTCCCGGATGGTGACGCGCGGATCGTCGAGACAGCCGCCAAAGATTTCGGCCATCGGGCCACGCGCCCAGGCAACGACGGCCGGCACCAGTTCGGCGACGACGATTCCGGCATCATTGGCCAATTCTGTGAGTGCGGCGCGCAAGGTAAAACCCATGCCAAGCCCACCGATCAGGATTGTGGGCCGGCTATGGCCGGCAATCCGCTCGCAGGACAGTTTTGCCAGCGCTTCCTCGGAACCGCTGAGGCGGCTGTTCATCAGCTCGTTGGTGCCCAGCATGATCGAGAATTCGGTGCCGCGCCGCTTGAGGCGAAGTTCTTGTGCGCCATCCGGGGTCTTCGCCGAATCGAGCTGGACCCACGGGATCATGATCTTTGTCCGACCATGATCTTTTCCGAAAACCGGGTCCCACTTTTCGGGATCATGGCTTAAGCCGCAACCGCCGGCTGGCTCCAGCGGGCGGCGAGCAGACGGTAGGGGATCAACGCCACGACGGCGATGATCAGTTTCACCGAGAGATCGCCAAGCGCCCAGGAAATCCAGCGCATCGCCTCGACATGGAAGACGCCCATCAAAGGTGCGCTTTCCAACGCAAAGCCGTCGTTTGGTCCGGCGAAGGCAAAGGCAGCCGAGAAAGCGACGGTGAAGAACACGGCGGTGTCGAACACCGACCCGACCAGCGTGCCGATGATAGGCGCGCGCCACCAACTCTGCCGGCGCAGCCGGTTGAAGACGGTGACATCGAGCAGTTGCGCGCTTAGGAACGCCGCTCCGGACGCGGCCGCGATACGCACCAGCCGGTCGGCGGCGGTCTCGAATTCGATCAGGCCATGGCGGAACAGGAAGGGCGGTACAAGGATCGAGCAGATCACCGCCGTCATGAAGCCGACAAAGACGATCCGGCGCGCCACAGTGGGTCCGTAGCGGCGGTTGGCGAGGTCGGTGACCAGGAACGAGAAAGGATAGGTGAAGGCGCCCCAGGTCAGCACGTCGGCCAGCGAGAGGCCGCCGATCTGGCCCTGCATCGGGAATTGCACGAGAATGTTCGATGCCACGACGACAAGCGCCATGGCGGCCACGAATGGCAAATACCGCGAGAAGGAAGTCATTTTTTTATCCTGGGTAATGGAACCAGCCAAGCACCATGCCCATGCGGGCGATGCTTGCCTTCGTATGTGGGCACCGGATTGCCAAAACCTTGCGGCTTCGATCCGATGCTCAGGCCAACAAGATGTTGGCCAGAGGCCAACAAGAGGTCGGCCAGGGCGGTCGTCCCCCGCCTTTGAACTGTTTTAAGCGGCAGCCTGCTCGGCGGTCTTCTTGGCGATCTGCTTTTTCAGCAAACGGGCGCGCTGCGACAATTCCTTGACGTCGGCCTTGGCCAGGAAGGCGTCGAGGCCGCCGCGATGTTCGACCGAACGCAGCGCGTTGGCCGAAATGCGAAGACGCACGTTCTGGTTCAGCGCTTCCGAAATCAGCGTCACATTGACGAGGTTCGGCAGGAAGCGGCGCTTGGTCTTGTTGTTGGCGTGGCTCACATTGTTGCCGGACATGACTGCCTTGGCAGTGAGTTCGCAGGTGCGGGACATGGTTCTAACCTTCAGTTCTCGGGTCTGCCAAACACTCAAGCCCACGCCGGGTGGCGCGCGGTTCTGGTCAGGCGGCCTTATGGAAAAAGTTGGCGTTCCATAGTTGCATTTCGCCGAGGCGTCAAGCTCCGGCTTGCCCACGGCGCGCCCGGCATTTTCATATTAAGGCCGGAATTCATCCTATAAGCGGTTCCATAGGGACATGCCAGACCGGAGTTGCCCGCCTCCGGCCGAAAATCAAGGACCCGATCCCGCCATGCTTCGTTCGCCACATGCCCTTGCCGCCATGCTTGCCATAGCCTTGCCGTCCGCCGCGTCTGCTGCCTCGCCGCAGTCGTTCAAGGGCGAATACACGGTGTCGTTCCTTGGTCTTTCGATAGCGAGATCAACGTTTTCCAGCAGCTATGAGAACGGCGCCTACGCGATCCAAGGCAGTGTCACCGCGGCCGGTCTCGCCAAGCTGTTCGACGACACGCGCGGCACCATCTCGTCCAAAGGCACGATTGCGGGCAAGAAGATGGTGCCGCAGGCATTCCGCGCCGATTACACCTCCGGCAAGAAGGCATCGGTGGTCGATATCCGCTTTGCCAATGGCAGGGTCACCTCGACGAAGGTCGTACCGGCACCGGGCAAACGCGACCCCAAGAACTGGGTGCCGCTCGGTGCCGGCGATTTGGCGTCGGTGCTCGATCCTATGGCCGCCACCGTCATTCATGCCGACAGTCTCGACCAGGTCTGCGGCCGCACGGTGAAGTTCTATGACGGCGAGATGCGTGCCGACCTGACGTTGACCTACGCGTCGAAAGGCACGATCTCGGTCCCGGGCTACAAGGGCGACACCGTCACCTGCCAGATGGGCTTCGAGCCGGTGGCGGGTTATCGCAAGGGCCGCAAGGCGCTCAACTATCTCAAGAACAAAAGCCGCATGATGGTGACGTTTGCACCGCTCGGCCAAACCGGCGTATATGCGCCGATCCATGCCACGGTGGGCACGCAGATCGGCACCTTGACCATCAGCGCCGGGCGTTTCGAAGCCGTACAATAGCCAGGCGCAGAATTGGCGCGCCACTGGAGACAGAATGGGGCGCGCAACACTGATCGGCTTTTCGGCGGTCGCCATGTGGGCGCTGCTCGCACTGCTCACCGATGCGTCGGGCCAGGTGCCGCCGTTCCTCTTGTCGGCGATCACCTTCTCGATCGGCACCGGCGTTGGGCTGGTCGCGCGGCTGTTCATGCCGGCACCCGACAAGAGCCAGAAGATACCGCCGCAGGTGTGGCTGATCGGCATTGCCGGCCTGTTCGGCTACCACTTTTTCTATTTCACCGCGCTGCGCAATGCGCCGGCGGTGGAGGCGAGCCTGATCGCTTATCTGTGGCCGCTGCTGATCGTGCTCGGCTCGGCGTTGATGCCGGGCGAAAAACTTGCCTGGAACCATATCGTCGGCGCGCTGCTCGGCCTTGCCGGCACCGTGCTGATCGTCACCAAGGGTGGCGGGCTGGCCTTCGACGCCCGTTACGTCTTCGGCTATGCCATGGCTGCCGTCTGCGCCGTGCTGTGGTCGTCCTATTCGTTGTTGTCGCGGCGCTTCCCGTCGGTGCCGACCAGCATCGTCACCTGGTTCTGTGCTGCCACCGCGGTGCTGTCGCTCGCCTGCCACCTGGCGCTGGAACAGACCGTTCTGCCCGTCGGCGCCGGCCAGTGGCTGGCGGTGCTTGGCCTTGGCCTGATGCCGGTCGGCGCTGCCTTCTATGCCTGGGACATCGGCGTCAAGCGCGGCAACATCCAGGTGTTGGGTGCCGCAAGCTATGCCGCACCGCTGTTGTCGACGCTGGTGCTGATCGCGGCCGGCGTCGCCGAGCCGTCGCTGCGCATCCTCGCCGCCTGCGTGCTCATCACCGGCGGTGCGGTGCTCGCCGCAAAATCCCTGTTCCTGCGCAAGCCGGCTGCGGTCGAGAGCGGAGCCGCGGCATCCGAAAACAGAGCCGGGGCATCCGAAGGCGGAGCCCAGGCATCCGAAGGCGGAGCCAAGGCATGACGATGCCGTTTGCGGGCGGCATCGACGCCAATGCCAATGCGACACTGATTTTTTCGCTGGCGGCGGCGGTGATCTATGCCTTCACGCTTGGCATGCCGCCAACGCTGGCCCGCTCGGCCGCAAAGACGCTCGCCGTGGCGATGCTCGCCGTGCTGGCGGCGCTGCAAGGCGGCCCGCTGCTGCTGGTCGCCGCGCTCGCACTCAGCGCCGTTGGCGACGCCTTCCTGTCACGCGACGGCGAAAAGGCCTTTCTCGGCGGGCTGGCCAGTTTTCTTGTCGCTCACATCGTCTATGTCGCGCTGTTCCTGCGCAGTGGTGGCGGGTTGGGAGTGCTTGGCGCCGAGCCGTGGCGCGGAGCGATCGCGCTCGCCATGGCGGTGTTCGTGGTCATCGTGCTGGCGGCGCTGTGGCGTCGTGTCGGTCCCAGCCTGCGTATCCCGATCACCGTGTATATCGCGGCGATCCTGGCAATGGGCATCTCGGCGCTGACAACCAGCAATATGTGGGTGATCGGTGGCGCCGTGCTGTTCATGGTATCGGACGGGCTGCTCGCCACGGAGAAATTCCTTGTCGCCGCCATCTCGCCCCACCGCGCCTGGATGCGCTTCGCCGTCTGGGCGCTGTACTACGCCGCCCAGTTCGCGACCACGCTAGGCTTCCTGCTAAATTAGGGTTCTTGCCAAGTTAGGATTGTCCAGGCTGCCAGCCGGGCGCCGCCAGTTCAAAGGCTGCAAACTCGAAGCCCGGCGCGACGGTGCAGCCGACCAGCGTCCATTCGCCCAGGCTGCGCGCCGATTGCCACCAGCTCGCCGGCACGACGATCTGCGGCCGCTCACCGGCTGCGAGATCGATGCCGAGCACCTGTTCCACAACGGTGCTGCCTTCTTCCCACATCGCCAGCGCCAGCGGGGCGCCGGCATGGAAATGCCAGACCTCGGCGGCGTCCTTGACCCGGTGCCAGGCCGAAACCTGATGCTCCTCAAGCAGGAAATAAATGGCGGTCGAATGGCCACGCGCGCCGCCGGTGCCATCGCGAAAGGTCTCGGCATACCAGCCGCCTTCCGGATGCGGCTTCAGCCCGAGCGTCGCGATAATTTCTGCGGAGCTGGTCATGGCGACGATACCACCGGGCCTAGAAATTGTCCTTGCGCTTGCGGATTTCGGCAAAGACCTCGGCGTCCGAAGCTTTCTCCAGCCCCAGATGCTTGCGGATCGCCGGATCGTGCCAGCGCAGGAAGGGATTGGTCGACAGTTCCTCGCCGATCGTCGTCGGCAGCGTCGGCTTATTGTCGGCGCGCAGCTTTTCGATCTTGGCGGCGCGTTCCTTCAATGCCGAATTCGTCGGGTCGACGGTCAGCGCGAAACGGGCGTTGGCGAGCGTGTATTCATGACCGCAATAAATAACCGTTTCGGCCGGAAGCGCGGCCAGCTTCTTCAGCGAATCGTACATCACCGGCGGCTTGCATTCGAACAGCCGTCCGCAACCCAGCGCAAACAGCGTGTCGGCGGTGAACGCCACACCCGAAGCCGGCAAATAGTAGGAAACGTGGCCGGCGGTGTGGCCGGGCGTGGCGATGACTTCGATCTTTTCATCGCCAAGATGGAGGACCGATCCGTCTTCGACGGTCTCGTCGATGCCGGGGATCTTGGCCTTTTCCGCTTCCGGGCCAATGATGCGCAGCTTGAAGCGCTCTTTCAGCGCCAGATTGGCCTCGACGTGATCCATGTGATGATGCGTGGTCAGGATCATCGTCGGCGTCCAGCCGGTGCGCTTTATCGCGGCCAGGATAGGCGCTTCCTCGGGCGCGTCGATGATCGCGGTCTGGCCGCTTTTGGGATCATGCACCAGCACGCCGAAATTGTCGCTGCGGCACATGAACTGTTCGATTTCGACCGGCATCGCATCTCTCCGTTTATGGCCGCAGACATAGGGCGCCGGCGCGTGGATGTCATCCTGGATGTTGAAGACATCCTGGATGTTGAGCAACATTCCGGGACGTTGAACGACGTCCCGCAATGTCTAGTGACATTCCCGGAATGCCAGGTCGTCGCGGCCTGTTGTTGAAACCCGCCGATATCGCGGCTACATCCCTGCCATGCATTCCGACATCGTCGATCTTCGCTCCTTCTATTCGACAACACTCGGCCGTTTCGCCGAGCGTTCGATCACCATGGCGTTGTCGTCGATATGGGCGGTCGTGCCCAACGAGCGGCTGGTTGGTCTGGGCTACACCTTGCCGTGGCTGGAGCGGTTCGGCACCGATGCCGAGCGGGTCTTTGCTTTCATGCCGGCGACGCAAGGCGCGGTGGTGTGGCCGGCGACAGGGCCAACGGCGACGGCACTGGTCTTCGACGAGGAACTGCCGCTGGTCGATTCCTGCATCGACCGCATGCTGCTCGTCCATTCGCTCGAACATGTCGAGAACCCGCGTGAGACGCTGAACGAGATCTGGCGCGTGCTGTCGCCGGCTGGCCGGGTGGTCATCGTCGTGCCCAACCGGCGCGGTGTCTGGGCGCGCTTCGAGCACACCCCATTCGGCAATGGCCGGCCCTTTTCGCGCGGCCAGCTCACCGAATTGCTGCGCGAGGCGAATTTTACGCCCGCCGCCTGGTCCGATGCGCTGTTCTTTCCGCCGTCGAGGCGCCGTTTCATGATGCGCTTCCACAATGTGCTGGAGCGCGCCGGCCGGCGGCTGTGGCCGATCTTTTCCGGCGTCATCGTCGTCGAGGCGCAGAAACGGCTCTATCAAGGCGTGCCGGTGGCGCAGCGCGCATCGCGCCGCGTCTTCGTGCCGGTGCTGTCGCCACATGGCGCCACCCGGCTTGGCCGTCACAAAGCCGATGCCAAGCCGTCGGCTGCGCAAGTGACGGCTTCGTGATCGCGGCAAGCGTGCCTGACGTCGTTTCCCTGCCTATCTGTCGCAAGCGGACCGACAGCCCATCCGGCAGCCCATACGAACGCCTGTCAAGTTTCTCCATCCGGTTTCAGCACTGACGCAAGGACCTCGGCCATGGCTGATCAACCGGACAATGCCGCCGCCGTTCAGCCGGTTGCCGTGGCGGTCGAAGCCAGCAGCCTGCGCGATCAGGTGATGACGATCCGGCGGGCGCTGGCGGGATCGCCGGTTCGCAAATGGTTGCAGTGGACATCGGTCGGCATCATGGCCGTGATCATCGCAACGTCGATCGGCCAGGTTCTGCTCAACCGCTGGAACCAGCCTTTCTACGATGCGCTTGCGCGCCGCGACATGGCGGCCTTCCTGCACCAGCTCCTCGTCTTCGCGATGATCGCCGGCGGGCTGCTGGTGCTCAATATCGGCCAGACCTGGCTCAACCAGATGATCAGGCTCAAACTGCGCGAGGCGCTGACGCTGGATCTGATCGATCAGTGGATGCGGCCGGCGCGCGCCTTCCGGTTGGCCAATGCCGGCGCCATCGGCGTCAATCCCGACCAGCGCATGCAGCAGGACGCCGCGCATCTGTCCGACCTGTCAACCGATCTCGGCGTCGGCCTGCTGCAGTCGTGCATCCTGCTGGTGTCCTTCGTCGGGGTGCTGTGGGAGCTGTCCTCGGGCTTCGTGTTCCACATCGGCGGGACCTCGCTGGCCATACCGGGCTACATGGTCTGGGCCGCCATCCTTTACGCCGGCATCGCCTCCTGGCTGAGCTGGCTAGTCGGGCGCCCGCTCATCCGCCTGAACAGCGACCGCTATACACGCGAAGCCGAGCTGCGCTCCTCGATGGTGCGCGTCAACGAGAATGTCGATGCCATTGCGTTGTATCATGGCGAGGCCGACGCCAGGCGGCGGCTCGAACTCGATCTCGGCACGGTGCTGGGCGCCATGCGGCGCATCTACACCGCCCAGATCAACCTGTCCTGGGTGACCGACACCTATGGCTGGATCACCGTCGTGGCGCCCATACTGGTCGCTTCGCCGGTCTATTTCTCAGGTGATATCAGCTTTGGCGGGCTGATGATGGCGGTCGGCGCCTTCAACCAGGTCCACTCCTCCTTGCGCTGGTTCATCAACAACATCGGCAGTATCGCCGATTGGCGCGCCACGCTGATGCGCGTGGCCGATTTCCGCATCGCGCTCGATGAAACCGATGCGCTGCATGACACCGAAAAGCGCATCGCCTTCGGCCAAAACGTCAATGGCAGCCTGACTTTCGAGAAGCTCGAAGTGGCCTCGCCGGAGGGTTGCACCAGACTCGCCGACCCGCATGTCGAAATCCGCCCCGGCGAGCGCGTGATGATCACCGGCGACCCCGGTGCGGGCAAGACGCTGTTCTTTCGTGCCATTGCCGGCCTGTGGCCATGGGGAAGCGGCCGGATCGGCCTGCCGGCGGAAGAAACCCCCATATTCGTGCCGCGCGTGCCTTATTTTCCGGTCGGCACGTTGCGCGAGGTCCTCGATCACCCGAACGGGCCCGCGCCGGCGAACGATGCCGACATTTCGGCGGTGCTGGCCGAGGTCGGTCTGGGACGGCTATCCTCGTCGCTCGACCGCGCCGGGCGTTGGGACCATGAGTTGGGCGATGACGAACAACGCTCGCTGGCCTTCGCCAGGCTCGCGTTGCGGCAGCCGAAATGGGTGATCATCGATGAGGCGCTGGATGCGTTCGACGGCCCATCGCTAAGACGCGTGCTGTCGATGCTCGAGAAGCGTTTGCCGGGGACAGCGATCCTCAACATCGGGCGCGGCCAGCACAACAACCACTTCTTCCCGCGCGCGTTGACGATCGTCAAGGATTCCGGTGCGCCAGCCCTGAAGCCCGCCCGCGTCAGGGCCGGCGCGATCGAACCGCCGCCAGCCGCCGCTCGTCGCAAGAAATGAGTTGATATCCGGGCGAGGGAGGCAAAGCTTTATTTTGCCGTGATCGCGAGGGAAGCTCCTCGGGAGAAACAACCCTGGCGACGGCCATGCTTGATGCTCTGCGCCTGCTTGCCTGTCTTGCCTGCGCCCAGGCTGCCCCGGCCGCCTCGCCGCCGGATGAGCTCGCCGTCGACGTCGAGCTGGTGCTGGCGGTCGACATCTCGCTGTCGATGGACGAGAAGGAGTTCGCCCTGCAGCGGGCCGGTTATGTCGAGGCGCTGCGGCATCCCGACTTCATCAAGGCTGTCCGCGCCGGCGCCACGGGCCGCATAGCGCTGACCTATTTCGAATGGGCCGGCACGGTGCGCGACGACGCGGTCATCGGCTGGCAGATTATCGATAGTGCCGAGAGCGCCAACAGCTTTGCCGACAAGGTCGCGGCTCGTCCGTTCCGCAGCTTTCGCGGCACTTCGATTTCCGGCGCGCTGGCCTTCGGCGCCGAGCTTTTCGACCGCACGTCTTTCCAGGGCGAACGCAGCGTCATCGACATTTCGGGCGACGGACCGAACAATATCGGGCCGCCAGTCACCGCGACGCGTAATGCGGCGACTGCCAAAGGCATCATCGTCAACGGCCTGCCGATCCTGATCAGCCCGTCGCCCACCTTCAGTCATCTCGACCAGTATTATGCGCAGTGCGTGATCGGCGGGCCCGGTTCCTTCGTGCTGCCTATCTATGCCGCCGCCGAGTTTTCGACAGCCATCCGGCGCAAGCTGCTCCTGGAAGTGAGCGGCATTCAGGACGAGGTGAGAAGTATCCCCGTCGACGCGGCGACACCGATAGACTGCCTGCAAGGCGAACGGGACAGGCGGTTTCTATCGGATCCGTATTTTCCCGAACTTGACCGTTGAGCTCTCGACAGAGGGGTTAACGCGATCCGGAGGAAAAACCGTTCCACAATTTCCCGGAATCCCTATCGGTTTAAGCGGGCCGGGCACCAAATTGATTGCGAAACTCGTTGGAGAGATCGCGGCGCCAGCGCCGGCCATGGACATAGCCTTGCATCAATTCCGGTAGCGAATAGCCAAGCGTTTTGGATGAACGGTTGGCCATGTAGCCCTGAAATGCCTCCGGTATCCTGCCTCGCAGGATGTCGGCGATGAGCTGCCGCGAGATCATGTAAGGCGGAATGTGCGGGTAGGCATGGGCAATATGCGGATGTTTGCCCATCAGGTTCGCATAGGCCTCGACATAGCCGTCACGGCGGCCGGAAATCGAGTTCTCCGAATTGTATTTCGTCCAGTCCAGATCCCTGGACAACTGCGCACCGAAGCGCCGGGCAAGGCGCAGCAGCAATTCGCGATCCTGCATGCGGGTGATGTCGCTGTCGTAGCCGCCGATGGCCAGCAAGGCTTCGCGGCGAGCCGTGATCGCGGAGCCGGCGATGAAGATGGTCTGCCCAACCAGCGTCCGCTCCAGCATTGCGGGGCTCACGAACGCCTCGGGGTTGACGCAGTTTGTGATGCGATTGCCTTTCAGGGACACGAACGAACTGATCAGCACTTGCAGTGCAGGATTCTCATCGAACCAGGTCAGGGTTCGTTCAAGCCGGTGCGGCATGTAGATGTCGTCGGAATCGAGGAACGTCACCAACGGTGCCCGCGCGCGCTCGATGCCGGCATTCCTGGCTGCGTTGGCGCCTCGCCATTTCGCCCCGACATAGATCAGCCGCGGGTCCTGGATACGGGCCAGCGCCGCTTCGGTTCCATCGGTCGAACCATCGTCGACGACAATGTGCTCAAGCCTCGACATGCTCTGGGAGAGTACGCTTTCCACGGCGCGCAACACCGTTTCGCGTCGGTTGTGGGTCGGCGTAATGACCGTGATGAGAGGTGTCGGTTGGATGGTTTTGCCCATTTTGACCATAGTGCTTCAGCTATGTCCCACGTAGAGGGGCACGTTTTCAACCTCGTCCCGAACCAGCCGAAGGGCCATGGCCGCTTGTGCACAAAAAACCAGCGCGCAAAAGACCAATCCGACGATCAGTGCAAACGGGATCTGCCATGCCGGCATTCCGAGCCGAGTTGCATGCGTCAGAATACGCACGCCCACTTTCCAGGACGTCGAAAACCAACGTCTTGTCGCCTTCAGCACTCGCGCGGCTTGGGATGGCGATGCCAGTGCCACATATTTCCGGTCCGCATCGCGCCCGGTGACCAGGGCACGCCAAAAGAAAAAGCGCCAGCCGCGCGGAGGATAATGGCTGGCCCGGGCATCGACCCTGACAAAATCATGCCCGCTTGCTCGTAACTGGCTGGTGAGCAACGTGCAAGAAACCTTGAATCCATTGCTGGCCGGAAAGGGATGGGCGGCTAACCAGCTTCTGCGGAAGGCGCAATTGTTAGCGTTCATCGCGCGCTTGGAGGCAAAGCGCCGATCACCATCACGCAGCGGGAAGAACCACAGAAGCGCAAAGGTCCGCGACGCGAAATCGTCACAGCCGAGATAGGTGTAACCGTTCACGGCGATTGTCTTCGGGTCCTGGAATGGTTTGAGAAGTGCCGACAGCCAGCCGTCTTCGATCACTGTATCGGAATCGCAGAAAATGACGATGTCGCCCTTGGCCAGCGCGGCGCCTGCGTTCTTGATCTCATAGTACCGGCCGCCTGTGCAGGCGCTGAAGACCGTATTCGCAACGACGCCAAGTTGCGGAACAATTTCGGTGAGACGATGCCGCAGAATCGGTGTGTCCGTATCTGGTCCGCTGTGAACGACAATGACCTCCGGTTTTAGGTATTGACCGGTTGTCGTCACGGCTTCTATTTCCCGTGCCAAAGCACTCAACGAAACGCCGATCTCATCTTCATTGATGGACTTGGCGTTTTCCATTTCGACAACGATCGAATAGGTCAGGTTCCCCGCTCCGTGCTTCGCTCGGCATCGCGTCCAGCGTGACGCTACAAAAAACATACTCCCGTGTCATCATCTGGTTGCAAAGTTCAATCCGTCCGCAACCACGAATTCGCAACCTTGCGTCTCAATGGCAACACCCTTGCGGGCCGGGAGACTGGAAACCGCCTCAGGATCGCGCAGGCCGATTCGTCTTGATCGCGTCCATCTCATTCTTATTACTTATGGGGTAATCGAATTCTGTCACGACCCAATCTATGCCTGTGGAGCCGGCAATCGGCTTAGATTGAAAGGGAGTGCACTTATGACCGCTTACGCCGTCGCCCATATGCGCCAAGCCACGATGGCCCCGCAGATCGTCGAATACCTGCACAAGATCGATGCCACGCTGGAACCTTTCGGCGGCCGTTTTCTGGTCCATGGCGGCGATGTCGAGGTGATTGAGAACAACTGGCCGGGCCATCTGATCATCATCGAATTTCCCGACAGGCAGCATGTGCATGGCTGGTACAATTCGTCCGCCTACCAGGCGATACTGGCGCTGCGCACGGACAATTCGGAGGCCGATGTGGTGTTTGCTGACGGCGTCGAACATCCGCACAAGGCCACGGACATCCTCGAATAGCTTGCGGCTACTGCCGTTTCAGCAAGAACACTGCCTGCTGGCCGAAGAAGTTCCAGAACCACCACGGCATGGACAGGCCGATCTTCTGGCCGTTGGCGTCGAGAGCGGTTGCCTTCTCGACGGTCGCGCCGAGCTCGTCGCACAGATTGACGAAGTCGCGGATGGTGCAGAAGTGGATGTTGGGCGTGTCGTACCAGGAATAGGGCAGATCCTTGGTCACTGGCATGCGGCCGTTGACGAACAGTGACAGACGCACACGCCAATGGCCGAAATTGGGGAAGGAGACGATGGCGCGATTGCCGATCCTGAGCAGTTCGTCGAGCACCAGCTTCGGGTTGCGGGTGGCTTGCAGCGTCTGCGAGAGGACGACGAAGTCAAAACCCTTGTCGGGATAGAATTCGAGGTCCTTGTCGGCATCGCCCTGGATGACGCTGAGGCCGCGCGCCACGCACTCGTTGACGCCACGCTGCGACAACTCAAGTCCACGGCCGTCGACCTGCTTGGTGTCCTGCAACAACTCAAGCAGCGAGCCGTCGCCCGAGCCGACGTCGAGCACGCGCGACTGTGGTGGGATGAGGTTGGCGACGACTTCAAGGTCGACGCGCTGGTCGAAATTGACGTTCATGATGAGAGCCCTCTTGCTCGTGCCGCCGAGCCGATGAAGCCGTTAATGGCGGCGAACAATTCCGGCTCGTCGAGCAGGAATGCGTCGTGGCCGCGGTCGGTTTCGATCTCTACGAAGGATACCGATGCTCCGGCGGCGTTGAGCGCATGCACGATCGAGCGGCTCTCCTCGGTCGGAAAAAGCCAGTCCGAGGTGAACGACACCAGGCAGAAGCGGGTCTTGGTGCCGGCAAAGGCGTCGGCCAGCCGGCCGCCATGGTCGGCGGCGAGGTCGAAATAGTCCATCGATCGCGTCATGTAGAGGTAGGAGTTGGCGTCGAAGCGATCGACGAAGGTCATGCCTTGGTGGCGCAGATAGCTCTCGATCTGGAAGTCGGCGTCGAAGCCGAAGGTCAGCGCTTCGCGGTCCTGCAAATTGCGGCCGAATTTCCGGTGCAGGGCGGCTTCCGAGAGGTAAGTGATGTGGGCCGCCATGCGCGCCACCGCCAAGCCCTTTTCCGGGCGTTTGCCGTGCTCGAAATATTTGCCGCCATGCCAGTCCGGATCGGCCATGACAGCCTGCCTGCCGACCTCATGAAAGGCGATGTTCTGCGAGGAATGGCGCGCGCCGGTGGCGATCGGCAGCGCCGAGAAGACGCGCTCCGGATAGCTCGACGCCCATTCCAGCACCTGCATGCCGCCCATCGAGCCGCCGAGCACGCAGAACAGTTTCTCGATGCCGAAATGGTCTATCAGCATCTGCTGCGCCCGCACCATGTCGCGGATGGTGATGATGGGCAGGTCGAGCCCATAGGGCTTGCCGGTGGCGGGGTTGGTCGAGGCCGGGCCGGTGGACCCAAGACAACCGCCGATGACGTTGGAGCAGATGACGAAGAAGCGGTTGGTGTCGATGATCTTGCCGGGGCCGATCAGCACTTCCCACCAGCCCGGCTTGCCGGTCACAGGATTGGTGCTGGCGACGTGCTGGTCGCCGGTCAGCGCATGGCAGACGAGGATGGCGTTGGAGCGGGCGTCGTTCAGCGTGCCATAGGTCTGGTAGGCGATCTGGAACGGCGACAGCAGCGTGCCGGCGTCCAGCTTGAGCGGCTTGTCGGAGCCAAAACGCAAAACCGGGCTCGACGGTTGGTCGACCTCGTTGTTGGTTTTGCGGGCACGCAGAACGGCCATGACATCCATCTCACACTTTGAGCCCACGCATCGCGCTTGTTGAAAGTCGATGCCGATACGGGTGTCCGGCCGGCGCGGACAACAAAAAATCGGCATTGCGGTCGCAAAGCCGGTTACAGGATGCAAACGGCCCTTTAGCAAGTTGTTTAACGTGGCTGCAAGCCGACCGGCCAAATCACCACGGAAGTTCGGACCTCTTCTAGGGCTGTGGCGCGCCGGCGTCAACGGCCAGCTTTGGGCGGTGGCTGTCGCCTCTCGACATTGCAGGCCATGGCTTGTATTTCCGCTGCGGCTTCCCTCAGGAAGCGTTCTCGACGGATTTTGCGACATGAGCCAGACACCGGACCAGGCACGTCCAACCCCGCGCGCGGGCATCATGGACATAGACGCCTATGTGCCGGGCAAGAGCACGGCGCCCGCGGGCGTCGCCAAGGTTCACAAGCTGTCCTCGAACGAGAATCCGCTAGGGCCCTCGCCGAAAGCGATCGAAGCCGCGCGCGAGATTGCCGGCAAGCTCGACATCTATCCCGACGGCACCGCCAGGCGGCTGCGCGAAGCGATCGCCGAGGTGCACGGCCTCAACCCGCAGAACATCATCTGTTCCAACGGTTCCGACGAGATTCTCGGCTTGCTGGCGCAGACCTATCTGGCGCCCGGCGACGAGGCCGTCATCACCGAACACGCCTTTATGGTCTACAAGATCTACATCCAGTCGGCGGGTGCCGTTCCGGTGACGATCAAGGAAAGAGATGAGCGCGCCGACATCGACGCCATCCTGGCCGCGGTCACGCCGCGCACCAAGATCGTGTTCCTGGCCAACCCCAACAACCCGACCGGCACCTATGTGCCGTTCCAGGAGGTGCGACGGCTGCATGCGGGCTTGCCAAGGCACGTGCTTCTGGTGCTCGACGCGGCCTATGCCGAATATGTCCGCCGCAACGACTATGAGGCCGGCATCGAGCTGGTCAGCAGCGCCGAAAACGTGGTGATGACCCGCACCTTCTCCAAGATCGGCCTTGGCGGGGCGCGGATCGGCTGGATGTACGCGCCGATGCACATCGTCGACGCCATCAACCGCGTGCGCGGGCCGTTCAACGTCAATGCGACGGCGATCGAGGCCGGCATCGCGGCGATCCGCGACCGCGCCCATGTCGAGCGCAGCGTCGCGCACAACGAGACCTGGCTGGCCTGGCTCAGCGAGGAGTTCACAAAGCTTGGGCTGCGGGTGACGCCAAGCGTCGGCAATTTCATCCTCATTCATTTTCCTGACGACCAGAAACATTCCGCGGCGGCGGCCGACGACTATCTGACGGCGCGCGGCTATATATTGCGGCGCGTTTCCGGCTACGGCTTTCCCAATGCGCTGCGCATGACCGTCGGCACCGAAGAGGCCAATCGCGGCGTTGTCGCCGCTCTCACGACATTCCTGAAAAGCTAAAACACCATGACATCACCGATGTTTGAAAAGATCGCTCTGGTCGGCATCGGCCTGATCGGCTCGTCGCTGGCCCGCGTCATCCGCCGCGAGGGCCTCGCCCGCCATGTTGCCATCTCGACCCGCAGTGCCGCGACGCTGGCGCGGGCCGAGGAGCTTGGGCTGGGTGATATCTACACCACCGATGCGAGAGAAGCGGTCCGCGATGCCGACCTGGTCATCATTTCGGTGCCGGTCGGCTCATCCGGCGCGGTTGCCGAGGAAATCGCGCCGGCGCTGAAGCTGGGTGCGATCCTCACCGATGTCGGTTCGACCAAGGCGTCTGTCATCGCGCAGATGCAGCCTTATGTGCCTGAAGGCGTCCATTTCATTCCCGGCCACCCGCTGGCGGGCACGGAAAAATCCGGCCCCGACGCCGGCTTCGCCGACCTGTTCGACAATCGCTGGTGCATCTTCACGCCGCTGCCCGACACAGACCCGGACGCGCTGGAACGGCTGTCGGAATTCTGGCGCCGCTGCGGCGCCAACATCGACACCATGGATCCCCAGCATCACGACATGACGCTGGCCATCGTCTCGCATTTGCCGCACATCATTGCCTACAACATCGTCGGCACCGCCGATGATCTGCAGTCGGTGACCAAATCCGAAGTGATCAAATATTCGGCTTCGGGTTTTCGCGACTTCACGCGTCTCGCGGCCTCCGACCCTACCATGTGGCGGGATGTGTGCCTGCACAACAAGGACGCCATCCTCGAAATGCTGGCGCGGTTCTCGGAAGATCTGGCGTCCCTGCAACGCGCGATCCGCTGGGGGGACGGCGAAAAACTCTTCGACCTGTTCACCCGCACCCGTGCCGTACGCCGCTCGATCATCGAGGCCGGCCAGGATATCGACGTGCCGGATTTCGGCCGTCAGGCGGTCGAACACCCGGCAAAGACCTAAGTCTGTTTCAGACGGGCCAGGTCGCGGCAACCATGGCCAAAGTCTCGGCGCGGTCCGGGGCACCCAGCCTGCCGCCGAAGCGCAGGCATTTGAGCGCGGCGGCCGCACTGGCAAAGCGCAAAGCCTGCTCGACCGGCATGGCTTCCGCCAGCCCGACGGCGAAGGCGCCGTGAAAGACATCGCCGGCGGGCAATGTGTCGATCGCCTTGATCTTCGGTGCCGCGACGTGGCGCACGCAGCCTGCGCGACGGTCGTGCCACCAACTGCCCGCCGCGCCGCCTGTCACCGCGACAAAAGCGTCGGTGCGGCTGGCGAGATCGGCGCAAGCCGTTTCCGGATCGAGCGCCTGGCCGCAGACAATGCGCGCCGCCGGTTCCGAAGCGACGATGTGCGTGGCGAGCGGCAACAGCTGTTCCAGGATCTGCAACGGTGCGGTATCGGCATCGAGGATAGCCGGCCGGCCGATGGCGCGCGCCGCTCTCAGGGCAAGGGCTGCCGCACCTGGCCAGCGGACATCGACCAGTACGGCGTCGAATGCCATGAGGTCGGCGACCGGCAAGGCCTCGGGATCGGCCTGGGCAAGCCCGTCATAGAACGGCACGATGATGCGCTCGCCATGCGCGTCGACCAGGATCGAGGCCAGCGCCGAGCGGGCGCCTCTGACGCGGCGCACAAAGGTGCAATCGACGCCTTCGGCCTCGATGCCGGCGATGAGCTGGTCTGCGACGGCATCGTCACCCGCGCTCGCCCACAGCGATACCTCGGCCCCCAGGCGATGCGCGGCGCAGGCAGCACTCGTGGCCATGCCCGAGGCGATCTGGACGCCGTCGGAGGCAATGAATTTGCCTTGATGCACGGGCAGCGTCTCGACGCGCAGGATGGTGTCCAGCGTCAAAGCGCCAACGCTCAGCAGCTTCACGGGTCTTGCCATCGCAGCGCTATTCCACCGGCTTGATCTTGCCCAGCGGAATGAAGCCGAGCGAGGCCTTGCCCCTGACCACCTTCAGCGGCATCGACGGTTCGTTGCCGAGCACCGCCAGGGCAGCAAAGCCCTGCTCGATCTGGCTTTTCTGCTCGGGTATGGCGGCGCCGAGGATGACCGCCACCGCCTTCGGGTCCTTCAGCCTGATCATCAGGTCGGCGTTGACCAGGCCCTCGGCATCGACCGACAGCGGTCCCGACACGGTGATGCGCGCCGTCCCCGACGACAGGTCAAGGTTGCGGATTTCGATCGCCTGGCCACGGAGGCTCTTCACCTGCGTGCCGATCAGTGCGACACCGTTCTTCAATGTCACGTCGCCACTGGCGTCGAGCGCCGGAAGCACGCGCCCGCCAATCGCGTCGGGGTCGATCTCGAGATCGCCGAAACTGCCGAGATAGTCGATATCCTCACCGTTGGGCTGCAGTTGGCCGGCCGCCTTGCCGGCGCTGAACAATTGCACCGGATCGGTGTCGTCGGCGGGATCGGTCTGGCCGGAAAGACCCTCCGCCTGCAGCGAAATCCGCTGCGGCAGCGGCCACCACAATTTGAAATTGGCCTGCAGATTGTCCCAGTCTATCCACAGCGGCACCATGTCCGGAACGGAGGTCCTGAGCGGGCCGCGCAGATTGGCAACCGGCGACAGAGGCTGGATGATCTGGGCGGCTGCGTTGAAACTGCCGGCTGAAGCCGCAATGTTCTTGGCATCGTCCTCATAGGCGAGGTTGTCGCAGGAGACGGTAAAGCTCAAGGGATAGCCGCTGACCTGGAGATTGCCGCAGCCGGCCTCGACGCCATTCTTGTTGAGCGTGGCAACCGCCTTGTCGGCTTCGCTCCTGACGCGGTCAGCCAGATAGAACCAGCCGCCGCTGTAGAGGGCGAACAGCACGACGATGAATGCTGCAAGCCAGACCACACGGCGACGTTTGTTCGGCTGGCGTTCGTCACTTGACGTCATGCTTTGGCTCTCGTTAACGCATGGGTGTTGCGGACGGGTAGTCGATTCCGCCAGGTAGACAGACGAATAGTTAGACGGGACGGGCGGAAAAAACACCGGTCCGGGTGCGGTGTTGGCATCTTTTGCAATCAGGCGCGGCGATATGGGCGATTTTTGGGTGTTTGGCTATGGCTCGCTGATCTGGCGGCCGGGATTCGCGCATGTCGAAACACAACGTGCCCGCCTGCATGGCTACCGGCGCTCGCTCTGCGTCTATTCCTTCGTGCATCGCGGAACGCGCGAGCGGCCGGGGCTGGTGCTCGGCCTCGACCGTGGCGGGTCCTGCGTCGGCCTCGCATTCCGCGTTCCCGGTGACTTGCACGACGAGGTCATGGCCTATCTTCGCGAGCGCGAACTGGTCACCAATGTCTATCTGGAGCGCATGCTCAAGATTCGCCTCGACGGGGGCGGTACGGTCGACGCGGTGGTCTACATTGTCGACCGCCACCACGAGCAATATGCCGGAGCGCTCGACGCGGCGGATGCGGCGGCCGTGGTGCGCGGCGCGGTCGGCCAGTCCGGCAACAACGAGGACTATGTGCTGAGCACGCTTGAGCATCTCGAGGCGTTGGGCATCCGCGACCACTGGCTGGAGGATGTCGCCAGGCAGGTCGCGCCTTTGTGAAGCTGGCTCTGCGGAAAAAGGCGGCCAGGCCTTTGACCTCGTTCAGGCAAGACCTAGGTTAGGCTCCGACCCTCAGCCCGCGGGCGCCATTTGCCCGCCTCAACCATCCCGGAGATCCGCCTTGCAGAAACGTCGTCTCGGTCGCACCGACCTGACCATCGCGCCGCTGGTTCTGGGCGGCAACGTCTTCGGCTGGACCGCCGACGAGAAAACCTCGTTCGACCTGCTCGACCGCTTCGTCGGCGGTGGCCTCAACGCCATCGATACGGCGGATGCCTATTCGCGCTGGGTTCCCGGCCACAAAGGCGGTGAATCGGAAAACATCATCGGCAACTGGATGAAAGACCGTGGCAATCGCGACAAGGTCGTGGTGATCACCAAGGTCGGTTCGGATATGGGGCAGGGGCACAAGGACCTGTCCGCCGCATACATCGAAAAGGCCGTCGATGCATCGCTGAAGCGGCTGCAGACCGAGTTTATCGATCTCTATCTGTCGCATTGGCCGGACCCTGCAACGCCCTATGAAGAAACGCTTGGCGCCTACGAGAAGCTGCTCGCCAAGGGCAAAATCCGCTATGCCGGCTGTTCGAATCTCGACGCCGGCCAGTTGCGTGCCGCACTTGATGTGGCGAGCTTGCGCAGCCTGCCGCGCTACGAGGTGCTGCAGCCGGAATACAATCTTTACGATCGCTCGTCCTTCGATGGGCCGTTGCGCGATCTATGCATGGCCGAGGACATCGGCGTCATCACCTATTTCAGCCTGGCCAAGGGTTTCCTCAGCGGCAAATACCGCAGCGAAGCCGATCTCGGTCAAAGCCCGCGTGGCGGCGGGGTGAAGGACTATCTCAATGCGCGCGGCATGCGCATCCTTGCGGCACTCGACGCGGTTTCATCAAGGCATTCGGCCAAGCAGGCGGAAGTGGCGCTTGCCTGGGTTATCGCTCGGCCGGGCGTCACCGCGCCGATCGCCAGCGCCACCAAGCCTGAACAGATGGACAGCCTGATCAGGGCGGCGTCGCTGAAACTGACCGCCGACGACATGGCCGAACTCGACAAGGCGAGCGGCTGAAGCTCAGTCGCGACGCCTCGCACGAACGTCCAAGACGCCCCTCTGGTCCTGCCATACCGTCTCTTCGCGCAAGGCAGGACAGAGGAGAAAATGGCTGAGCCGCTTCTTTCGCAGCCGGATTTTTGGGGACAACTTCTCGCGCTGATGCTTGCCGCCCTGGTGATCATGGGCAGCCCGGGACCGGCGACGATAAGCGTTACCGCCGTCGGCGCTGCCTTCGGTTTGCGCCGCTCGCTGGGTTATGCCTGGGGAATCATACTGGGCACGATCGCCGTGCTTCTGGTTGTCGCGACCGGCGTCATGGCGGTGCTCACCTCGATGCCGGAGCTGGCGCCGTTGCTGGCTTTCGCCTCCGCGGCCTACATCCTCTATCTCGCCTTCAAGATCGCCTCGGCGCCGCCCATCGCAGCACGCGGCGCCGAGGCTTCGTGTCCAACATGGCTGGCTGGATTCCTTCTCGCGGTCGCCAATCCAAAGGCCTATGTGGCGATCGCCGCCGTGTTCGCCGGTGCTTCGTCCAAACAGGGCGCCACTGAGCTTGGTCCATGGCTGAAGCTGGCGGTTCTCGCCCTGATGATCGCTTGCATCCACGCTCTGTGGCTTGTCGCGGGGGCTGGGTTCGCGCGCTTCCTGCGCCGGCCGGCGGCCTCGCGGATCATCAATCTGGTCTTTGCCGCGACGCTGGTGTTGACCACCGCGCTGGCGATGTTCGGCTGAGAACTGTCGGCCGGAGACTTCCGGTTCAGCCTTTGGTTCTTTCAGCCGCGTCCAGCTCTTGCAGCCTTTTCACCGCTGTCGGAGGCAAGGCAGGCGGGTTCGGACCGCGCGCCGCATCAATCAGGAATTGGTCGCAGGCAGCCTCGGTCTCGCCGATCAGCCGGGCCATGAATTCGTCCTTGCTCAGTCCCGGTGGAATCGGCGGCAGGAACCGTGCCTTGATCGTGCCGGGGTAGCGCAGGAATTTCCGCCGTGGCCAATAGAGGCCGGCGACATGGGCAACCGGCACCACCGGAATGCCAAGCTGCGTATAGATTTCGACGATGCCGTATTTGTAGGCCGGCTCGTCGCCCGGCGCCCGGCGCGTGCCCTCGGGATAGATGATGAGTTGGCGGGGGTTGCGCGCCATCTCCGCCTTGGTCGCGGCGACCACGGCCTTCAGCGCCTTCGAGCGGCTGCCGCGATGAACCGGGATCATGCGCATCTTCATGATGTACCAGCCGAAGAACGGGATCCAGGTCAGCTCACGCTTCAGGATGTAGAGCGGGTCGTGAAGAAAGGGGAAGAAGGCGATCGCATCCCAGAACGACTGGTGTTTGGGGGCCAGGATGAAGGAGCCTTCGGGAAGGTTTTCCCGGCCGGTGATCTCGTTCTTCGTTCCGGCGATCTTGTCGTAAAGCCACATCGAGGTGCGCGACCAGAATTTCGGTACGAACCAGGCGCGGTGCCGGGGCGACAGGAAATAGTAGGGGGTCCAGAGGATCATCTGGACGATCAGGTTGACGTAAAAGACGAAATTGAACGTCAGCGATCTGATGTAGAGCATTTGGGGGGAGCCCGGTGAGGAGGTGAGCGTTGGTTACACCAAGCGCGGGAAAAAAGGAAATGGCCGCAGGGCGCTTTGGTTGGCAACGAAGAACGGTCGCCAATGGGGGATTGGCCTGGTTCCGCTACATCAGCCGCGCCAGCCGCTCCTTCAGGCGCGGGGCGGCAAAATCGAGGAATGCGCGCAGCTTGACCGGCAGCAGGCCCTGGCCCGCATGCACCAGGCTTACCGGCCATGGCGCCGGCTCGAATTCCTGCAGGAGGATGCGCAGCGCGCCGGACCGCAGCGCGGCTTCGATCTGGTAGGAAAGCACTCGTGTCAGCCCGACGCCGGCAATCGCCGCATCGATGGCCGCCTCGGCGGTGTTGACCTGAAGCCGCGAGCGGACCCGAACCGGGATTTCGGCCTTGCCCTTGATGAAGCTCCAACTGGCGGCGGAGGCAAGTCCCTCGAAAGTGATGCAATCGTGCGTCTCCAGATCCTCCGGGGTCGTTGGCGTGCCGTGTTCGGCCAGATAGGCCGGGCTGGCGCAAACGACGCGGCGGATCGCGCCGACGCCGATGGCGACCAGGCTCGAATCGGGTAACTGGCCGATGCGGATGGCGAGATCGAAATGGTCCTCGACCAGCTGGGTTATGCGGTCGGCCAATGTCAGGCGGATGTCCACGTCGGGATAGGCGGCGAGAAAGCCGGTGACGACCGGCAGCACGTGCAGGCGACCAAAGACGACCGGCGCGGTGATGGCCAGTTCGCCGGTCGGAGCACTGTATTCGCCGGCTGCCGTGCGTTCGGCCTCGCCGACGTCGTCGAGGATGCGGCGGCAGGCGGCAAGATAGGTCTGGCCGGCATCGGTCGGTGTCAGTTGTCGCGTCGAGCGATTCAGGAGACGTGTGTTCAGATGGCGCTCGAGATCGGAAATCTTGCGGCTGACTGTCGCCAGCGGAATGCCGAAACGGCGGCTGGCCGCGGAAAGGCTGCCGGCCTCCACCGCGGCGACAAAGAGCGACATGGCTTCGAGACGATCCATAGCTTCTTCCGAAAAATGGAAGGACGGATTACGAATATGGCATCTGCATTTGAATGATGGAAGGCTTTATATTGGATCTGTCGGCCTGCCTGCAGCATGGCCTCGCAAAGGAGTTGCCATGTCCGAAGCCCGCCCGCCGCTGCCGCCGTTTACCGCCGAGACATCAGCAGAGAAGGCGCGCATGGCCGAGGATGCATGGAATTCGCGCGATCCGGGACGGGTCGCGCTCGCCTATACGAAGGACAGCCGCTGGCGCAACCGCGCCGAATTCCTGCAAGGCCGCGACGCCATCCAGGACTTCCTGACGCGCAAATGGAGTCGCGAGCTCGACTACCGGCTGATCAAGGAGGTCTGGGCCTTCCACGGCAACCGCATCGCCGTCCGTTTCGCTTATGAATGGCGCGACGACAGCGGTTCATGGTTCCGCAGCTACGGCAACGAGAACTGGGAATTCGACGAACACGGGCTGATGCGCCTGCGCATCGCCAGCATCAACGACCTGCCGATCGGCGAGGCCGATCGTAAATATCACTGGCCGCTCGGCCGGCGGCCGGACGACCACCCGACACTGTCGGAGCTCGGACTTTAGCATCTTGCCCGCAAGGAAGCTTTCCATGAACGCGCATGCTTTCACCAGCGACGTCGCCTTCACGCCGACCGTCAAGGCGATCCAGGCCCGCAAGGGCTCACGTCAGTCCTATGCCCGTGTCGAGGAGCGTGGCGGCTGGCAGGCCGGCATCACCCCGGACCTTGCCGCCTTCATCGAAATGCAGACCAGCGTCTTCCTGTCGACCGCCAACGGCGAGGGGCAGCCCTATGTCCAGCATCGCGGCGGGCCGGCCGGCTTCCTCAAGGTGCTGGATGAACATACGATCGGCTTCGCGGATTTTTCCGGCAACCGGCAGTTCATCACGCAGGGCAATCTGGCCGACAATCCAAGGGCGTTCCTGTTCCTGATCGACTATATGCACCGCCAGCGCAGCAAGATCTGGGGCACGGCGCGGGTCGTCGAGAGTGACGCCGAGCTGATGGCGAAACTGATGCCGCAAGACTACAAGGCGCGCCCCGAGCAGGTCATCCTGTTCACCGTCTCGGCCTGGGATGCCAATTGTCCGCAGCATATTCCGCAACGGTTTGAGGCGGCCGACGTGGCAGCGGCACTCGGCGAGCGGGACAAGCGGATCGAGCGGCTTGAACAGGAGATCGCACGGCTCAGGAGAAATTCGGGCGCGGCCGCAGCGGAATAATCAGCCGCCGGCCGCTGTTTCGGCCAGCGCGATGCCGTTGGGTGTCGGCTTGACCGGCACGATGCCGCGCGCCAGCGCCAGCAGATATTTGTTGTATTCGGTGAACAGCACGCGCAAGGCCCGCGGCTTGGTCAGCCAGCCGCCATTGTCGAGGTTGGAATTGACCACCGGATAGGGCTCGAGCTTGGCGCCATGCAGCAGCCTGCCCATTTCCAGCAGGCTGCGCGGCATGTGATAATTGTTGGTGACAAGGATCACCGTGCCATAGGCGTGGCTCTCGACCCATTTGGCGCTTTCCTCCGCATTGCCGATCGTGTCGAGCGCGGCGCGGTCGATGTCGACGCAACAGGAAAACAGATTCTTGTCGCCGCCGGTCGCCGCCTGCAACTGGCGGCGGCTGGCCGAAGGATGGACGCCGCTGATCAGCAGCCGTTCGCCCTTGCCGGACGCCAGCAGATCCATCGCCGCATCGAGGCGGGACTGGCCGCCGGTCAAGACAATGATCGCGTCTGCCTTGGCCGGATTGGCGGGCGTTGTCAGATGGCTGACCTTGTTGGCGAACCAACCGAAGCCGCCGGCGAACAGGGTTGCGAGGATGAGAACGGAGAGAGCGGACAGGCGCAACGCGGCTCTTAGACGGCTCACAGCGCGGCGGTCATGCGAACGGGCAACCACCACTGGCATCTGCCCAGCCGTACCGGTCGAATCCCGCGCGTCCATCGCCATATGGTTAATCCTGAAATGCGGCTTTGGGTAGGTAAAAGACGCACTTTGCGTTACGTGAATTCTCCATCCGTGATCACCCTGTTTTATCCATGGCGTTGTCCCCCAACCGGTTCCCACTTTTGGGCGACATGAATTAGCCTGCATCCGGCTGGCGGACATCGATGTCGCTGAGATAGGCAACGACGGTGGCGTGGGACGTGGCAGCCGTCAGTCCGCCGATCACCAGCACCATCAACACGACACCGAGATAGCCTGCCGAACCGATGGCGAAATTGCCGAACAGGGCGGTCGCCTGATCGGCTTGCGGCGTCGCCATATTGCGCGACGACCACCAGGAAAAGACGATGAAGACGAGCACTGCGGCGGCACCGCCGGCCGCCGCTCCCTTCATGCCGGTGACCAGGAAATGCCGGCGGAATTCGCGCGCGATGAAGCGTGCTTCGGCGCCGACGAAATGCAGCACCTCGATGATGTGACCGTTGCCGGCCATGGCGCCGCGCGTCGCGAACACCACGGTCAGCACGGTCGCCGACAGCATCAGCGCCAGCACAGCAATGCCGATGGTCACCGTCGTGCGGGCCATCGCCACCAGCCGGTCAACCCAGGTGCGGTGATCGTCTAGCGATGCGCTCGGCAGTTTCGGCGTGATCGCGGCGCGCATGGCGGCGAAATCGGGCGGGCTGTTCTCGTCGATGGTGACGATGATCAGTCGCGGCACCGGCAATTCGTCGATGTTGAGGCCCGAGCCCAGCCAGGGCTCCAGGAGCCTCGCGGTCGCATCGCGATCGATGATCCGGGTCGCCTTCACGCCGGGAAATTCGCCGGCGATCTGCGAGGCCTGGGTCAGGGCCGCCTCCATGTCGAGGCCGTCGACCGGCTTGATCTGGATCGTTGCCTCGCGTGAAATCTGGTTCTCCCAGACGGACGCCGTGTCGCGCACCAGCGTCACCGCGCCGAAAGTCAGGCAGGACAGGAAGGTCATGATGGCGATGACCAGTACCAGTGCCCGGCCGGCGATGTTCTGCGCCGGCACGATCGGCGCCATCCTGCGCTGGGCGCGCGGCTTTGCCTCGGTCGCCTCGGCGTCATGCTCCTGTTCCACAAAATGTTCGGCGGACAGTTCAGTCATAGATGTCCAGCCTTCCGCCGGCCAGGATCATGCGGCGCGCGTCGACCTGTTCCATCAGGCCAAGGTCGTGGGTGGCGATCACCACCGCGGTGCCGAGGCGGTTGAGCTCGATAAACAGCCGCAGCAGCCGTCGCGCCAGAGGCGGATCGACATTGCCGGTCGGTTCGTCGGCGAGCAGGATTTCCGGCTGCTCGATCAGCGCCCGCGCGATCGCCGCGCGCTGCTTCTCGCCGCCGGACAGAACCGGCGGCAGCACGTGCATGCGTTCGCCCAGCCCGACCCACTTCAACAACTCGGTGACATCGGTGCGGTAGCTCGCCTCGTCGCGCCCGCGCACGCGCAGCGGCAGCGCGACGTTCTCGTAGGTGGTCATGTGGTCGAGCAGGCGAAAATCCTGGAAGACCACGCCGATGCGGCGGCGCAGATGCGGCAATTCGGTGCGCGAGATGCGCGAACGGTCCTTGCCAAAGATGGTGATCAGCCCGCGCGTCGGCTTCAGCGACATGAACAGCAAGCGCAGCAAGGTCGTCTTGCCGGCGCCCGAAGGCCCGCTGAGGAACTGGAAGGAGCGCTCCGGGATGTGCAGGGAGATGTCGCGGAGGATTTCCGGACCCATGCCATAGCGGAGGCCGACATTTTCGAAACGAATCAATTTCGACGACCTGAATTTCGGCACGGCGGCGAGCCGGCCTGTTCTGGGTAAAGACCATCGGCCGGCATGGTTAACCGGCGGTTAATTTCTGGGCTCTTTCGGCTCGTCACGAGGGCTCCGGTGGGGAAGCGTTAACCATTTGTGTTTACGCAAAAGAAACGAAAAGCGAACACGTGCTGCAATGCTGGGGCCATGATGGCTGACGATCGAACCGCGCGCCCGGTTTCCGGCGAAATCATGACCGATCCGGCGGCAATTGCCGCAGCGGACAAGTTCATGCGTGGTTCGGCCGGCGACATCGTCGATGCCGACTACGTGGTGATGCCGCGCCTTGCGCCTGCCGTGGAAAGCGTTTCGCCGCTGCCGCGCGCGATCGTCACGCCGCCCATCGAAGGCATGGACATGCTGCGCAAGCCCGAAGCCTCACCGGAGCGGCTGCCGGCCTCGCGCGGCGGGCCGATCTTCTGGGTCGCTGGCATCGGCGCTGCCTTGGCCGCGTTCTGGGTCTCCGGCGGGCACGCGCTGGTGCGCCAGGCGCCGTTCCTGTCCAGCGCGCAGGCGTCGGCGCTCAGCATTTCGGGCGTCACGTCACGCGTCGACGCTACCGGGCCGAACGCTGCACTGTTCGTCGATGGCGAGGCCGTCAATGATGGTGCGAAACCGACGCAGTTGCCGCCGCTTGAAATCCGGGTGACCGGCAATGACGGGCGCACGACCCGCTATACGTTGGGGACATCCGGCCGCGCGCTGGCGTCCGGCGAAAGATTCGGCTTTGCCAGCCGGCTCGACGTGCCTAAGAACGGTGTGAAGACCGTGTCGGTCACTTTCGCCGAATAGCGATCACCGAGGAAGACCACTAATGCCAATCGTACGCGGCAAGGACATCGAGGTTCTGTTTTCGGCATCGGCGATCGCGCGGCGCAATCTCGAGCTCGCCAAGGAGATTGCCGGACACGATTATCACGATCTGCTGGTGATCTCGGTGCTGAAGGGCTCGTTTATCTTCGCCGCCGATCTTATCCGGGCCATGCACGATGTCGGCCTGTCGCCGGAGGTCGAATTCATCTTCATCTCCAGCTATGGCGCCGGCACCAGCAGTGGCGAGGTGAGGGTGCTGCGCGACATCGACAATGAGGTCGCCGGCCGCGACGTGCTGCTGATCGACGACATTCTCGAATCGGGGAAGACGCTGAGCTTTACCCGCGAGCTGATGTTGTCGCGGGGCGCCAAGAGCTGTTCGATCGCCGTGCTGCTCGACAAGCGCATGCGCCGCCAGACCGAGCTCAATGCCGATTATGTCGGCTTCGACTGCCCCGACTATTTCGTCGTCGGCTACGGCATGGATGTAGCCCATGCTTTTCGCGAGTTGCCGTTTGTCGGTGTCGTCAAAGGGGATGTCTGAGCGGCATCCAAAAGGTTTCCTGACGCTTAGAGCCGCTTCACGAAAACGCCGAACCGCTCTAGTTTTTTGTTTTGACGCAATTCCCAAGGGAAAGCGCTTTGCGCTTTTCCCGGGAAAACCGTCTCACACTTTTCCTGAATTGCTCTGGGCTTTCAGGAAAAGTCAACTTTTGGCGGCCAAATATGCCGGCCATGGCAAAGCTTCTGATCGTCGAGGACGATGAGTCCGTCCGCACCCTGGCCGCCCGCGCGCTTGAACGTGCCGGGCACACAATCGATATCGCGGCGGACGGCGCGCAGGGGCTTTCGCTGATCCAGGCGGCGCGTGGCGGCTATGATCTCGTCGTCTCCGATATCCGCATGCCGGAGATGGACGGCATCGAGATGGCGATCGCAGCTGCAGCATTGTTTCCGGCGATCAAGATCGTGCTGATGACCGGCTATGCCGACCAGCGCGAGCGCGCCGAGGAATTGAACGGCATCATCCTCGATGTCGTGCAGAAGCCCTTCACGCTGGCCGAAATCCGCTCGCGCGTCGAACGGGCGCTGATCTGCTTCGCCTGATCAGGCTGGATCGGTGGCAGCGAGCACGGGTGGGGGGCTTTTACGCCGTTCGGTGTTGAGCGCCAGCAGGCCGGCGCCGATGATCAAGGCGGCCCCGATGACGGTCGTCGACCGCGGTACTTCGGCGAAGAACAGGAAACCCCACAGCGGCGACCACAGGATGCCGGTGTATTCGAAGGTGGCAACGCGGTTGGCCGGCGCCATCCGGTAGGCCTGCGACAGCAGGATCATGCCGGCGGAGGCAACGAAACCGCAGGCGGCCATCTTGAGAAAATCCGGCAGCGTCGGCCAAAGCCATGGCCTTACCAGGAATTCCAGGCTCGGGTGGACGGCGTGGGTTATGCCGGCTAGATGAAACGCCCCGGCAACCACGGCGGCGCCGACCAGATAGGCGCCGTTCTGATAGAAGGCCATGACGGTGGACGATTCAGTATCGCCGATCTTGCGGGCCATCAGCTGCGAAAAACCATAGAGCGCCGCCGAGCCCAGCGACAGCAGCGCTGCCCAGTCGAACAGCCCTGCGCCGGGACGCAGCATCACGAGGACGCCGAACAAGCCGATCAGCACGGTTGCCAGTGTCTGCCAGGAGACGCGCTCGCCAAGGTACGGCCCGGCCAGCACCATGATGAACAGCGGCGCCATGAAATAGAGCGCCACCGCATCGGCAAGCGGCAAGGCGGCGATGGCCAGGTAGTACATCGTATAGGAGGTGAACTGGATGAAGGCGCGCACCGTCAGCATGCCGAATCGCTTCGACAGGATCGCCTGCAGGCCGACATCGGCATGGACCAGAACGATCAGGATCGGCAGGGCGACGATCGAGCGGATCGCCATCACCTCGGTCACTGGATAACCGCTGGACACGGCTTTGACGAGCGGATCCTGCAGCGAAAAGACCAGCACGCCGAGGCACAGGCTCAGGATGCCGCCCACCATCCGATTCTGCATCTGCATCCAGGCTCCTGCGCGTACGATCCGAAGCTGCCGCCTGCGGCGTAAAAAGAACCCGCCACCGTTTCGGGTAGCGGGCACGAGTGAGGACTCTTGATTGGTCCGCGGCTGATTTCTCAGCCGCATATCCAATGGGTGAAGCAACTATCGTCCGTCGTTTGACATGTTGCAAACGAATTGGAATGATGCCAGCAATCAAATTCCCTTATGGCGGATTTCATGCGGCCGACCCTCGACAGCGACCTCCTGCGCACCTTCGTGGCGATTGCCGAGACCGGCAATTTCACCAAGGCGGCGGAGCAGGCCGGCCGCACCCAATCCGCGGTGTCGATGCAGATGAAGAAGCTCGAAGAGCTGATCGGCGCCAGCCTGTTCGAGCGCGGTTCGCGCGGCGTCGCGTTGACGCGGCGCGGCGGCGAACTCATCGTCAACGCCCGCCGCATTGTCTCGCTGCTCGACGAGACGTCGGCATCGATGGCGGCAGCGCCGCTTGGCGGGCCGGTGCGCATCGGCATTCCGGAGGAATATGGCCACGCCATCCTGTCGCGCGCGCTCGGCGCCTTCTCCAAGCGTCATACGCAGGTCGAGGTCACTGTGCGCTATGCCCATTCCGGGGCACAGATGGCGGCGCTCGCTGCCGGCGAGCTCGATCTGTGCGTGGTGTTCGAATGGCAGGATCCTGCCGGCGGCGAAGTGCTGATGCAGGACCCGACCGTGTGGGTGACGTCGACCCTGCACCATATGCATGAGGAACAGCCGGTGCCGATCGCGCTCTACAACCGGGCCGGCTGGTGCAAGGACTTTGCCATCAAATCGTTGGAGCAGCGCGATCTTGCCTATCGTGTCGCCTATACCAGCGACACCACCGGCGGCCTCAAGCTCGCCGTCACCTCCGGACTGGCGATCGCGCCGATTTCGCGCAGTAACATTCCGGACGGCTGTCGTGAACTGACCACGGCAGACGGATTCGGCGCCATCGATTCCTCGAACGTGGTGATGCACCGCAACCCGAATGCGTCAGGCGAGGCGATCGACGGCATGCAGGATGCGATCCGCGAAGCCTTCGTCAACAGGCTCAGTCAGCCGGCATCCTCGTAGAAATGCAGCCTGTTGCCGAACGGATCGGCGACCGATATCTCGCGGGTCTTCCAAGGCGTCTCTTCCACGCCCGGCCTGGCGAAGCGGTAGTTTTTGCCGATCAGTTCGCCATGAAGAGCCGTGATGTCCTCGACCTCGATGCGCAGGGCGATGCCGGGTGCACCGTCGCCGTGATGTTCGCTGAGATGCAGAACACAGCCGTCGCGGCCGACCGCCATGTAAAGCGGCGCGTCGTCGGCGAAGCGATGTTCCCACTGCACCTCGAAGCCGAGGAAGCCGACGTAGAATTCACGTGCCTTGGCAATGTCGAAGATGCGCAGGATGGGTGTGACGGCGCCAAGTCTGGGCATGGTGGTGCAACCGTGCGAGAGGGTTTTCAGGTGGGATGGACGCGGACGGCAATCCCTTTGTTTTATAGCAATTCCAGACGGAAAACCGCTTCACACTTTTCCTGGAATTGCTCTATTTCAGCTCGAGCAGCCGTTCCAGATAGCTGCGTTCAATGTCAGGGCTGAGCGCATTGCCGAGCCGCTTGCGGATCGCTTCCAGTATCTGGCGGGCACGCTGCACGTCGATCTCGTCGGGCACCTTCACCGAATCGCCGAAGTCGGGACCCGTGCTGGCGCGTGGCCGGCCGAGCGGATCACGATCGGCGTTCTGCTGGCGGCCGCCTTCCTCGCCGCCGCCCTGGTCGCCCTGCATGGCCTGCATCTGCTTCATCATGTCCTTGGCGCCCTTGCGCAGCGCTTCCAGCGCCCGGCCCTGATGGCCGACGGCCGCATCGCCTTCGCCCTCGCCGAGTGCCTGTTCGGCATTGCCCATGGACTTGCCGGCCTCGCCAAACCCTTCATTGGGCTCCATACCCATGCCTTCGAGGCCCTTCTTCAGCTGCTCGAGGTCGCTTTGCAGCTGGCCTTGGCCCTGCTGCAGCTGTTTCAGCGCATCGGCGAATTCCTGGGGTGTCATCGGCTTTTGCCGGGCGAGCGGATCGCGGTCTTCGCCGACGCCGGGTCTGTCCTCATCCTGGCCGCCTTCGCCGAGCTGCTCGTCACGGTTCTGCCCGCGCTGGCGCTCGCCGCGCTGCATCTGATCCATGCGGAAGGTGTCGTTCATCATCTCCTGCTGACGTCGCAGGATCTCGCCCAGCTTGTCCATCTGCTGGCGCATCTCGCTGTCCTGCTGGCCGCCTTGCTGCTGACGGCCGGCTTGCAGATTGTTCATCATGTCCTGCAGTTGCGACAGCAATTGCTGGGCCTTGTCGCGATCTCCGGACTTCGCCAGGTTCTCGATCTGGTCCATCATGCGATCGATGTCGCTCTGGCGCAGTTCCTGGCCATTCTGCTGCATCTGCGGGGCGTTGGGATTCTGCTTGGCCCGCTCCGCGAATTCCTGCAGGAACTGGTTCATCGCCTCGCGCAGTTCCTTCATCGCCTTTTCGATTTCAGCGTCGCTGGCGCCATTCTTGATGGCGTCCTGCAGCGCCTGTTGCGCCTGGCGCAGCCGCTTTTCGGCGGCCGAAAGATTGCCTTCCTCGATGCCGAGCGCGATTTCCCAGAGATAGGAGACCTCGCTGCGCAATTGATCGTCGCTCTCGGCCATCTTCAGCCGGCTGCGGGCGCTCATGATGGCGAGGTAGTGGGACATATTATCGAACGTGTCTTCCGGCCGCAGCGTGATGGCGTCCATCAGGTCGAGCACGCGCGGCTTGGCGTTGGCGTCGAGCGCCAGCAGGCGGCGCTGTTCGATCACGGCGCGTGCCAGCGGATTGGCGAAAGGCCGCTCCGGCATCAGCAGCGTCTTGGTTTGGCTCGATGCGGTGTGCCCGGCATCGTCGGTGGCGACTAGCGTCAGCTTGATGCTGCTGCCGGCCCAGACATGCTCGGTCAGGTCCTTGGAGGTCCTGGCGGCGTTCGACTTGCCGCCGCGGCGCGGCAGCGTCAGCGGCATTTCAGGTGCACCGTACAGCGGCCGCGCATTCGGCGCCTGCGGATCGGCGAGCGCGAACACCGCCTTGGCGGTGGCGGCGCCATAGTCGTCGTCGATCTGGTAGTTGAGCTCGAACGCGCCATTGGCAGCGCGCTTGGGCTCGCCGACGAAGCGGATCTGCGGCGGCTTGTCCGATATGACCGCGAAGGCCCAGCGGCCGAGCTGTTCCTCGCCCGAGGTCAGCGTCAGCGTGCCGTCGCCGGTCAGCTTGCTGGTGAACTGGCGCACCTTGGACGGCGTCGCCGGGCTTGCAGCCGGCTTGGCGGCGGTCTGCGGCGCAGCGGGGTCGATGACGCGGGCGTTGCCATTCTTGTCGGCATAGCCGAGCGTTTCCTCGCCCGAGCCGCCCGTCACGCGCAGCGAAACGTCGCTGCCTTCGGGAACCGTAAAGGTCGGGATCGCCTGGTTTGCGTCGGCGGTCAAGAAGATCGGCGGCTTGCCGGTATAGGCCGGTGGCGTCACCCATGCATCGATGCGCGGCGGCACGATATCGCGCGTCCCATGGGCATTGAAGCCGTCGCTGATCCTGCCGCCCGTCGGTCCGAAGGAGAAGGCGAAGGCGGTAACGAGCAAAAGGGCCGCCACCGCGCGCAGCCCCCAGGGGTCGCGCTCCGGCACGCGTGTGCGCGGCAGGTCGGCGCCAAGGTTGTCGAGCTTTCCAGCCATGCGCTTCTGGTGTTCGCGCCACAGCGCCTGCGAGAAGCTGCTTTCCCTGCCGCTGGGCCGGTCGGTCTGCACCAGCACCGGGCTGTGCAACAGTTGATTGGCGGCCTCGATGCGGCGGTCGATTTCGGCGGCGCCCGGCAGGCGGAAGAAGCGCAGCGGATAGAGCGCGGCCAGTGCCGCTATGGCAAAAGCAGCGATCAGGCCGATGCGCGCCATATCCGGCAGCCGGGAGAACAGCCCGAGCCAGGAGATGCTGAGGAACAGGCTGGCGACTATGACGAGCGGAAGCAGCAACGGCCAGCCGCGCTCGACCATCATCGAGACCCGCGTCGCCAGCCGGCTCATGGCCAGGCGCCCGGCGAGGCCGCGATCGCTGCTGAAGGTGGGTCGTTGCGTCATCGGCCCTTCCTTGAGCCTATTGCATCCCGAAAACCGGGATGCGGCCCTATCCCTTTGAGCATGATCTGTTCCGAAAGGGATTTCACTTTTCGGGATCATGCTGTGGAGCGGGCAGGATAGCCCGACGCCTCACGACTCAAAGAATACCAGCAAACACGGCAAAGGCGAGGCAGTTCGGAAAAACGTGAAGTGGACCGTTATAGTTCCATCCTGCATACCCTTTAGAAGGCAGCAGGCCATTAGAAGGTAGCGGGGTCCGCATTCGCCCCGCAGACCAGCACGGCGACCCGTTCGCCCGCCGCCGGCGCATAGCGGCCCGACAGGACCGCGGCAAAGGCGGCCGCACCTCCCGGCTCGGAGATGATGCGGGCCCGGTTCCACAGCGCCTTCTGCGCGGCGATGATGTCGTCGTCGCTGACCAGGATCGAGCGTTCGACAAAGGCTTCGGCGATCGGGAACATCATTTCGCCGACGCGCTTTGGCGCCAGCGAATCGGCGGCGATGCCCTCGGCCGGTGCGTCGACGGGGTGTCCGGCCTCGAAGGCGCGATGAAGCGTCGGCGCCCCTTCCGGCTCGACGGCGATGATCCGAATGCGGCCGGCGAACCAGGCAGCGATGCCGCCGATCAGGCCGCCGCCGCCGACAG
Organism: Mesorhizobium sp. M7A.F.Ca.US.011.01.1.1; assembly: GCF_003998295.1. Lineage (NCBI taxonomy): Bacteria > Pseudomonadati > Pseudomonadota > Alphaproteobacteria > Hyphomicrobiales > Phyllobacteriaceae > Mesorhizobium > Mesorhizobium sp. M7A.F.Ca.US.011.01.1.1. The sequence continues at coordinate 78,320 of NZ_RZRT01000028.1, forward strand.
CGACCAGCAGCGTGTCGATCTCAGGCAAATCGCTCTCGATTTCGAGCCCGAGCGTGCCCTGGCCGACGAGCGTTTCCTCCTGGTTGAAGGCATGGATCTGCAAGGCGCCGGTCTCCTCGGCGAACCGTTCGCTGGCCGCCAGCGCCTCGGCGTAGCGGGCGCCGCCGACGATCAGTTCGGCGCCGTAGGAGCGGATTCGCTCCAGTTTGGCTGGCGGGCTCACTTCGGGAACGAAGATGGTCGCCTTGTGGCCGAGCCGCATGGCGGCATAGGCGACGGCCGCGCCATGGTTGCCGCCCGATGCCGCGACGACACCGGCGTCGGGAACCGGCCGCTCCAGGAGATTGGTGAAGGCGCCGCGCGCCTTGAACGAGCCGGAATGCTGCAGGCATTCGAGCTTCAGGTCGACGGCCAGCGGCGGCTGATCGAAGTCGGCCATGTCGACGCGCAGCACCGGCGTGTGCCTGATATAGGAGCGGATGCGCGGTTCCATCGCGGCAATGCGCTCGCGTGTGACGGTGATGCCGTTCGTCATGACTTGCTCCCTGTGACGGGTAGGTGTGTTTCCGGCGCTTCTATGCAAGCCAGTCGGGTATGGAATCCAACCCGATCAGGTCGTCATAGGTCGGGCGTGGGCGCACGACGTGGAACCGGTCGCCGTCGACCAGCACCTCCGGCACCAGCAGGCGGGTGTTGTAGGTGCCGGCCTGCACCGCGCCATAGGCGCCCGCGGTGGAGACGGCAATCAGATCGCCGGCCTTCAGCCTGGGCAGATCGCGGTCCAGGCCGATATAGTCGCCGGTCTCGCAGACCGGGCCGACCACGTCGACCGTCATGCGCGGCGTGTCGGCCGGCGGCTGCACGACCGGACGGATGTCGTGGAAGGCGTCGTAGAGCGTCGGCCGGATGAGATCGTTCATTGCGGCGTCGACGACGAGGAAGTTCTTGGCGTCGCCTTCCTTCACGAAGATCACTTCCGAGACGAGGATGCCGGCATTGCCTGATATCAGCCGGCCAGGCTCGAACATCACCTTCAGCCCGAGCTTGGTGACATGCTTCCTGACGATCTGGGCATAGGCGTCGGGCAACGGCGGCGGGTTGTTGTCGATGCGGTAGGGAATGCCGAGCCCGCCGCCGACATCGATATGCTCGATGGCATGGCCGTCCGCCCGCAGCGCGCCGACCAGATCGACAAGCAGGGCGAAGGCATCGTCGAAGGGCTGCAGCTCGGTGATCTGGCTGCCGATATGGGTATCGATGCCGGTGATCCTGATGCCGGGAAGCTTTGCCGCGCGGGCATAAACCTGCCGCGCCCGCTGCCATGGGATGCCGAACTTGTTCTCGGCCTTGCCGGTGGAGATCTTCTTGTGGGTCTTGGCGTCGACGTCGGGATTGATGCGCAGCGAGATCGACGCCACCTTGCCTAGCGCTGCGGCTCGCGCCGACAGCAGTTCGAGTTCAGGCTCGGATTCGACGTTGAAGCAGAGGATGCCGGCGACAAGGGCAAAGTCCATTTCGCGCGCGGTCTTGCCGACGCCCGAAAACAGGATCTTGCCGGCCGGAATGCCGGCGGCCAGCGCCCGGCGCAATTCACCTTCCGAAACCACGTCGGCGCCGGCGCCGAGCTTCGCCAGCGTCCGCAGGACGGCCTGGTTCGAATTGGCCTTCATGGCGTAGCAGACCAGCGTGTCGAGCCCGGCAAAGGACTGGGCAAACACCCGGTAGTGCCTGGTCAGGGTGGCCGTCGAATAGCAGTAGAATGGCGTGCCGATCTGTGCTGCGATATCTGGTATCGCCACGTCCTCGGCATGGAGCACGCCGTCGCGGTAGTCGAAATGGTTCACAAGAGTGGTTCCGGAAGTTGGGGCGCGATGAGATCGGGTTGGAAGGCCCGGCTCTCGTCGGCTCTAGATCAGCGGGTCGAGGATGAATTTCTTGTCCTTGACCGGTTTTTCCGGCTCCGGCGGCACGGGCTGGTGGGCCTTCGAGGCATCCTTGCGCGCCTGCACGGCCGCCTCATAGGGCGTGTCGAGAGCGCCCCTCCTGCCGCAGGCCGAAACGGCCGCGATCGCAACCAGCAGCGTCAGCGTCACCAAAATCCTGCTTCCGGTCATCGATCCATCCGTCCGAAACGTTGTCAGCCGCCGCTTTTAGCCGAGTTCTCGGCGCATTGCACCCCGAGATATTGCTCGTCGCAATATCCGGGATATTACTGCTCGCAATGTCCGGCATTACGCCTTCGCCAGCCGCTTTTTCCAGGCGCGGATCTGCTTCCTTACTTCCGACGGCGCGGTGCCGCCGAAACTGGTGCGGCTCTTGACCGAGTTCTGCACCGCCAGCACCGAAAATATGTCGGCCGTGATGCCGGAATTGATCGACTGCAAATCCTCCAGTGAAAGTCTCTCCAGCCCCACCTTCTTGTCTTCGGCCAGCGCCACCGCCCGGCCGGTAACATGATGCGCTTCGCGGAACGGCAGGCCGAGCGTGCGCACCAGCCAGTCGGCAAGGTCGGTTGCTGTCGCGTGGCCGGAGCCGGCGGCCTTCTTCATCGCGGCAGCGTTGACCGTCATGTCCGAGACCATGCCGGTCATCGCCGCCAGCATCAGGTCGAGCGTCTCGGCGGCGTCGAACACCGATTCCTTGTCTTCCTGCATATCCTTGCCATAGGTCAAAGGCATGCCCTTCATCACTGTCAGCAGGCCGACCAGATGACCGGTGACGCGGCCGGTCTTGCCGCGCACCAGTTCGGCGGCATCGGGGTTCTTCTTCTGCGGCATGATCGAGGAGCCGGTGGAAAACGAGTCCGACAGCCTGACGAAGCCGAACTGCGGCGTCGACCAGATGATGATCTCTTCGGCCAGCCGTGACAGATGCGTGGCGCAGATCGCGGCAAGAGCGAGGAACTCAAGCGCGAAATCGCGATCCGAGACGCTGTCGAGCGAATTGCGCATCGGCTCGCGGAAGCCGAGCGCCTTGGCGGTCCGGTGACGGTCGATCGGGAAGCTGGTGCCGGCCAGCGCCGCGGCACCGAGCGGGCTTTCGTCCATCCGCTCGATCGCATCGCGCACACGCGACAGGTCGCGCGAAAACATCTCGACATAGGCCATGCAGTGATGGCCGAAGGTCACCGGTTGTGCCGCCTGCATATGCGTAAAGCCCGGCATCACGGTCGCGGCATGCTCCTCGGCCCGCTCCAGCAGCGCCTCGATCAGCCCTTTCAACGCCTCGGCGACGCGAAAGCACTCATCCTTGACCCACAGCCTCAAATCGACTGCGACTTGATCATTGCGCGAGCGGGCGGTGTGCAGCCGGCCGGCCGCCGGGCCGATCAGATCGGCGAGGCGCGCCTCGATGTTCATGTGGATGTCTTCGAGCCGTGTCGAAAACTCGAAGCTGCCGGCCTCGATCTCTTTCAGGATCGTGTTCAGCCCGTCAGCGATTTTTTCTTGGTCGGCCGCCGAAATAATGCCCGTTTGCGCGAGCATCTCGCTGTGGGCGATCGAGCCTTTGATGTCCTGCGCATAGAGTTTGCGGTCGAAGGAGATAGACGCGTTGATCGCTTCCATGATCGCGGCCGGACCCGAGGCAAAACGTCCGCCCCACATCTGGTTGCTGGTTTTCTTGTCGCTCATGGCTATAACCCGTGCTTCGGAGCAGTTTTGAGAAAATGGCAGACGGTAGTAGATTCTTCCCGGCCCCGCGCCTGATCCTCGCCGCCTTGGTGGCGGGCGCGCTGGCCGGTGCGGTCGCGGTATATGTCAGCGAGAGCCGGTCTGGCAACAATGCACCGGCACAAGCTGCCGTGGGTGAGAGCAAGGACGATGTCGCCTGCGCGGCCAAGAGCGACCGCGCCAAGAAAGTCGCGGCGTCGGCCACCGGTGAGGTTGCGGCACTTTTGCCGGCCGATCCGCCACAATCCCTGAAGAGCCTTGCCTTCAATGGCCCGGACGGCAAGCCGATGACGCTTGCCGATCATGCCGGCAAGACGGTGCTGCTCAATCTGTGGGCGACATGGTGCGCGCCGTGCCGTGCCGAAATGCCGGCGCTCGATGCGCTGGAGAAGGAAAAGGGCAGCGACGCCTTTCAAGTGGTCGCCGTCAATGTCGATGCCGGCGACGATGTGAAGCCGAAGAAGTTCCTCAGCGATACCGGCGTCGCGACGCTCGGTTATTTCAGGGATTCGACGATGGCGCTGTTCAACGACCTCAAGAAGCGCGGCCTGGCGCTAGGCCTTCCCGTTACCATGCTGATCGACGGCGAAGGCTGCCTGATCGCCCATATGAACGGCCCGGCCGAATGGTCGGGGCCGGACGCCAGGCGGCTGGTCGAGACGGCACTCAAGCCCGAGAGCCTGTAGTCTAGAGCGATTCCTATTTTGAGAGAATCGTAGGATTCCCAAAGCCGGATGTTTGTGATTCAAGATGCTGGCTGGATTGGAGGCCAGCATCTGATGACGCGAGCGCTTTCAAATGATCTTCGTGAGCG
>NZ_RZRT01000280.1:0-404 GCF_003998295.1 Mesorhizobium sp. M7A.F.Ca.US.011.01.1.1
ATTCTTGCCCATTGCTCCCGCTCGACAAACCGTTTCGCCCCGTCGCCGTCCTGGCCTGTATCGAACTTGGGCCCGAGCGTGACCAGCAGCGGGCCTTCGGCATCGCGGCCCGTGCGGATGGAGTGCGTCGGATCGTCGATGCCGATGAACATGCCGTCGACAGCAAGAGGGTCATCGACCCGAAACGCCATGGCAGTGTGGCAGCGCGGCTGGGTCCGGTTCGCCATGCCGATGGGGCTCTGCACTGTCATGTTGGTGGCGACGACCACATATTCGGCGTGAACGGTGCCGCCGTCGGTGACGACGCGCCGGCGGCTTGCCTCGCCAATCGAGATCGCGCGGCTGTTTTCGAAAATCCGTCCGCCACGGGCCGTCACCGCCTGAGCCAGGCCAACCAGATACGC
>NZ_RZRT01000281.1:0-366 GCF_003998295.1 Mesorhizobium sp. M7A.F.Ca.US.011.01.1.1
GCCTATCGTCATCAGCGTTCCCGACATCACCAACACCGAGGCCGTGCTGACCCGGGTGATGAACATGCGCAAGGCGCGTGATTATGCGTCGCCGGATGGCGAGGGTCTGGTTCATGTCTTCGAAATGGGAGCAGGCGGGCCGGCGGCGGAACTTCATGTCGCGGTGCAGCCGGGTCTTGCGCCGGCACGTCAAGGCGCCGGGGCGGTCCACCACGTCGCGTTCAGGGCGCCCGACCAGGAGACCTTGCATCAATGGACGGCGCGGCTGGCCGAGTTCCGTCTGCCGTCAAGCGGTGAGGTCGAACGATACTACTTCCGCTCGCTCTATTTCCGCGAGCCGAACGGCATATTGTTCGAGATTGCCAC
>NZ_RZRT01000282.1:0-401 GCF_003998295.1 Mesorhizobium sp. M7A.F.Ca.US.011.01.1.1
CCGGAGCCGCCATGCCGAAACGGGCTTTGGCGGTGCGTGCCAGTTCCGCCCCTTTGCCGCGTCGCGCCATCACCTGGATCAGGTCGAAATTGCGGATCTCGGTGAGCGAAATGCCCGGTTCGACGTCACGCGCGCCATAGGCGCCCACGACAAGCGCGTGCTCCAACGGACTGCGGGAAACCCAGGAAAATTCAGCCACGCTGGCGCCCTCCATCCGGATCGTAGAAGACGGGATTGCACAGCTCGACGTCATAGTCTTCGCCGCGCAGCGGGTCATGCGCATGGACGATCTCGCCGATCCGCTCGCGGCCGCGCTCGACAAGCGCCAGCCCGATCCACTGGTCGAGCGTCGGCGAGAAGCAGACCGAGGTGACATAGCCCTGGTCGTTGGCGGAACCCGG
>NZ_RZRT01000283.1:0-340 GCF_003998295.1 Mesorhizobium sp. M7A.F.Ca.US.011.01.1.1
CCGGTATGACGATCCTTACGACTGACAGGTCGCCGAGCGGTCTCGTATCGAGCTGAATCATGTACACTGTATCGACTCCTGCGCCCTCGATCTGTGCGAGAAGAGCGGACATCCTATTTCCGGCGCTGGTGTAATTCTGCCCGGCAATCGCATGGAAATGTACGTCGCGAGGGCCGTCGGACAGGAGGCGTCGGTGCGCCGCAATTTTTTGCCAGTCGGGATATTTTGGATAGGACGTGCGTGTCAGGTCATCACGGGCGCCGGAGATCGCCGTCAGTCGCGACTGCGCCGCCTCGTAGATTGCGTGAACGATCGCGGACGCGGCATCGAAACCTGCAGC
>NZ_RZRT01000284.1:0-371 GCF_003998295.1 Mesorhizobium sp. M7A.F.Ca.US.011.01.1.1
CGTTACAAGGGCAGGCCGATCGACAGGAAGCTATCGGGATTGCCATCTGCGTTCAGCTGTTCGAGCGTTTCAAGGTGCTTCGCGGTGGCAAACCAATTAACGATGAACTGGCCATGGTTGATCCAAAGACCGCCCCCCGGTGGCATTAGGTTTGTGTTGATGACTGATGTCTTGCTGGAGTAGCGCAGGGGCATTTCTCCCGCCGCACCTTTCTCAGCATTGATTTTCTCGATTGCCTCTTGGTGTTTTGTAGCTGCTTCGTGCGAAACTATGAACTCACCGCCGTGCATCAAACCGCTCAATTCAAAGACGCCTCCCCCAACATGAACGTACATCGGAATATCGTCGTTTGTTCCATGTCGACCCACGAC
>NZ_RZRT01000285.1:0-392 GCF_003998295.1 Mesorhizobium sp. M7A.F.Ca.US.011.01.1.1
CATATGAGACGTTCATCGGCCGCCCGCCGTACATCATTGCTTATGAGTTGCGCCCGATCGCTGGCCGTCAGTGCGTCGTTATCCTGCGCGTCATTCACACGTCGCGGGACTGGCCCTCGGAGGAATGGCCGAGCTAATTGCCTAGTATCTTGTCCAGCGCCGCCTGTTCCTCAGTGGTCAGCGCATTGGTTGCCGTCGAGCGACGCGACCGCGCGGTCAGCACGATGAAAACGCCTCCCACCAGCAACAGCAGGACAGGCGTGCCCCACAGCAATGCATTGCGCAGGTCGAAACGCGGCTTGAGCAGCACGAACTCGCCATAGCGCGAAACCACGTAGTCCATGACCTGCTGGTCAGTGTCGCCGGCGACGAGGCGCTGACGCACGAGGACG
>NZ_RZRT01000286.1:0-391 GCF_003998295.1 Mesorhizobium sp. M7A.F.Ca.US.011.01.1.1
CTTGGGCCTTGCTCGCCGGCATGCCAACGCGCAGACCCGCGGCGCGCGCCGCTGCATCGGCGGCCAGCACGAGCCGCCGGTTTCCCTGCCGGCCGAGCATGACGACCGGGGTTTCAGCCGATGGCGCGGACGGGCCCATGGCGCGCCGCAGGCGATCGGTCGGCCAGGCCGGAAAAAAGAGCGAGACGACCCTTGGCATCGCAGGCTTCCACTTCAAAATCGGCGCTTTCTCCAGCCCGCACTCGGATCAGCTCAAGCTGCCAGTGAGCACGGCCGACGCCGGGAACCGGCAAGGGGCGGGAGGGAAGCGCGGTGACCCGCCATCGGGTGACCGCGGCGGTTGGTTGTCCAAAATCGGTCGCTTCGGTTTTCCGTGCCCAACGGCGGGAGG
>NZ_RZRT01000029.1:0-79250 GCF_003998295.1 Mesorhizobium sp. M7A.F.Ca.US.011.01.1.1
CTGCCCGGCACGGACCCCCACCCCTAACCCCTCCCCACAAGGGGGAGGGAGACTTCCGTTGGCGCTGACCCAGGAGAATCGCCTGTCTTTTCGGCGCCAAGAAGAATTAAAGGCACGCGGCAGCGTTCCCTCCCCCTTGTGGGGAGGGTTAGGGTGGGGGTTCTTCTTCGCAAGAATCCATACGTGACAGCCCGGCCGCTTACGGGGAGAAGTGCCCGGCAGGGCAATAAAGGCGGCGCTAACGTCCAAACCGATTCGCGCTTAGAATTTTACCCCACGAACTGCCGCGCCAAAATCAGCACTGCCGCACCCGCCAGAAACATCGCCATCAACCCACCGCGCAGCGAAACCACGGCGGTGACCACCAGTGCGGCCCACTCCGCCGGCCCGGCGTTCAACAGTTCCGGCGCCACCAGCGTCGTCAGCACCGCCGCCGGCACGGCGTTGAGACCGGCCTCGACGCGCGGATGGATGGTTTCGAAGCGGGAGATGACCAGATGCCCGCCGATGCGCGTCAGGTAGGTCGCGATTGCGCCGGCGATGATGATCCAGAAGGTCGTGCTCATGGCCGTGCCTTTACACCGCTGTGATGGGGAGGCAGGATGACCGCCAGCAGCACACCGGCAACAGCGCCAATCGAGACATGCCAGGGCGACCCCACGGTCTTATAGGCGATGATCGAGGCGGCAGCGCTGGCAATGACCACCGGCAGCCACAGCGGCCGCTTGCGGAAGCCCAGCACGAGACCGAGGAAATAGATCGGCAGCAGGAAATCGATGCCCAGCGCATGCGTGTCGGGGATCAGCTTGCCGAACAGCGCGCCAAGCGCGCTTTCGACGATCCAGAACAGATAGACCGGCAGGCCAAGTCCCAGATACCAGGCAAAGCCGACCGTCTGGCCCGATTGCGCCCGCGCTTCGGCTACCGCGAATTGCGGATCGGTGAGGATGAAATAACCAAGTGCCTGCTGGATGACAGGCCAGTGCGCGATGCGCCGGCCGATGCCTGCGGAATAAAGCACGTGGCGGAAATTGACGGCGAAGATCGACAGCACGATCAGCCACGGCGCCACATGCTGCCCGAACAGCTGGATGCCGACCATCTGGCTGGCGCCGCCATAGACCAGCGCGCTCATCAGGAAGGCTTCCAGGACCGAGAAACCATTGTCGACGGCGAGCGCACCGAACAGCACCGCAAACGGCGCCGACGCCACCACGACAGGCATCGACAGCCGCACGCCCTGCCAGAAATCGCTTTTATCGCTGCTCTCGGAAATTACGTCCGTCGCCATCAACCACTCCTGATGCATGTGGTCCAAAAGTGCGTAGCAGGGATAACGACATGCACAACAACAAGGGAAGCGCGGTATGTAGGTGGCGCGCCTCGCCGTGTCACACGAATTCGCTTGAGCCAAACGATCAGCGGAAATGATCGCTGGATCGGCTGAGTTAGACGCTTATTCCTTCGGGATCTTGCCCTCAATCGCCCTGCCCCAGTCGAGCAGCGGCTTGGCGCGCAAGGTGAAATCGACGAGTTCATCGACCAGATCAGCCGTATGGATTCCGGCCGGATCGATGACATGCTGGACATAGAAATGCCGGTGGCGGATGGCGGCGACCAGATCGGGATCGCTGATTTCCTCGAAGCCGCGTGGCGTACGCTTCATACGGCCTTCGGCCTCGAGTTCAAGCCGGTTCTTCTTCAACGCCGCCACCAGGGCGCGAAACTTGTCCGGCTTCGTCGCGACGGCTTTGCGCATCGCCAGCAGCAGCGCAGGCTCCGGCTGCCACCAGGCGATGTCGGCAAAGCAGCGCTCAAGCCCGATATGCACGTAGAACACGCCCTGCTCTATCTTGGTGCCGTCGGGCGACAGGATGGCCGACAAATGCCTGTTGTAGGGCCGTTTATCTTTAGCGAAACGCACGTCGCGATTGATCCGGAACAGCGACTTCTTGCGGTCGCCGCGCAGGCCGAGACCTGCCTCCGCGAAGCGCTCGGTCAGCGTCTCGACGAGATCACCGAGCGGATCGCGCAACTCCTGTTCGAAGAGGTCGCGATTCTGCAGGAACCACTCGCCGCTCTGGTGGAAATCCAGCGCCTTGAGGAACGGAATGGCTTTGGGGCCGAAGCCGCTGAACGGTCCGGTCATGCCTTGCCGATCCGCACCAGCCAGGCATCCTCATCGATCACCTCGATGCCGAGTTCGCTGGCGAGCTTCAGCTTGGAGCCGGCACCTGGCCCGGCCACGACAAGATCGGTCTTCGCCGAAACCGAGCCCGCGACCTTGGCGCCGAGGCGCTCCGCCATCGCCTTGGCTTCGGAGCGTGTCATCTTCTCCAGCGAGCCCGTGAACACGACCGTCTTGCCGGCGACCTCGCTGTCGGCCGAGACGTTGACGATATACGGCTTCGGCTTGACTTGGCGGAGCAACGCGTCAAGCACGTCGTCATTGCGCTCATTGCCGAAGAAGTCGCGCAAAGCATCGATCACGGTATCGCCGATGCCGTTGACCGAGGGGAAAACCGTATGTGGATTCTCCGCTGCCGCTGTCTCCTTACCGACGCGGATCAGCTCCTCGATGGTCGAGAAGGTGCGGGCAAGCACGGCGGCCGTCGTTTCACCGATATGGCGGATGCCGAGCGCGAAGATGAAGCGGTCCAGCTCCGGCTCGCGGCGCGAATCGATGGCGGCGAACAGCTTGTCGAGGCCCTCATAGTTGCGATCCTCGACGCTGCGCACATTCTTGCGTGTCTTGCCCGATGCGGCCTCGCGCTGCCTTGCCTGCTCCTCACGGCGCTCGGCCAGCGCCCTGGTGACAGCCGGACGGCGGTCCCTGAGCGTGAAGATATCGGCGGCGGTCTTGATCAATCCCGCATTGAAGAAAGTGTCTATGTTTTCCGCGCCGAGCCCTTCGATGTCCAGGGCGCCGCGTGACACGAAGTGGCGCAATCCCTCCACCGCCTGCGCCGGGCAGATCAGTTCGCCGGTGCAGCGCCGGCGGGAATCTTCCTTGCCGGTCTTTTCGTTGATCTCGCGCGTCGCCGGCGAGCCGCAGATCGGGCAAGTGTGAGGGAACTCGTAAGGCACCGCATCAGCAGGCCGCTTGTCGATGACGACGCTGACGATCTGCGGAATGACATCGCCTGCCCGCTGGATCACGACCGTATCGCCGATGCGCACATCGATGCCATCTCGGATCGGCTCGCCGGTGCTGTCCAGGCCCTTGATGTAGTCCTCATTGTGCAGCGTGACGTTCTCGACCACGACGCCGCCGACAGTAACCGGCGCCAGCCGCGCAACCGGCGCCAGCGTACCGGTACGGCCGACCTGGATGTCGATCTTCTGCACGGTCGTCATCGCCTGTTCGGCCGGGAATTTGTGCGCGACCGCCCAGCGCGGTTCGCCGGTGACGAAGCCCCATCGGCGTTGCAATTCCAGCTGGTCGACCTTGTAGACGACACCGTCGATATCGTAGCCGAGCGCCGAGCGCTGCTCCTCGATCCGATGATAATGCGCGATCAACTCCTCGGCCGATTTCGCCCGCACCATCAGCGGACTGATCTTGAACCCCCACTCGGCGAATTTCTGTACCGAATCATATTGGGTCGGAGCGGGATCCGCCGAGGTGTAGCCCCAGGCATAGGCGAAGAATTTGAGGTTGCGGCTGGCGGTGACGGACGGATCCTTCTGGCGCAGCGACCCGGCCGCCGTATTGCGCGGATTGACATAGTCCTGGCCGCCGGCCGCTGCCGAGCGTTGCTTCAGCGCCTCGAATTCCGCATAGGTCATATAAACCTCGCCGCGGATCTCGATGGTTTCGGGCCAGCCCGAGCCTTTCAACTTCGCAGGGATGTCGGCGATAGTCTTCAAATTGGCGGTGATGTCCTCGCCGACGGCGCCGTTGCCACGCGTCGCGCCCTGCACGAACACACCGTTTTCGTAACGCAGCGAAGCCGACAGCCCGTCGATCTTCGGTTCGGCGGTGAAGGCGATATCGAGCTCCTTGTCGCGATCGAAGAATCGCCGCCCGCGTTCGATGAAATCCGTGACGTCATCGTCGGTATAGGCCTTGGCAAGGCTGAGCATCGGCACGGCGTGGCGCACCTTGGTAAAGCCTTCCGCGGGTGCTGCACCAACCCTCAGCGATGGCGAGTCCTCGCGAACCAGCGCAGGAAAGCGCTCCTCGATGGCAAGGTTGCGCCGTGCCAGCGCATCATATTCCGCATCGGTGATAACTGGCGCGTCTTCGGTATGGTAGCGCCGATCGTGCTCGGCGATCTCTTCCGCGAGGCGCTTCAGCTCAGCTTCGGCCTCGCTTTCGGTCAGGGCATCGACTGGTTTTTCGGACATGGTTTTGCACCTGGCTGCTGTTGGCCCGGGACAATAGATCAGGATTCGGATGGAAGGGAGCTGAATTCTGACAAAACCACGCCGAAACAGCAGGATGGAGCCATATGCTGACTCTGTTCGTGCGTCGAATTTCACCAGTTAGAGGCACCCCCGATCGGGAAGCAGCGCCATCAGGAAACGGCGGTATTCTCGCGCAGCAATCGCTCGGCGGCGGCGCGCGCCTCGTCGGTGATGGTGGCGCCGGCCAGCATGCGCGCGATCTCTTCCTGCCGCGCCGGACGGTCCATCTGGGCAATGCCGGTGGCGACACGGTCGGTGGTGCCGGATTTGGAGATCAGGAAATGCGTCGCCGCGCGCGCCGCCACTTGCGGCGCGTGCGTCACCGACAGCACCTGAACGCGCTTCGAGAGCCGCGCCAGCCGCTGGCCGATGGCGTCCGCCACGGCGCCGCCCACGCCGGTGTCGATTTCGTCGAAAACCAGCGTCGGCGCCGAGCCACGGTCGGCAAGCGCCACCTTCAGCGCCAGAAGGAAGCGCGAAAGCTCGCCGCCGGACGCGACCTTCATCATCGGCCCGGGCCGCGTGCCTGGATTGGTCCGCACCCAGAATTCGATCTGATCGATCCCCTCTTCCATGCGGCTTTCGACCTCGCTCTTCATTTCCACGATAAAGGCGGCGCGTTCGAGCTTCAGAGCCGGCAATTCCGCCATCACCGCCTTGGTCAGGCCGACCGCCGCCGCATGGCGAAGCGAGGACAGCTGCGCGGCGGCAATGTCATAGGTCTCGCGCGCGGCGGTGGCCTGCTTTTCCAACCCGTGCAGGCGCTCCTCGCCGGCATCGAGATCGGCGATATCGGCCGACATCGTGTCGCGCAGCTGCGCCAAATCGTCGACGGCGATACTGTGCTTGCGCGAGGCCGCGCGCAGCGAAAACAGCCGCTCCTCCGCTTTCTCCAGCCGCTGCGGATCATATTCGGTGGCGCGCAGTGCAGCCTCGACGCCCGATTGCGCCGCGTCGAGCGACAGCATCGCCTCATCGAGCGATTTGACGACATCGTCGAGCAGGCCGGGCGCCTCCGTCACCTTGCGCTGCAGCCGCCGCAGCAGGCTGGCCAGTTGCGGCAAGGGCGAGGACGGGCCGGACAGCACATCCTGCGCATCATGGATTTCGGAAGCGATCTTCTCCGCTCGCATCATCGACGCCCGCAGTTCGGCAAGGTCCGTCTCCTCGCCCGGCTGCGGATCGAGCTTCGTCAGTTCCGCCACCGCAGCCCGCAGATAGTCGGCCTCGCGCGCGGCCGCCGCCACCTTGGTGCGGTGGCGCGACAGCTCCTGCTCGCAGGCGCGCCAGTGCCGCCATGCCTCGCCCGTCGAACGGACGGCGCCGAGATGACCGCCGAAAGCGTCGAGCACCTCGCGGTGCGCACCGGGATCGACCAAAGCGCGTTCATCATGCTGGCCATGAATCTCGACCAGCGCGCGCCCGACATCGCGCATCAGGGTGACGCTTGAAGGCTGATCGTTGACGAAGACGCGGGTGCGGCCGTCCGCCGTCTGCAGGCGGCGCAGGATGATGTCGCCGTCATCCTCGATCGCATTGTCGGCAAGCAGCGTACGCGCCGGATGGTTACGCGGCACGTCGAAGACGGCGATGACCTGCCCCTGCGCCGCGCCATGGCGCACCAGCGAAGCATCGCCGCGCGCTCCGAGCGCCAGCGACAAGGCATCGAGCAGGATGGATTTTCCGGCACCGGTTTCGCCGGTCAGCACCGAAAGACCCGGCTGGAAGTCGATATCCAGCTTCTCGATCAGGACGATATCGCGGATCGACAGTCTGGAAAGCATCAGAACCCAAATCTAGAACGGCACGCGACCGTTTGGAGTCGCAGCGCCGCACTATCTTTTTGTTTGAGCACCGGATCAATCCGAAAAAGCGCACGCTTCGATCGGAGTGCTCCAGGCAGGTTCCGCAAAAGTGTCGTGCGGCTTTGCGGCTAGAACCCGCGACAAGCAACAAAACCAGGCAGACGGCGCGTTGGTGAAGCCTGCAACGTCTGCTTGGGATCAGGCGCCGGTGATCATCTTTCCGGCCTTGGATATCCACGACCCGGCATTTTCGCGCGGTGCAAGTCCATTGCTCTGCAAGAGCTTGTATGAATCCTTGTACCATGAACTGTCAGGGTAATTGGTGCCGAGCACGGCGGCGGCGGTCTGCGCCTCCGAGGTCAGACCCATCGCGTAATAGCTTTCGGTCAGGCGGGCGAGCGCCTCCTCGACATGGCGGGTGTTAGAATAGTTCTCGACCACGGTGCGGAAGCGCTTGACGGCGGCGATGTATTCACGCCGCTCGAGATAGTAGCGGCCGATCTGCATTTCCTTACCGGCCAGTTGATCGTTGGCGAAGCGGATCTTTTCCTTGGCGTCGTCGACATATTCCGATGTCGGCCAGCGCGTGACCAGATCCTGCATCGTCTGCACGGTCTGGCGCGCTTCCTTCTGGTCCTGCGTCACATCCTTGATCTGGCGGTAGTAGCTCAAGCCGATGATGTACTGCGCGTAGGCGGCGTCATCGGTTGACGGATAGAGCGTGAGATAGCGTTTGGCCGAGCCGATCGCCTCGTCATAATTGCCCTGGCGGTAATCGGCGAACGCGCCCATCACCATCGACTTGCGGGCCCACTCCGAATAGGGGTGCTGGCGGTCGACGGCGTCGAACTTCTTGCTCGCCTCCTGCAGGCGCCCGGCATTGAGATTGGCAAGGCCCTGATTGTAGAGAACATCGGCCGGCTCGGTCTGATCGACATAGGTCGACAGGTCGATATCTTTCTCCGACGACATGCAGGCCGACAGAAAGAGCGATGGAACAACTACTGAAAGCGCCAGGAAAACAGCCCTCTGCGGTGCTTTCAATTGACCAACTCGCTTGAAGAACATGATTGGATCTCGCCCTTTCGGCGCTATTTCAATGCCAGTTGCATGCCATTGTTTCAAAACTGGTCCCCACGTTTGAACGACATGCATTAATCGACGGCAGCAGCCATAAACCATAACCGCCTTGCCCGGCAACGCTATCTCCGGCCAATCGCACATTTTTGTGGCGGCCGGACGCAGCTTGGACGTCAATGCAATTTCACTGGCGAGTGGTGCATTCCTGCCACACGCGATACCGCCCATGGAAGCCGAAAAACCCCGGGAAATCAGATCATCCACGGCGCGTAGAGTGGCGCGTTGACGGCGTTCATCTCGGCGCTGCGGCCACGCTCACGGCGCGTCGTCTCGACGATCTCGAACGCCGTGCGGTCCGACAGCAGGCGGCGCAGGGCCGCGGCATTCATCCTGTGGCCGCCGCGATAGGAGCGGAAGCAGCCGATGAAGCGGGCGCCGGCCAGCGCCAGGTCGCCCATAGCGTCCAGCGTTTTATGGCGCACGAATTCGTTGGGATAGCGCAGGCCGCCCATATTGATGACGCGGTTGTCGTCGCCGATGACCAGCGAGTTCTCCAGCGAGGAGCCGAGCGCGTAGCCTGCAGCCCACAGCCGCTCGACATCCTTCATGAAGCCGAAGGTGCGGGCGCGCGCGATGTCGCGACGGAAAATATCGGCATTGAGGTCGGAGGCAAACAGCTGACGGCCGATCGCCGGACTTTCGAAGTCGATCTCGATCTCGAAACGGGTCCCGTCATAGGGGCGAAACTCCGCCCACGAGGCGCCGTTCTCGATACGGACCGGCTTGATGACCCTGATATAGCGCCGCTTGACCGAGAGCGTCTCGATACCCGCCTGGTCGATGGCTTCGACGAACGCCATGGCGCTGCCATCGAAGATAGGAACCTCGGAACCATCGATCTCGACAGCGACATTATCGATGCCGAGCCCAAACAGCGCCGCCATGATGTGCTCGACCGTGGCGATATGCTCGCCGGCGGGATCACCAAGCATGGTGCACAGGTCGGTAGCGCCGACTTCCGAAACCAGGGCACGAAACTCGCGGCCCTGCTCCGCACCGTTGAAAAGCTGGAAAACGATGCCGGTGTCGGCATCCGCGGGCACGAAGCTGATGGACACTTCCTTGCCGCTGTGGACGCCGGTGCCGGTAAGCGACGCGCGCGTCTTCAATGTCGTCTGATAGTCGTGCAAGACAATCCCCATAAGCCCGTAATGCCTAGGTCCGCTTCTCCAGCCCGAGGGCGCGGCTCTTGTGTGAATCGGCTGGCAGGGTGACTTCCCCCGAAATCCCGGCAAACCGATGATGGTAGGCAGCGAAGATAATGTCCCGTTAGGGAGACTCCAAATCACGGTTTCTTACTCTGTGTAACCGCAAAATAGAATGAGTACGAATTGGTAAGTCGTTGAAATCCCATCATTTAAAACGTTAACAGGCAAGCGATTCCTCGCTTGCCTGTTAACAAATGTTACAGTCCGTTTACCAATCAGTTGGCCTGGCGGCGCAGGAACGCCGGAATCTCCAGCTGATCGTCTTCCTGAGTCGTCCTCACCTGCGGCGTCAGGCGGCCCTGATCGTCGAGCTGGCCACGGCGCGGCGCATAGAGCTGCGCATCCTGGCTGGCGAGACGGCGCACTTCGGGCGCGGCCTGGCGCAGCTTGGGCTCGCGCGGCTGCGCCGGCTGCAGTCGTGCGGGTTCTTCCTCGCGGCGGGTCAGACCATTGGTCAGGCGCTTCAGCAGGCCCATCGGTCCGCTGTTGTTCTCGTGGTCGACTGGGCGGCTCTTGGCGTCCACCTCGGCCTTGACGACCGGCGGAAAGTCCTCGACGCGCGGCATACGCTGCGGCGCCATGGCAACCGGCTGCGGGGCTTCGCGCAGCATCTCGCGCGGCGGGGGGGCCGGCTGCATCTGCTGGACCACGGGATGCGGCATAGGCTGTGCTGGCGGCGCCTGGAAGATCTTGCTCTGCGGGCGGAAATCTTCAGCGTGGGCGACCGGAGCCGGGCGCGCCTGCGCCATGGCCGCGGCATTTGCTTCAGCCAGTTGAATGGCTTCCGCGACCGGGTCGACAGTGCGTGGCTCGTATGCCGCCTGCTGAACAGGCGCCGGACGAACCTCCGCGATCTGAGCCGCCGGGCGGCTGGCCGGCTTCGGAGGCGCCGTGCGGATCGAGATCGGCGCGGCGGCGATTTCAGCCGCCGACTTGTCGATGCCGGTGGCAACTACCGAGACGCGAATGACGCCTTCGAGTTCCTCGTCGAAGGTGGCGCCCAGGATGATGTTGGCGTCCTGGTCGACTTCCTCGCGGATACGGGTCGCGGCTTCGTCGACTTCAAACAGCGTCAGGTCGCGGCCGCCGGTGATCGAGATCAGCAGGCCCTTGGCCCCCTTCATCGAGGTCTCGTCGAGCAGCGGGTTGGCGATCGCCGCTTCGGCGGCGGCCATCGCGCGGCCCTCGCCAGAAGCCTCGCCGGTGCCCATCATCGCTTTGCCCATCTCGCGCATGACGGAACGGACGTCGGCGAAGTCGAGATTGATCAGGCCTTCCTTGACCATCAGGTCGGTGATGCAGGCGACACCGGAATAGAGCACCTGGTCGGCCATGGCGAAGGCGTCGGCGAAGGTGGTCTTGTCATTGGCCAGCCGGAACAGGTTCTGGTTGGGGATGACGATCAGCGTATCGACGCATTTCTGCAATTCCTCGATGCCGAAATCCGCGGTCTTCATGCGGCGCTGGCCTTCGAAGTGGAACGGCTTGGTGACGACGCCGACGGTGAGGATGCCCTTTTCGCGCGCAGCGCGGGCAACGACGGGAGCAGCACCGGTGCCGGTGCCGCCGCCCATGCCGGCGGTGACGAAGCACATATGGGTGTTGGTCAGGTGATCGAGGATTTCATCGATGCACTCTTCCGCCGCCGCACGGCCGACTTCCGGCTGCGAGCCGGCGCCAAGGCCTTCGGTGACATGCGCGCCGAGCTGGATTAGGCGGCCCGCCTTCGACATGGTCAGCGCCTGCGCGTCGGTGTTGGCCACCACGAACTCGACACCGCGCAAACCGGCGGTGATCATGTTGTTGACGGCATTGCCGCCACCGCCGCCGACACCGAACACGGTGATGCGCGGCTTAAGCTCGGTGATGTCCGGCTTTTGCAGATTGATGGTCATTGTCTCCGTCCTTTGCCTTTCACGCCGCTTCGCCGCCGCGGCCGCCTATGGGGCTGTCCCCGTCAATTTTAGAAACTGTCTCTCAACCACTGACTCATGCGATGCAGTTTTCCGCCCGTTCCGGTCATTTTGAGACCGGAAATTCCTTTCGCAGGATGGCTCTCGAAGCTCGCCATCTGCGGATAGATCAGAAGCCCCACCGCGGCCGAGAAGGCCGGCCCCTTCGCCGCTTCCGGCAGGCCGGCCACGCCGAGCGGGCGGCCGATGCGCACATTGCGTCCCAGGATGCGGCGCGCCGCCTCCGGCAGGCCGGCAAGCTGGCTGGCACCGCCGGTAAGAACCACACGCTTGCCCACTGCATTGCCATAGCCGGACCTGTTCAGCCGGTCGCGCAGCAGTTCGAGCGTCTCGTCGATGCGGGCGCGCACGATGCGCGTCATCACCGAGCGCGGGATCTGCAAGGGCACGTCGCCATCGTCGCCGATCGGCTGGATCGAGACCAGGTCGCGGTCGTCTGCGCTGCCCGGCAGCGCCGAGCCATGCATCACCTTCAGCCGTTCCGCGGCATCGAGCGAGGTCGACAGCCCCTTGGCCATGTCCAGCGTGACGTGGTTGCCGCCGATGGCGATGGCGTCGCCATGGACGAACTTGCCTTCCGAAAACACCGAAATCGTCGTCGTGCCGCCGCCCATGTCGATGCAGGCCGCACCCATTTCCAGCTCGTCGTCGACCAGGGCCGCCAAACCGCTGGCATAGGGCGTCGCCACCATGCGCTCGACCGACAGATGCGAACGGTTGATGGAAAGCTCCAGATTGCGCATCGGCGCGGCGTCGCCGGTCAGCACATGCATGTCGACGCCGAGTGCGTCGCCGACCATGCCGCGCGGATCGCGCACGCCGCGTTCGGCATCCAGCGAGAAGCCGACGGGAAGCGAATGGATCACCTCGCGCTCGGCCTTCAGCGCCTGCTTGGCGCCAGCACCGAGAACGCGCTTGATGTCGGCCTCGTCGGCCTCATGGCCGCCAAGATTGATGGTGGCGGAGAAGGCTTCGCTCTTGAGCCGGCCGGCCGTCATGTTGACGATCAGAGAATCGACCGTCAGCCCGGCCATGCGCTCGGCCGCGTCGACGGAAAGGCGGATGGCGTGCTCGGCGCGGTCGAGATCGACGATGACACCCGACTTCACGCCTTGCGACTTCTGGTGACCGATGCCGATCACCTGGATCCGGTGCGAGCGACCGCGCAGCAGCTTGCCGTCATCGCACGGCTTCAGCTTGGCCACCATGCAGCAGACCTTGCTCGAACCGACATCCAGCACCGTCAGGGTGCCGGACCGGCGCGACGCGGCATCGCCAGGACCGCCAAGCCAGTTCATATCTTCGTCTCCGGCTTGCGCTTCAGGCTCTTGGGTTTCTCGTTGAGGGCGGCTTCGCGCTGCGTCGCCGCTTCCGCCGTCAACTGCACGACCAGCCGGTCCGTCAGGCGCATGTCGACGGCGGCGATGTCGCGCGACAGCAAGCCGCTGTCATGATCCATCTTCACGAGTTCGGCGAGCGCCTGTTCCTCGTCATCCTCGGGAAGCTTGATGGTGATGCCATTGTCCAGCTTCAGGTCCCAGCGCCGCTCGCCGACGCGGATATACCCTTTGATCCGGCTCGCGAGCTCGGGATATTTTTCGACCTTGGCCAGGAAATCGGGCGCGCTCGCCGGCGCGCCGGTGCCGATCAGCAGCGGCAGAAGCACCTGCTTGCCGCCCGAGAACGGCGCGATCATGGCACCATTCCTCTCGATGACCGAAAGCTCGTCGCCCTGCTGCCAGAGCGCGAAAGCCTCGCGCTCCTCGACACGTACTTCCAGCGTGTGCGGGTAGACCTTGCGCACCGCCGCAACCTCGATCCACGGCAGGCCGGAGATCCGTTCGCGCGCTGCCTCGGCATTAAAGCCGATCAGCGACGTCCAGCCGTCGAGTTCAAGCCTGTCGAGTATATCGATTTCCGAGGTCTGGCGATTGCCGACCACCTTGACCTGATCGACGGCAAAGCCGGTACGGGCGGTGATGCTCTGCACGATACCGTCGACATGACCGCCGAGGTAGGCACCATAGGCACTGCTCGAGAAAATCAGCACGGCCGACATCATGACCGCGGAAAAGCGCGGCGCCTGGAATTCCCCGACGCCCAGGCGCGCCAGAATGCGCACCGGGCGGCGAAGCATGCGCGGCAGTACGAAATGGTCCAACGACAACGACAGGCCGAACAGCGCCGGCCCGGCCGCGCCCCTCTCCCTACCTTGTCCCCATTTCAACGCAGACACGAAGCGTCCTCCACCATCCAACTCAACAAATCGCCAAACGAGTGCCCGGCATGGGCGGCGATTTCAGGCACCAAAGACGTCGGCGTCATACCCGGCTGGGTGTTGACCTCGAGCCAGACAATCTCGCCGTTTTCGGAATGACGATCGTCATAACGGAAGTCCGAACGGGAAACGCCCCGACAGCCGATCGCTTGGTGAGCCTTGAGCGCCAGTGTTTGTATTTTTTGGTAAATATTCGGTGAAACTTTTGCGGGGCATTCGTGCTTTGATCCCCCGGCGACATATTTTGAATCATAGTCGTAGAAGGAATGGCCGGTCGGGATGACCTCGCAGACCCCCAGCGCCACATCGCCCATCACCGCGCAGGTCAGCTCCCTGCCGTGGATGTAGCGCTCGACCATGACGGTATCGCCATATTTCCACTCCGACGAGCCAAGAACCTGCGGCGGATGCGACTGGCCCTCATGCACGATGACGACACCGAAGCTCGAACCCTCATTGACCGGCTTGACCACATAGGGCGGCTTCATCGGATGTTTGTTCTGGATGGCAAAGCGGCTGGCGACCTTCGATTCGGCGACCACGATGCCGACCGACTTGGCAACCCGCTTGGCCTGCTCCTTGTTCATGGCCAGAGCCGAGGCGAGCACGCCGGAATGGGTGTAGGGAATGCCGAGATATTCAAGGATGCCCTGAATGGTGCCGTCCTCGCCAAAAGGGCCGTGCAGCGCATTGAACGCGACATCGGGCTTGAGCTCGGCAAGCACGGAGCCGACATCGCGCCCGACATCGACACGGGTGACCTGGTAGCCTTCCTTCTCGAGCTCATCGGCGCAAGCCTTCCCCGACGAAAGAGACACGGGCCGCTCGGACGAAAAACCACCCAGCAGGACGGCCACATGCTTGTTTTTCATTCCCCGGCATCCCCTCTCTCACGGCGGACCAAAATCAGATTTTCCGCAACATTGAGTCAGAGTCTCCCGGCAGGTTGCCCCCCAGACGGAAAACGCTGAAAACGCGTCGAACGACTCAAATCAGGAAACGCTTTCGAGCAGAGAATCAGAGAGTTGATTCACTGGCAAGTGCTTACGATTCCGAGAGATTCACTTTCTGAGAAAATGGATGCGAAAAGCGTGTCGTTGAGTCTTTGCGGCAACGGTCGCCGACCGTTTCGGCCGCGTTGAAGTTCATGCATCACATGAACTTCAACGCGCGCAAAGTGCACCTTAAAGGAGCTGCCCTAGAAACTCCTGCACGGCATGCCCCGGCCGGAAATTGCCGATTCGCTTGATTTCCCATTGCAGCCGGATACCGGAATTCTCCAGCACCCGCGTGCGCACCGTCTCGCCGAGATATTCCAGGTCGTAGCCGGTCGCGGTTCCCGTGTTGATCATGAAGTTGCAATGCATCGGCGACATCTGGGCGCCGCCGATCATCAGGCCGCGGCAGCCCGCTCTGTCGATCTCCTTCCAGGCCGACGTGCCTTCCGGATTCTTGAAGGTCGAGCCACCGGTCTTCTCGCGGATCGGCTGCACGGTCTCGCGATGGTTCTGCACGGCCTCCATCGCCGCCTTGATCGCCGTTTTGTCCTCGGCAAAGCCTTCGAACACGGCCGAGGTGAAGATCAGCCCGGAGGGCGCCGCTGAATGGCGATAGGCGTATCCCATATCGGCATTGCTCAGCGTCTGCACATTGCCCTTGCGGTCGAGCGCCCGCACTTCGACGACGCGCTCGCGCGTCTCGACACCATTGGCGCCGGCATTCATCCGCAGCGCACCGCCGATTGCACCCGGAATGCCGTGGTAAAAATGAAAGCCGCCAATGCCGGCCTCGAGCGCCACCGCTGCGACGCGCTTGTCGGGGGTCGCAGCTCCCGCCTTGATCCTGATCGGCGAAATCAACTCGGCCTCGCCGAAGCCCTTGGCCGAAAGGCGGATGACAAAGCCCTCGATGCCGCCGTCGCGGACCAGCAGGTTGGAGCCGACGCCAACGACGGTAAGAGGTATTTCTTCAGGAACGGCTTTGAGGAACACTGCAAGATCCTCCTCATCGGCCGGCTGGAACAACGCTTCAGCCAGACCCCCGGCACGGAACCAGGTGATTTTGTCCATCTCGGCGTTCGGCGTGAGACGGCCGCGCAGGCCGGCAAGCCGGTCGCCAAGTCTGTCGATCAGGGCCTGGCCGTGCATCATGAGACGGTCCCGCCAAGCTCCTTGGGCAACGCATAGGCCCATTGGGTGATGTTGCCGGCGCCCAGGAAGACGACGAAGTCACCCGGCTTGGCCAGATCACGGATGACGGGCGCGATCGCCGCCGGACCCTCGATGTAGCGCGCGTCGCGATGGCCGCCGGCGCGGATGCGCGACACCAGCGCGTCCGAGCTGACGCCGTCGATCGGCTCTTCGCCGGCCGCGTAGACCGGCGCCACCATCACTGTGTCGGCGTCGTTGAAGCAGGTGGAAAACTCGTTGAACAGATCATGCAGCCGGGTGAAGCGATGCGGCTGGGCAATGGCGATGACGCGACCCTGGGTGGCGCTGCGCGCCGCCTTCAGCACCGCCGAGATCTCGACCGGATGGTGGCCGTAATCGTCGAATATTTCGACGCCGTCCCACGAACCGGTATGGGTGAAGCGGCGCTTGACGCCGGCGAAGGACGACAGGCCCTTCTTGATCGCCTCGGCCGACAGGCCGAGCTCATGCGCGACCGCGATCGCTGCCGTCGCGTTGGAGACGTTGTGGCGGCCGGGCATCGGCAGGCGCAGGCCTGCTATCGTCGTCTGGCCGCCTGTCTTGCGGTCGCGGATCACCACGTCGAATTCCGAAATGGCACCTGCCATGCGGTGATTGGTAAAGCGCACGTCGGCCTGCGCATTCTCGCCATAGGTGATGACCCGGCGGTCCTCGATGCGGCTGACCAGTGCCTGCACCTCGGGGTGATCGGTGCACATCACGCCAAAACCATAGAACGGCACGTTCTCGACGAACTGGCGGAACGCCTCGCGCACCTTGTCGAAGCTGCCATAGTGATCGAGATGCTCGGGATCGATGTTGGTGACGACCGCGATCTCGGCCGGCAGTTTCAGGAAAGTGCCGTCGCTCTCGTCGGCCTCGACCACCATCCACTCGCCGTCGCCCATGCGCGCATTGGTGCCGTAGGCATTGATGATGCCGCCATTGATGACGGTCGGATCGAGCCCACCGGCATCGAGCAAGGTCGCCACCATCGAGGTCGTCGTCGTTTTGCCATGTGTGCCGCCGATCGCCACCGCCTGGCGAAAGCGCATCAGCTCGGCCAGCATTTCGGCCCGGCGCACGATCGGCAGCAGCTTTTCGCGCGCGGCCTTGAGCTCAGGGTTGGATTTCTTGATCGCCGTCGAGACGACCACCACCTCGGCATCGCCGAGATTCTCGGCCCTATGGCCGACGAAGCATTCGATGCCCTTGTCGCGCAGCCGTTGCACATTGGCGCTTTCGGCCTGGTCGGACCCTTGCACCTTGTAGCCGAGATTGTGCAGCACTTCGGCAATGCCGCTCATGCCGATGCCGCCAATGCCGATGAAATGCACAAGGCCGATGGTCTGCGGCATCTTCATGCTTGCGTCCCCTTCCTGAAATCCGAAATGGTTTTTTTGGACGCAATAGCCTCTGTAAGATCAGCGAGCAACCGGGCCGCGTTCGGCCTGCCGGCCGATTTCGCACCCGCCGCCATCGCCGTCAGCCGATCGGGGTCGTCCATCAGCTCGCCAATGAGCGCTGCGATGCGTTCGGACGAGAGCGAGGATTGCGGGTGCACTTCGCCGCCGCCGGCAGCGGCAAGAGCCGCCGCGTTCGCCGCCTGATCATGGTCGAGCGCATAGGGATAAGGCACCAGCAGCGCCGGCCGGCCGATGACGGCGATCTCCGAGACGGTCGAGGCGCCGGAGCGCGAGATCACCAGATGCGCCGCCGCCATGCGCTGCGCCATGTCGGTGAAGAAGGGTGAGACCTCGGCAGCAACGCCAAGCGCGGCATAGGCCGCCTTGACCCGCGCCACGTCATCCGCGCGAGCTTGTTGGGTGATGACCAGCCGCTTGCGCTGGGCATCGGAAAGCAGCGCAATGGCTCCCGGCACGGCATCGGAAAAGAACTGGGCGCCCTGGCTGCCGCCGAACACCAGCAGGCGGAACGTCTGTTCCCCGGTCGACGCCGCATAAGCCGTCCTGGCCGCTTCCAGCACGGCAGGCCTGACCGGATTGCCTGTCATCACCGTCTTGACGCCGGCAGCACTGGTGTCCTGCGGCAGGAAGCCGCCGGCGATGGCGTCGACACGGCCGGCCAGCGCCCGGTTGGCGCGCCCCATCACCGCGTTCTGCTCATGGATCAGTGTCGGCACCTTGCGCCGTGTCGCCGCGTAGAGCGGCGGCAAGGTCGGATAGCCGCCAAAGCCGACGACAGCATCCGGCTTGATCCTGCCGATGACGGCGGAAGCCTGGCGCACGCCGCGCCAGATCTTCCAGAAGGCGCCAATTAGGGCAAAAGGGTTTTTCGAGCCCATCGTCGCCGACTGGATCGGGTGGACGGCGGCGGCCGGAAAATGGCCGGCGAAACGCTCGGCACGGTCGTCGGTCGCCAGATGCACCGACCAGCCGCGCTCGTTCAGCTCATGCGCCAGCGCTTCGGCCGGGAAAAGATGCCCACCGGTGCCGCCTGCCGCGAGAAGGATGACGCCTCTGGCCATATCACTCCGCCGGCACGGCGCGTTGCGACAGGCCAAAGCCCATCTGCTTGCGCTTTTCCGGCCGTTTGCGTGTCAGCGCCAGCACCATGCCCATCGAGATGGCGATGGCGATCTGCGAGGAGCCGCCATAGGAGATGAACGGCAGCGTCATACCCTTGGCCGGCACAAGCTGGAGATTGACGCACATGTTGATGACCGCCTGCAGGCCAAACACGGTGACGAGGCCGCCGACCGCATAGCGGGTGAAATCGTCATGCTCCTTCAGCGCCGTGTTGAGGCCGCGCAGCACGATGAAGGCGAAGATCGACATGATGAAGAAGCACATGATCAGCCCGAACTCTTCGCCCGCGACCGAGAAGACGAAGTCGGCATGGCTGTCGGGAATGACGCGCTTGACTGTGCCCTCGCCCGGCCCGACACCGAACCAGCCGCCATTGATCAGCGCTTCGCGCCCCATGTCGACCTGGAACGTGTCGCCCTCGCCGGTGAGGAACTTGTCGATGCGCAAGGCAACGTGCGGGAACACCGTATAGGCGGCAAAGACGCCGCCGACGCCGGCCGCGCCGAGCGCGACGATCCACAGCCAGGGCAGCCCGGCCATGAAGAACATGATGCCCCAGGTGCCGGTCGTCAGCATGGTCTGGCCGAGATCCGGTTGCGCCACCAGCAGCGACACGACCAGCACCAGCAGCAGCATGGCGAACAGATTGCCCGGAATGTCAGGCTGGCGCTTGTGCTCGGCGAACAGCCAGGCGCACATGATGACGAAGGCGGGCTTCAGGAATTCCGACGGCTGGATCGACAGGCCTGCAAGCGACACCCAGCGGCGCGCACCCTTCACCTCGACGCCGATGTAGAGCACCGCCACCATCAGCACCAGCATCAGGCACAGGATGACCAGCGCCATGCGCCGGATCTGCCTGGAATCGAGGAAGGAAACGGCCAGCATCACGCCGAGCGCCGGCACGGTGAAGATGATCTGCCTGGTGGCAAAGTGGAAACTGTCGAGGCCGATGCGTTCGGCCACCGCCGGGCTGGCAGCGAAGGACAAGACGATGCCAAGCCCCATCAGCGACAGGAAAGCCGCCAGGAACCAGCGATCGATCGTCCACCACCAGGTCGCAACCGGACTTTTGTCGAGACGGCTCTGCATTATCGTGCCCCTCCGATGGGTTTCACACCCTCGATAGCATTCGCAGCTTGCCTGAAGGCTTCGCCGCGGACTTCGAAATTCTTGAACTGGTCGAAACTGGCGCAGGCCGGCGACAGCAGTACCACCGCTTCGCCGCTGTCGTCCCGGGCCGCATCATGCGCGGCGTGTTCGACCGCCGCGGCCAGCGTGCCTGAAATCTCGTAGGGCACGGCCTCGCCCAGCGTCGCCGAAAAGGCCGGCGCCGCCTCGCCGATCAGATAGGCCTTGGCGATGCGCGGGAAGAAGCCGCGCAACGGTTCGATGCCGCCGTCCTTGGGCAGGCCGCCGGCGATCCAGTAGATGCGCGCAAAGCTGGACAGCGCCGGCGCCGCCGCATCGGCATTGGTCGCCTTGGAATCGTTGATGAACAGTACATGGTCCTTGCGGCCGACCTGCTCCATGCGGTGCGCAAGGCCGGGAAAGCTTTCCAGCCCGGACTGGATTTCGCCAAGCTCAAGCCCGACCTTGAGGCAAGCGGCGACCGCCGCCAGAGCGTTTTGGGCATTGTGCTGGCCGCGCAGCGAACCGATGCCTTCGAGGAAGGCGACACGGCTGTAACGGCCATGCACCGCTTCCATCAGGTTGCTGCCATCGGCGAAATAGCCATCGGTCAGCGGCAGCCGCTTGGAAATGCGGATGACATGCCGCCCCGCCCGCTCCAGCCGCTCGGCGATCTGCGCGCACCAGGAATCGTCGATGCCGACGATCGCCGTCTCGCTGCCGGCCACCAGCCGCTCCTTGATCGCGGCGTAGTGCTGCATGGTGCCGTGGCGGTCGAGATGATCGGGCGTCAGGTTAAGCAGGATGCCTGCCGTCGGATTGATCGAAGGCGCGAGGTCGATCTGGTAGGACGAGCATTCGACCACATAGTGCCGATCGGGCTCGAGTGGATCGAGCGTCATCACCGCGCGGCCGATATTGCCGCCCATCTGGGTGTCGCGTCCCGCGGCTTTCAGGATATGCGCGGTCAGCGCGGTCGTCGTCGACTTGCCGTTGGTGCCGGTGACGGCGATGAAAGGCGAATTTGGCGCGCTCAGCATCCGCTCGCGGCAGAAAAGCTCGATGTCGCCGATGATCTCGACGCCCGAACCGCGCGCCAGCTCCACCGTCCAATGCGGCTTGGGATGCGTCAGCGGCACACCCGGCGACAGCACGAAGGCCGAGAATTTCGCCCAGTCGGCGCCGCGGAGGTCGGCGGTTGCGATGCCGGCAGCCGTGGCCTTGGCCACGCTTTCGGGATTGTCGTCCCAGGCCAGCACGTCCGCGCCGCCCTCGATCAGTGCGCGCGCCGTAGCGATCCCCGAGCCACCGAGCCCGAAGAGCGAAACGCGCTTGCCTGAAAAGGATGCGGCGGGGATCAAATGGCTTCCTATCTCAGCTTGAGGGTCGACAGGCCGACCAGCGCCAGGATGACGGCGATGATCCAGAAGCGGATCACCACCTGGCTTTCGGTCCAGCCGAGCTTTTCGAAATGATGGTGGATCGGCGCCATCAGGAACACCCGCTTGCCGGTCATCTTGAAGTAGCCGACCTGGATGATGACCGACAGGATTTCCACGACGAACAATCCGCCGACGATGACCAGAACGATCTCGTGCTTGGTGGCGACCGCAACGGTGCCGATCAGGCCGCCCATGGCCAGCGAGCCGGTGTCGCCCATGAAGATCGCCGCAGGCGGCGCATTGAACCAGAGGAAGCCCAGACCAGCGCCGATGACCGCGCCGAGCACGACCGCCAGTTCACCGGTGCCGGGCACGAAATGGATCTGCAGATATTCGGCGAACACCGCATTGCCCGAGAGATAGGCGATGACGCCGAAGGAGGCAGCCGCGATCATGATCGGCACGATCGCCAGCCCGTCCAGGCCGTCGGTCAGGTTCACCGCATTGCCGGCGCCGACGATGACGAAGCAGGAGAACGGAATGAAGAACCAGCCGAGATTGACGATGAATTCCTTGGCGAAGGGAAATGTCAGCGACGACGAGAACGGCGCCTGGCCGTTATGCATGATTACCCAGGCGGCGATGCCGGCGATGACGAATTCAAGCGCCAGCCTTGCCTTGCCGGAAAAGCCGAGATGCGACTGCTTGGTTACCTTGAGATAGTCGTCGTAGAAGCCGATCGAGCCGAAGCCCAGCGTCACCAGCAGCACCACCCAGACATAGATGCTCGACAGGTTCGCCCACAAAAGCGACGAGCCGATGATGCCCGACAGGATCATCAGGCCGCCCATGGTCGGCGTGCCGGCCTTCTTGAAATGTGTCTGCGGCCCATCGGCGCGGATCGGCTGACCCTTGCCTTGCCGCAGCCGCAGCGAATTGATGATGGTCGGTCCGAAGATGAAGACGATCAGCGCCGACGTGATCAGCGCCCCGCCGGTGCGGAAGGTGATGTAGCGGAAGACATTGAAGACCGAGACCTTGTCCGCAAAATCGACGAGCAGTGTAAACATGCGTTTTCGTCCCCCGACCTAGGTCTGTTTTCTGGCTGTCGATTCAGCCGGGAATTTGCCCAGCAGCGCATCGACCAGTTTTGCAAAACCGATGCCCTTCGACGATTTGATCATCACCACGTCACCCGGCTTAAGCGCGGCAAGCAGCACCGGCTTCAGCTCCTCGACACCAGCGCGGTATTCCGTCTTGATCTCAGCCGGCAGCGCTTCGGCCAGCGCCCGCATTTCCGGGCCGCCGAGGAAGACGGTCTGTGTCCCGGTGCCGACGATGAGTTCGGCAAGGACTGCATGCAGCTTGGGCGAATGGTCGCCGAGTTCGAGCATGTCGCCGAGCACGGCGATGCGGCGGCCCTCGCCCGTCACAGGCGTCGCGTTGAGCAATGCCATCGCAGCAGCCATCGATGCCGGATTGGCGTTGTAGCTCTCGTCGATCAGCGTGATCGGCCCGCCGGGGAGGCGCAGCACATGGCGCTTGCCGCGCCCGCGTTCGGCCGAAAGATCGGCCAGTGCTGAAGCCACCTTGTCGAGATCGGCGCCGACCAGATGCGCCGCACCCAGCACCGCCAGCACGTTCTGCACCATATGGCGGCCGGGCGCGCCGATCCGCGCCGACACTTCGTGGCCGCCGATCCTGGCGATGATGTCGGAATGATCCGCATGCAGTTCGCATTTGGTGAGCTTGAAGGTAGAGCGCGCATTCTCGCCGAAGCCGTAGATGTGCTCGACACCGGCGGCATGGGCCATCTTGTCGAGCAGCTTGAAGCGCGTATCGTCGCGGTTGAGGACGGCGGCCCCCTCGGGCTCCAGCCCCTCGAAAATCTCGGCCTTGGCCTTGGCGATCTCGTCCAGATTGCGGAAGAAACCTAAGTGGGCGGCCGCGATCATGGTGACGATGGCGACATGCGGCCTCACCATCTTGACCAGCGGACGGATCTCGTCGGGATGGTTCATGCCGATCTCGAACACGGCATAGTCGCAATCATCGGGCATGCGTGCCAAAGTCAGCGGCACGCCCCAGTGATTGTTGAAGGACTGCGCCGAGGCATGCACCTTGCCGGCGGCTTGCAGCACATGGCGCAGCGCTTCCTTGGTGGTGGTCTTGCCGGCCGAACCGGTCACAGCGATGATTTTCGCGCTCGAGCGGGCGCGCGACGCAACTCCAAGCTTTTCCAGCGCGACCAGCACGTCCTCGACGACGATGATCGGCGCCGTCAGCCGGCCGAGCGACGGCAGCTTGCCTTCGGCCACCACCAACACGCCGGCGCCGGCCTTGATGGCGGCGGTTGCGAAGTCATGGCCGTCCATCGCCTCGCCCTTGATGGCGAAGAAGGCGTCGCCCGGCTGCAGGCTGCGGCTGTCGATCGAAATGCCTGAAATGCCGTCCGGCATCGGCCCGAGCGGCCGCCCGTCCATGGCGGCAACCAGCGCCTCGGAGGTCCACAGCAAGCTCATGCGGCACGCTCCACGAGTGCCGCGCGGACTTCCTCGTGATCGGAGAAATGCAAGGTCTCTGAGCCGACCGTCTGGCCCTCCTCATGGCCCTTGCCGGCCACGATCAGCGTGTCGCCGGCATGCAGCATGGCGACCGCCTCGTGGATCGCGTGGCGCCGGTCGCCGATCTCGATGGCACCTGGAGCAGCGGCCAAAATAGCGGCGCGGATCGTTTCCGGCACTTCGGAGCGCGGATTGTCGTCGGTGACGATGACGACATCTGCAAGCCGCGTCGCAATCTCGCCCATGATCGGTCGCTTGCCGCGGTCGCGGTCGCCGCCGCAGCCGAACACGACGATGACGCGGCCGGTGGTGAATGGGCGCACCGAGGCCAGCACGTTTTCCAGCGCGTCGGGCTTGTGGGCATAATCGACATAGACCGGCGCGCCGCTGGCGGTGGTGCCGACGAGGTCGAGCCGGCCCGGCGCGCCCTTCAGTCTCTCCAACGCCATCAAGGCCTTGGCGACAGGTGTTCCCGTGGAGATGGCAAGACCCGCCGAAACCAGCGCGTTCGAAATCTGGAAATCACCGGCCAGCGGCAGGTCGATCTCGTAGAGCACGCCATCGGCCTCGACCTCGGCCCGCTGGCGATGGCGTTCATGCTCGACCCGCTTCAGCCTGAGGAAATCGCCATGGCGGCCGACCGTCAGCACATTGAGCCCGGCGGCCTGTGCGGCCAGGGTCGTCGGCGCCGACCATGGATCGTCGGCGAAGATCACGGCTGGTGCGCCCTTCGGCAGCAGCGTGTCGAACAGACGCAGTTTGGCGCGGTGATAGTCTTCGATGGTCGGATGATAGTCCATATGGTCACGGCCGAGATTGGTGAAGCCGCCGGCGGCCAGCTTCACGCCGTCGAGGCGGCGCTGGTCGAGCCCATGGCTGGAGGCTTCCATCGAGGCGTGGGTGACGCCGGAATCCGCCAATTCCCGCAGCAATTGGTGCAGGGCGACCGGATCGGGTGTCGTCAGCGAGCCATAATCGTTGCGTCCAGGCGCCACCACGCCGGTGGTGCCGATCGAAGCGGCGGCATAACCGGCCTGCTCCCAGATCTGCCTGGTGAAGGCGGCGACCGAGGTCTTGCCGCTGGTGCCGGTCACCGCGACGATGGTCTCAGGCTGCTTGCCGGAATAACGGGCGGCACTCAGCGCCAGCGCCAGGCGGGGATCGTCGACCGCCAATACCGGAACCGACAGCCCGGCAATGGTGCTGCCCTTGCCCGCCACGATCGCGGCCGCACCGCGCGAGGCGGCGTCGGCGGCATAAACGGCACCATCGGCCTTGGTTCCGGCGAGCGCAAAAAAGACAACGCCCGGTTTTACCTGGCGGGAATCCGAAGAAATCCCTGTAACCTCCAGATCGACGGAAGCGATTCCCTCGACGGGCAGGATACCGGCTAGATCTCTGAGCTTCATCGAGTCCCGTTCACCGCAACAAAATAGCGCGCTGTTGCCGGCGCGCCCTAAGAATCACTGATAGGAAACCAGCGTTGCACCATTTTCATGGCTGAAATCTGGCTTCACGCCAAGCATGGCAGCTGAACGCCTGATGATATTGCCGGCCATGACCCCAGCATTTGCGGCCGCGACATCCGTCATACCAGGCTTTTCCGGGTGCGGGGCATCGGCAATGGTAAACACCAGATACTGCGGATCGTCCATCGGGAAGGCGGCGACGAAAGTGTTGAAATTCAAGTCCTTGGAGTAGCGGCCATTGACGACCTTCTCGGCCGTTCCGGTCTTGCCACCAACGCGGTAGCCAGGGACTCTGGCGTTTCGGGCAGAGCCCTTCTCGGCATTGAGCGAATAGAGGTAGCGCATGCCTTCGACGGTCTTTTCGCTCACCACTTTCTTGGCGGTGGCCATCGCTTCCGCCTGCGTCCGCACCAGAAAGGTAGGGTTCATCAGAAAGCCGCCATTCATCAACGCCGCGCAGCCCACAGCCGCTTGCAGCGGCGTCGTCGACACGCCATGGCCGAAGGCGATGGTGAATGAATTGACCTGTTTCCAGACCTTCGGTTCAGTCGGACGGGCAGTCTCCGGCAATTCGGTCTGCATCCTGTCCAGAATGCCAAGGCGGTGCAGGAATTCGCGATGCCCCTCGATGCCGACCATCTCGGCTTCCCTGGCCGACCCGATGTTGGACGAGTAGAGGAACACCTCCGGCAACGACAGCACACGGTTCTTGCCGTGGAAATCGTGAATGGCCTGATGACCGACCCGGATTGGATGCGAAGCATCGAAGCGGCTCGCCATCGTCGCCTTGCCGGAATCGAGCGCCATGGCTGAGGTGAAGCTCTTGAAGGTCGAGCCCATCTCGTAGAGGCCCGCCGACATGCGATTCAGCCGGTCCTTGTCCTGTGCATTGTAGGGATTGTTCGGATCGAAATCCGGCACCGAGGCCATGGCCACCACTTCGCCGGTCTTGACGTTGAGCACAACGGCGCCGGCGCCCATGGCACGATAGCGCTCCAGGCCGGCGGCGATCTCGTCGCGCACCACATGCTGCACGCGCAGATCGATCGAAAGCTTTACCGGCTTGAGATCCTTGGCAATGGCAAGGCCCGATGCCTGCAAGTCGCTCAGCCCCTGCTCGTCGACATATTTCTCCATTCCGGAGATGCCCTGGTTGTCGATGTTGGTGAGGCCGACAATGTAGGACGAGGTCTCGCCGCTCGGATAGAAGCGGCGCTTTTCGGTGCGGAAGCCGAAACCGGGAATGCCGAGTTGCATGATGTCGGACTGTTGCTTGGGCGTCAGCTGCCGCTGCAGCCAGACGAAACCGGCGCCGCTCTTCAGCTTATGATAGGTCTGCTCATAGTCGATGTCCGGAAGCACCGTCGACAGCTTCTCGATCGCCTCGTCGGCGTCGACAATCCGGCGCGGTTCTGCAAACAGCGACGCCGTCTTGATATCCGTGGCCAACACTTCGCCGTTGCGGTCGACGATGTCGGGCCGCGATGCCGTCACCCGGCTCTGCGGACCGCCCGACATATCAGGGGTCTGGAAGCCGAGATAGACCAGCCGCCCTGATATGGTCGAGAAGATGCCGAAGAACACCGCCATCGTCATGACGATGCGCGTCCTGCCCTTGCCGCCGGTCGCCTTGCGGGCGCCCTCGACCACGATCGATCCATCTTCACTCGTCCTGGAGCGACGCTTCAGCAGTTTGCCGATCATTGGGCGATGCCTCCAGTCACGACGGGATCCTTACTGTCCGAAGGCGCTTGGTCGGAATTGTCGGCCATACCACCTTGGCGTCCGTTCAGGATGTCCTGAATGTCCAGGGATTTGGCCGGCAGGTCGCCGATGCCGCCTATCTGGCGGGCGCTGACCGGCTCGAGTTCGAGCTGCGACTTGTAGAGTTCAGCCAGCTTCTGCAGCCGCGACGGCTGGGTAAGCAGGCTCCAGTCGGCCTTGAGCAGGTCGATCGTGTCCTCCTCATAGCGTATCTGCGCATGGATCTTCTGCACCGAAGCCAATTGTTCCTCGGCCTCGCGCTTGGCCTTGTAGGTAAGGGCCGCGACCGCAACCATGACGGCGATCAGGACAATGTCGCTGGTACGAAACACGTGTTACCTCTCCCCCGGCCGGTCGATACCGGGAAGCTTTGGAAGGCCGAAAATCGAAAAATCACTGCTGCGCGCCGAGGCCTCGGTGCGGATCGCCGCGCGCAGCCTAGCCGAACGGGCGCGCGGATTGGCCGCCACCTCGGCGTCGCCGGCCGTCACGCCGCCGCCCGCCTTGCGGAAAGTCGCGGTACGCGCATGCGCCTCGGGCAGGTGACGCGAGCCGGTCGCGACATCGGCCCGGTCGGCGATGAAACGCTTGACGATGCGGTCTTCCAGCGAATGGAAGGTCACCACGGCGAGCCGACCGCCCGGCTTCAGCGCACGTTCGGCCGCAAACAAGGCCTTGGCAAGTTCGCCAAGCTCGTCATTGACGAAGATGCGCAGCGCCTGGAACACGCGCGTCGCCGGATGGATCTTGTCCTTCGGCGCCCGGCCGATATGCGTCTCGATGGCGTCGGCGAGTTCCAGCGTCCGTTCGAACGGACGCTTTTCGCGGCGCGCCTCGATCATGCGGGCGATGCGTCCGGCATGGCGCTCCTCGCCGAGGAAGCCGAAGATACGGGCAAGGTCGCCTGGCTTGAAGGAATTGACGACGTCGGCGGCGCTCAAACCAGCCTGCGCCATGCGCATGTCGAGCGGCCCGTCGGCGCGGAACGAAAACCCGCGCTCCGCCTGGTCGAGCTGCATAGAGGACACGCCAATGTCGAGCACGACGCCGTCGGCGCTCTCGACATGTTCGTCCAGCGTCGAGAACGGCGCCTGCACCAGCCGCAGCCGACCGCCCGACTGCACTTCCAGATCGCGCCCGGCATCGATTGCATCCGGATCGCGGTCGATCGCCACAACCGAGGCGCCCGTCGCCAGAATGGCCCTGGTGTAGCCGCCGGCGCCGAACGTGCCGTCGATGATGAGGTCGCCCTGCGCCGGCGCCAGTGCTTCGAGCACTTCGGCAAGGAGAACCGGAATGTGGCGGGCCGATCCGCCAACGGCGTGCCCACCTACGGCGTGAGGAAGGTCATCGCCGTGGCCTGCCGTCATTCCGGTCGCTCCCCAGGCTTCGTCCCCTGCCGAAGCTGCAAAAGCCGTGCGCGCGCCTGCGCCCCATAGGCGGCAAGCCGTCCCGGCTCCCAGATCTGAAAGAAATTGCCGCGCCCGACAAAGGCCACTTCCGCCGAAATGCCGGTGTGTTCGCGAAGGAAATCGCTCATCGTGATGCGGCCGTCCTGGTCGAGTTTCAAGAAGGTTCCGTCGCCATGGCAAAAGAACGACATATCGTCCGCCGTCTGCAGGAAGGGATCCTCGAGCGCGATGCGCTGCTCGTAGCGGTCGAGCAGATCGAGCCCGCCGACATCCATCGCCGGCAGATCCAGGCAGCGCAGCGCATAGAGTTCCGAATAGCCGCGCTTCTGCACGACCGCACGGAAATGCGCGGGAACGGACACCCGTCCCTTCGCATCGATCCTGCTCACCGTGTTTGACAGAAACCGGTCCATTAAACGCTACAGCCGCTTTCGCCGCCGCACCCCTCTCCATCTTGTCGCCCGCGCCGCCGCGGCGCGTTCCCTGCCCCGTATCAGCCTCGTCCGCACGGGCAAAAACTGGCAAACGCGCAGCCGCCGCGGCTGCCCGATTGGCGTACGCTTTACCCTGACACGGAACGAAGGCTTTGATGTCTGGATGGGATATCATGGGGCACTATGGGCGTCAACGGGAGTAGGCTTCACAAACACGCGCGCCGCGACCAATGAGAGCAGCCTCGCCGACATGTCTCGTCTTTATGGTCTATTAAGCCTAACGAACCGTTTAGAGCCGCCTGGCCCAACCGGACGCGCCTTGCCGCGCGCCGCTGCCGGGCATAGCGTCTCGCCACATATCGCCGGTCGCAAACAAGGTTGGAAATTCGATGTCCGAAACAGCAAAGTCACGCGCTGCAGCGCTTCCTCATCTGCGTCACAGCGGGCTTGCCATGGGCGATTCCATTCCCCTGCCCCTGACCATGGCCGCCATCTTTCATGCGCCCGGCGACGCCACCGGTTTCAACCAGTACGGGCGATTCAGCAACCCGACCTGGGACGCAGTCGAACATATGCTGGCTCATCTGGAGGACGCACCTTGCGTCGCCTTCCCTTCAGGAATGGCGGCAATCTCGGCGGCGTTCTTTGCCGTGCTCAAAACTGGCGACCGTATCCTGCTGCCTTCCGACGGCTATCACACGACGCGGGCTTTGGCCGATCGCTTCCTCAAGCCGCTCGGCATCACCTACGACGTCAGGCCGACCTCGACCTTCCTCGATGGCGGCTTCGATGGCTATCGGCTGGCGTTTGTCGAAACCCCTGCCAATCCGGGGCTGGATATCTGCGATATCGCCGCCGTTGCCGATGCTGTTCACAAAGCCGGCGCGATCCTTGTCGTCGACAACACGACCATGACACCGTTCGGCCAACGGCCGCTCGACCATGGCGCCGATATCGTCGTTGCCGCCGACACCAAGGCGCCCAACGGCCATTCCGATGTGCTGTTCGGCCATGTCGCCAGCCGCAATGCCGATATCATCGCCGCCGTGACCGGCTGGCGCGAGGTTTCCGGCAGCATTCCCGGACCGTTCGAAGCCTGGCTGGTGCATCGCGGCCTGGAGACACTGGATGTGCGCTTCGATCGCATGTGTTCCTCGGCGGAAGTCATCGCGCGGCGGCTGCAGGGCCACCGAGCAATCAGCGGCCTGCGTTATCCCGGACTGGAAGGCGATCCGTCGCACAACCTTGCCCGTGCCCAGATGGAGCGCTTCGGTTTTCTGATCTCTTTCGAGCTCGCCTCGGAGGACAAGGCCGAGGATTTCATCAACAATTGCGCCTTGATGCAGGCCGCGACATCCTTCGGCGGCGTCCACACCTCCGCCGAGCGGCGCTTGAAGCGAGGCGATGCTGTCCCTGCCGGCTTCGTTCGCCTCTCGGTTGGCTGCGAACCGGTGGAAGAGCTCTGGAAGGCGATCGAGACGTCACTGGACAAGATCAGCGGCTGACCGGACCTATCACGGGCCGAGATCGTCGGCTTCGATGTTGCGATGGCCATGCAGCACGCGGATGATTTCGACCGCGTCGCTACCGACACGATACGAGGTGAGATAGTCGCCGACGACGAGCTGATGACGGATGCCGGGCTGAACAGGCTTGAATCAACAGGCGCACCCAAGGGCGCAACCTGCCGATCTCAAAGACTTTTCTTCGATCCTGGAGAGAATTGCCAGCTGGCCTGTAAGCCGGGTTCTGTATGGCCCTCGCCCCTTGCGAGGCGAGAACGTGGCGGCCATTCATCTTGGGCGCATGTTGCCATGTGCCTCACGCAACCTACCCGGACGGTGAGCCGGAAACAGCCCTCGAGGGTTTCCCCCCGCACCGCCCCTATTCGGTCTTGCTCCCGGTGGGGTTTACCGTGCCGCTCCTGTTGCCAGTCGCGCGGTGGGCTCTTACCCCACCCTTTCACCCTTACCCTGAATCCGGCAAGCCGGATCGTGGCGGTTTGCTTTCTGTGGCACTTTCCCTGGGGTCGCCCCCGCCGGCCATTAACCGGCACCGTGTTTCCATGGAGCCCGGACTTTCCTCACCCACGACCTTTCGGCGTTTGCGGGTGCGGCCGCCCAGCCAGCTGGCAGAGCGTATAAAAGGGTTCACGCCCGAAAACGCAAACGAAAAAGCAGACTTATGCGGGCGATCCCAGCGCAGCCATCTGCACCTTCACCTTGCCGCAATAGGCTGCCGACACCGGGTTCATCCGCGTTGCGGCGTGGCCGGCATTGTATTTCAGAATTGTGCCGCAGGTCGTGCCGCCGCCGAGGCTCCGCGCCATGGCAAGGTATTTCATCCCGTATTTGATGTTGGTGTCGGGATCGAACAGACCCTTGGCGGAGCCGCTATAGCCCATCATCCGAGCCGTGGCCGGCTTGATCTGCATCAGGCCGATCTCGCCGGCGCCGCCGACGATGTTGGGCCGATAGTTGCTTTCGATCTGGATAACCGCCGAGGCGAGCGATACCGGAACGCCTTCGATCGCCGCATAGCGGGCAACGATTGCGGAATACTGCCCGCTGCTGGCCACCGCGGCCGCCGAGGCTGCCGCGTTTCGGACACCGATCGACGCCGTTGCCGTCATGTCGACGGTTTTTCGGCCACGCTTAGTCTGCTTTCTGGCGGACTTCTTCGGCTTGGACCAGCTTGCTTTTTCCATTTTCGCGGAAGCCCGCTTCGTCGCCTTGGCGTCCTGGCCTGCCTTGCCGCTTCTGGCCTGTGGGGCCTTGCCGCTTTTCGCGGATGCCACGACAGGCCCTTGATCGGCTCGCGGGCTGAGGGGCGCGGCATCTGCGGCACTGAAGGCAAAAGTCATTACGCCGGCAGCAAGAGCTGCCGTTAAAACGGTAAATTTCTGCATGTGATCCTGTTCTGTCTGAACCGCGCGAAGATGTTCGCGCAGCAACGCCTAACCAACGTCGGAACAACCCGGGGGGCTTGGGGTCCGACATCTACACGTCAGCCGTTTGACGCCCGAATTGGTGTCAAACAAGGCCAGGCAAGTCACTTTGAGTGACAGCTTGTAACTTAAGGATGGGAAAGAATTGCTTGAGAGAGGCCTCCCAGGGGGTCAGCGCCTCACCGAAGCAAGCAGCCTTTGCAGCGTCCGCAGCGTCGAGCCGTCGGCAACGCCGTCCACCTTGCGCGGCCGGAAATGCCGCTGGAAGGCCTCGACCACCGCCTCGGTCTGCCGGTCGAAAACGCTGGATATTTCAACGCCATAACCGTAGAGCGCCAGCATCGACTGCAACGCTTCGACGTCGCCGCCGGTGTCGCCGGTTGTCAGAGTGGCGCCTCGCCTGACGGGTGCGGCCGCCACGAGATGACCGACACCGGCTTCGAACAGCGTCCGCCACGGAAACTTCTCGCCGGGATCGATCTTGCGCCCCGGCGCAATATCGGAATGCGCGAGTACCCGCTCGGCGGCGATCGAATGCCGACCGGCGATCCCACGGCACAGCCCGATCACCGCATCGATCTGCCGCCGGGGAAAACCGGGATAGCCCAGCGAATGCCCCGGATTGACGATCTCGATGCCGACCGAACAGGAATTGATGTCGGCGCGTCCGAACCACGAACTCTTGCCGGCATGCCAGGCGCGGTCGCTTTCCCTGACCATCTGCACGATATGGCCATTCTCGTGGACGAGATAATGCGACGAGACCTCGCTGGCCGGGTCGCAAAGCCAAGCCTCGGCCCCGGCGCCGGTCGCCATACCGGTGTAGTGCAGCACGATCATGTCAGGCCTGGGCGTCTCGCGCCGCGGGCCGAAATTCGGCGATACCCTGACTTCGGCACGTGGCTCGTCGGGCAGAAAGCCGCTCATGCGTGGCGCAGGCCCCGCTCGATCATCTCGTAGGCGGCGTTGATCGCCGCCACCCTGGTGGTCGCGATCTTGATGAATTCCTGAGGCAGGCCGCGCGCGATCAGCCGGTCCGGATGATTGTCGGAAACCAGCTTGCGATAGCGTTTCCTGACCTCTTCGAACGGCTTGCCGCGCTCGATGCCAAGCACGACATAGGGATCCCCGGCGCCGAGATTGACGTGCCGCGCCATGATGGCCT
Source organism: Mesorhizobium sp. M7A.F.Ca.US.011.01.1.1 (assembly GCF_003998295.1). Classification (NCBI taxonomy): domain Bacteria; kingdom Pseudomonadati; phylum Pseudomonadota; class Alphaproteobacteria; order Hyphomicrobiales; family Phyllobacteriaceae; genus Mesorhizobium; species Mesorhizobium sp. M7A.F.Ca.US.011.01.1.1. Next base: position 31,821 of record NZ_RZRT01000029.1, read on the forward strand.
CGTAATGCGCTTCGTCGATGCGGAAAATCTCGGCGATGCGGTGCAGGAAGTGGCCTTCGCGCTCGTGCACCAGCCCGTCGGCCTTGGCGATGTGGAACAGACCGTCGAGTATGTCTTCCAGCATCACGCAATTGGAATGCCCGGAACCGCACATCTGCGCCATCCGCTCGGCATAGGTCTCGAAACCGGCCACGTCGCGCTGGGCGAGATCGAACAGCCGCGCCACATTGCGCGTCTCCTTCGGCGGCACTTCGAATATTTCCTGGAAGGCGCGCACCTCGTCCTGGGTGACGATGCCATCGGCCTTGGCCATCTTGGCCGACAGCGCGATCATCGCCACCGAAAAGGCGACACGCCGGCGCAAATCCGCATCGCCGGCGAAAACCGTGCGCACGGCCTCGACCACGTCGGCGACACCCGACGAGGCTGAGGATGAAACGCGGGTGATGAATTCGCCGAGGCGATCCCAAATGGACATGGCCTGCTTCTTAGAGCCACCGCCCGCTCCTATCAAGCCGGGACAGTGCCGCAGGCTTTGCGCGACAAATCGATCGGACTCGAACGCCACGGCGCTCGGACAATATGAGAAAGGCCGGCGCGAGCCGGCCTTTCTCATTCATCACACGAAGTACTGCTTGCTCACTACTGCGCGGGCGCAGGAGCTGGTGTTGCCGGAGCCGGCTCGGCAGGCTTCTCGGGTGTGATGCTCTTCGTGGTCGAATTATCCGTTGCCGGAGGCGTCGCGGCCGGCGGCGTGGCTTCCGGGGTAGCCGGCTTCATCGGTTCCTCGGCGGCCGGCGGATTGGTGCTCTGGGTGGTGGTATTGTCCGTACCGCTGTCACTGCAGGCGGCGACGCCAAGCAAGGCCAGAGCGGACACGGACGCGAGAATGAGCTTTTTCATTTTGTCTCTCCTTCAACACACGCTCACGTTGCCGTGAGCGGTCGAAGGACAAATGCGTCAGATGACCATGAGTTTCGTAACGTTGCGTTTCCGCATGTAACATCGTCTGGTTCATTTGCGATTGCCGCTCGGGCCATGGCCAACTAACAGCATGTGCCGAACCACCGATCGAACAGAGGAGCGCCAGGGGCTGTCATGACCGAAAAATGGGATTTCTGGATCGACCGCGGCGGCACATTCACCGATATCATCGGCCGAGATCCGGAAGGCGGGCTGCACCCGCGCAAGCTTCTCTCCGAAAACCCCGAAGCCTATAACGATGCCGCCATCCAGGGCATTCGCGACCTTCTCGGCTTGTCGGCCGGCGACACGATCCCGAGCGGCCTGATCGGCGACATCAAGATGGGCACCACGGTCGCCACCAATGCGCTGCTGGAGCGCAAGGGCGACCGCGTGCTTTTGCTCATCACCAAGGGCTTTCGCGATGCGCTGAAGATCGCCTACCAGGCGCGTCCGGACATCTTCGCCAAGGAGATCATCCTTCCCGAACAACTCTACGAGCGCGTCATCGAAATCAACGAGCGCGTGCGCGCCGATGGCTGCGTCGAACAATTGCTCGACATCGCCGCCTGCCGGCCGGCGATCGAACAGGCCAGGGCCGATGGCATCGATGCGGTCGCCATTGTCTTCATGCACGCCTGGAAATACCCCGACCACGAGAAGGCTGTGGCGAAAGTCTGCCGCAAACTTGGTTTCAGCCAGGTCTCGGTCAGCCATGAAGTCTCGCCACTGATCAAGCTGGTCGGCCGCGGCGACACCACCGTGGTCGACGCCTATCTGTCGCCGATCCTGTCGCGCTATGTGCAAAGGGTGGCGGGAGAGCTGGGCGTGGCGCCCGGCCAATCGCCTCGCCTCATGTTCATGATGTCGTCGGGCGGTCTCACCGCCGCCGACATGTTCCAGGGCAAGGACGCGCTGCTGTCAGGACCGGCCGGCGGCGTCGTCGGCATGGTCGAGACAGCCAGGCTCGCCGGCTTCGACAAGGTCATCGGCTTCGACATGGGCGGCACCTCCACCGATGTCGCCCACTATGACGGCGAATACGAACGTGCCTTCGACACCGAGGTCGCCGGCGTGCGCATCCGCGCGCCGATGATGCGCATCCATACCGTCGCCGCCGGCGGCGGCTCGATTCTGCACTATGAGGCCGGCCGTTTTCGCGCCGGACCTGACTCGGCCGGCGCCAATCCCGGCCCGGCAGCCTACCGGCGCGGCGGCCCGCTCGCCGTCACCGACGCCAATGTGATGCTGGGCAAGCTGCAGCCCGATTTCTTCCCGGCGATTTTTGGGCCCGGCCAGGACCAGACGCTCGACGTCGACACAGTGCGCGAAAAATTCTCCGCACTCGCCGCTGAAATCGGCGATGGCCGGTCGCCTGAGACTGTCGCCGAAGGGTTCGTCACCATCGCCGTGGAGAACATGGCCAACGCCATCAAGAAGATCTCCGTGCAGCGCGGCTACGACGTCACCGAATATCTCCTGAACTGTTTTGGCGGCGCCGGCGGCCAGCACGCGTGCCTGGTCGCCGATGCGCTCGGCATGGAAGCGGTGCTGATCCATCCCTTCTCTGGCCTGCTGTCGGCCTATGGCATCGGCCTGTCCTCGGTCTTTGCCTCGCGCCAGCAGGCGCTGCTGAAGCCGCTTGTCGAAGAGTCCAGAACCGAGATCGGCAACCTCATCGCCATCTTGAGAAAAGCCGTCATCGCCGAGCTCGCGGCGCAAGGCATCGGCGAAGATACGGTCGCCACGAAGCCGGTGCTGCACATTCGCTATGACGGCACCGACACGACACTGCCGGTGAATTTCGAGGCGGATTCGATTTTCCAGGCCAGGCGCGATTTTGAAATCGCCCACAAGGCGCAGTTCGGTTTCGTCTATGACGACAAGCCGATGATCGTCGAGACCGTCGGTGTCGAAGGCACCGACACCGGCGGCACCGGGCGCGACGAAACTGAATCGCGAACCGAAGACCTTGCCGTAAGTCCTTCGCAAACCCGCGAAATCTTCACCGAGGGAGAGTGGCGCACTTCACCCATCTTCCGCCGCGAGGCGCTGAAGCCGGGAAACAGGATTGCGGGACCTGCCTTGATTATCGAGCCGAACCAGACAATCGTCATCGAGCCGGGCTGGCAGGCCGAAATCACCGCCAGGAACCATGTGCTGCTGCGCCGTGTCGAGAAAAAGCGCCGGCAGGCAGCGCTCGGCACCGAGGCCGATCCGGTCATGCTGGAGGTCTTCAACAACCTCTTCATGTCGATCGCCGAGCAGATGGGCGTGACGCTGCAGAACACCGCCTATTCCGTCAACATCAAGGAACGGCTGGATTTCTCCTGTGCCGTCTTCGACCGCCATGGCGCGCTGGTCGCCAATGCGCCGCACATGCCGGTGCATCTCGGCTCGATGGACCGCTCGGTCGAAACCATCATCCGGCTGAATTCCGGCGACATCCACCCCGGCGACGTCTTTGCCCTCAACGCGCCCTACAATGGCGGCACGCATCTGCCCGACATCACCGTGGTGACGCCGGTGTTTTCCCTCCCCCTTGAGGGGAGGGTGGCCGCGCAGCGGCCGGGTGGGGTCCTCTCAGAAGACACCACAAGAACGTCGAGCACTGCCTCACCGACCCCCTCCACCGCCTTCGGCGGCACCTCCCCCTCAAGGGGGGAGGAAATACTTTTCTACGTTGCCTCGCGCGGCCATCATGCAGATATCGGCGGCACAGCCCCCGGCTCGATGACGCCGCTCGCCACCACGGTCGACGAGGAAGGCGTGCTGTTCGACAATTTCCGCATCGTCGATCGTGGAAAATTCCGCGAGAAGGAGTTGGAAACGCTGCTCACCGACCACCGCTACCCGGCCCGCAATCCGCACCAGAACATCGCCGACCTCAAAGCGCAGATCGCCGCCAACGAGAAGGGCGTCGCGGAACTGCGCAAGATGGTCGCGCATTTCGGCCTCGATGTCGTCGAAGCGTATATGGGCCATGTCCAGGACAATGCGGCTGAAAGCGTGCGCCGCGTGCTGGAGCGGCTGCCCGACAGTTCCGAGTACGAATACCCGACCGACACCGGCCAGATCATCAAGGTGAAGATCACGGTCAACCGGCAAAAGCGCGAGGCGACCGTTGACTTCACCGGCACCTCGCCGGTCATGAAGAACAATTTCAACGCGCCCGAACCCGTCGCCCGAGCGGCCGTGCTCTATGCTTTCCGCGTCATGGTCGAGGACATGATCCCGATGAATGCCGGCTGTCTGCGGCCCATCAACATCATCATTCCCGATGGCTGCATGCTGAAACCCGCCTACCCCGCCGCCGTCGTCGCCGGCAATGTCGAGACCTCGCAGCACGTCACCAACGCGCTGTTCGGCGCCATGGGCGCCATGGCCAACGCGCAAGGCACGATGAACAACCTGACCTTCGGCAACAAGACGTACCAGTATTACGAGACGATCTGTTCCGGCTCGCCGGCCGGCCAGATGAACTCAGGTCGCGGCTTTGCCGGCACCTCCGGCGTCCACACCCACATGACCAACTCGCGCCTCACCGACCCGGAAGTGCTGGAATTGCGCTTTCCCGTGCTGCTCGAGGATTTCCACATTCGGGAAAACTCCGGCGGCAAGGGCAAATGGAGCGCCGGCGACGGCACAAAACGCACCATCCGCTTCCTCGAAAGGATGGAATGCGCGATCCTGTCCTCGCACCGCAACCGCCCGCCGCAAGGGCTGGACGGCGGCGGCGACGGCGAGGTCGGCTCGACCAAGATCCGCCGCAACGACGGCACGGTCGACGTGCTGAAAGCCTGCGATCAGACCGTGCTGCAGGCCGGCGACGCCGTCATACTGACGACGCCGACGCCGGGCGGATTTGGCAAGCCGTAAGGAGGCATCAACAGGCTGTCACCGGCCTGTCATGACCCTGGGTTACCCGCTTGCGGCAAAGCAAATGGGGAATCATCTTGCCATGACGGACGTTTCCGCAGATCTGGTTTTTCGCCGCGGCAAGGAAGTTGGAAAGGCCGTCTACCAGAACCGCCCGCTGTCGAAGGCCGGCATTTCGGAGCGGCTGTTCGCCTTCCTGTTTTCCGGCCTCGTCTATCCGCAGATCTGGGAAGACCCCGATGTCGACATGGAGGCGATGCAGCTTGGCCAGGGCCACCGCGTCGTCACCATCGCCTCCGGCGGCTGCAACATCCTGGCCTACCTCACGCGCTCGCCGGCCCGGGTCGACGCTGTCGACCTCAACACCGCGCACATCGCGCTGAACCGCATGAAGCTGGAGGCGGTGCGCCATTTGCCATCGCAGGGCGACCTGTTCCGCTTCTTCGGCGCCGCCGACACCAGCCACAATTCGAAAGCGTATGACCGTTTCATCGCGCCGCATCTCGATCCGGTCAGCCGTCACTACTGGGAGCGCCGCAACTGGCGCGGCATCAGGCGCATCACTGTGTTCGACCGCAATTTCTACCAGACCGGCCTGCTCGGCCTGTTCATCGCCATGGGCCACCGCACGGCAAAATTCTTCGGCGTCGACCCTGCCGGCATCATGCAGGCCAAGAACATCGGCGAGCAGCGCCGCTTCTTCAACGAGGAGTTGGCGCCGGTCTTCGACAAGAAGCTTTTGAAATGGGCGACGTCGCGCAAGGCCTCTCTGTTCGGCCTCGGCATTCCGCCGGCGCAGTACGATTCGCTGATCACGTCTGGCGACGGCACCATGGCCAGCGTGCTGAAAGCCCGGCTGGAAAAGCTCGCTTGCGATTTTCCGCTGGAGAACAACTACTTCGCCTGGCAGGCCTTCGCCCGGCGCTATCCGAACCCCGGCGAGGCCGCCCTGCCCGCCTATCTCGAAAAACAGAACTACGAGACCATTCGCGGCAATGTCGACCGCGTCGCCATCCACCATGCCAATCTGATCGAGTTCCTCGCCGGCAAGGACGCAGGCTCCGTCGACCGCTTCGTCCTGCTCGACGCTCAGGACTGGATGACCGATGACCAGCTCAACGCGCTGTGGGCGGAAATCACCCGTACGGCTTCGGCCGGCGCCCGCGTGATCTTCCGCACCGCCGCCGAACCCAGCCTGTTGCCGGGCCGCGTCTCCAGCTCGCTGCTCGACCAGTGGACCTACCAGGATGAGGCTTCGCGCGAATTCTCGGTCCGCGACCGTTCGGCCATCTATGGCGGCTTCCATCTCTATGTGAAGCGTGCGGCATGAGCACGACCGAGTTGCCGGCCAGCCCCGAATTCAAGGCCAGTCATGCCGAATTGATGGACGGCGTCTACCGCTGGCAGCGCCACATCTATGACCTGACCCGCAAATACTACCTGCTTGGCCGCGACCGGCTGATCGCAGGGCTCGATGTGCCCGCCGGCGGCACCGTGCTGGAACTCGGCTGCGGCACTGGCCGCAACATCATCCTGGCCGCGCGTCGCTACCCCGACGCCGGCTTCTTCGGCCTCGATATTTCAGCCGAAATGCTGGAGACGGCCAGCGCCGCGATTGCCCGCGAGGGCCTGGTCGATCGTGTCACGCTCGCCCAGGGCGACGCCACGGGATTCGATGCCAAGGCGCTGTTCGGGCGCAATAGCTTCGATCGCGTCTTCGTGTCCTATTCGCTGTCGATGATCCCCGGTTGGGAAAAAACTGTGTCGGCAGCGCTTGCCGCCCTGTCGCCGAACGGTTCGCTGCACATCGTCGATTTCGGCCAGCAGGAAGGCCTGCCCGGCTGGTTCCGGACCTTGCTGCGCGGCTGGCTGAAAAAATTCCACGTCGCGCCGCGTGAATCGTTGCGCGAAGTGCTGGAGTCGGAATCTCGGCGAACCAGCGCAAGCTTCCGTTTCCGCACGCTTTATCGCGGCTATGCCTGGCTGGCGGTTATCAAGATCACTTCCTGAATATTGCCGTTGGGAAAGGCATATAAAGGCGAAGCAGCCACGATCCGTTGGATCAACGTTGCCTTATGACCCCGAGAGCGGTACACTATCTCACATGTATGGAAGCATGTGGTGATCATCGGCTTCAGGGATGAATGGCTGCGGGCCTTCTTCGTGGAAGACACCCATTCTCGCAACATTCCGTCCGATCTCGAAAGCCGTTTGTTCCGCAAGCTCCAGATGATTGACGACGCGATGATCGATCAGGATTTGCGTGTGCCGCCCAGCAATCATTTCGAGAAGCTGCGCGGCATTCTCGAAGGCTTCCATTCAATACGCGTCAACAAGCAATGGCGGCTGATCTTCCACTGGGACGGTGGCCGCGGTGAGGCGTCGGACATCTATCTCGACGACCACAGCTATAGATGAGGTGAGAACATGTTGATGACCACACGCAAGCCGGCAACGGTTGGCGAAATTCTCACGGAAGAATTCATGCAGCCGCTTGGCCTTACGCAGGCAGCTTTGGCCGAGGCGATGGGGGTCCAGCGCAAACATGTGAACGAATTGTGCAACAACCGCCGCAACGTGACGGCGGCGACCGCGCTCATTCTGGCACGGGTGTTCGGCAACAGCCCGGATTTCTGGTTGAACGTCCAGCGCCGCAGCGATCTCTGGCAGGTCATGAACTCGCCCGACGAGCGGGCGCGGGTTGACCGTGCCAAGCCTTTGGCCACTGCTGCATAGCAAGAATTGCGGCGCCTGGTCTAATGCAGCGCCTTCACCAGCGCTCCGACCATCGTCTGCGGCCGGTAGCCGAGCTTGGCCGGCGTCAGCCCCAGCCGCACGACCACCAGTTGTTCCGAGGGAATGATGGCGACCGTCTGCCCGTCATGACCTTCCATCCAGTAGGTGTCCTTGGGCAGGCCGGCGGCGACGCCCGCGCCGGGGTTTTCCTCATCGCCAGGGGCCTCGATCCACAACTGGCCCTTGCCGTAGACTTTCGAGGCAGCTGCCGGCTCCCGCATCCAGTCGACGAAGCCGGCCGGCAGGATCTGGTTGCCGTTCCACACCCCGCTTTGCAGCAGGAACTGGCCGAAGCGCGCCCAGTCATGGGCAGTCGCGTAGAGATAGGACGAGCCGACGAAGGTGCCTTGCTCGTCGGTCTCGAGCACCGCGCTGTGCATGCCGAGCGGCTCGAACAGCGCCGTGCGCGGCCACGTCAGCGCCTTGGCCTTGTCGCCGATCGCGTCCTGCCAGAGGCGCGACAGCATCACCGCCGTGCCGCTCGAATAGGAAAACTGTTTGCCGACCTCTGCAGCCAGCGGCTTGGATTCGGCGAAGCCCGCCATGTCTGGTTCGAGATAGAGCATGCGCGTGACGTCGGCGACGTCGCCATAATCCTCGTTGAACTCCAGCCCGCTCGACATCGCCATCATGTCGGCGAGGCTGATGGCAGTGCGGCCGTCCGCCTTCCACGGCGCAAACAGGTTTTTGTCGTCGAAAGCAATCTTGCCGTCCTTGACCAGCGTGCCGACGATGGCGGCGTTCACCGTCTTGGTCATCGACCAGCCGAGCAGCGGCGTCTTGGCGGAAAAGCCATCGCCGTAGCGCTCGCCGACGACGCGGCCATTCTTGACCACCACCACCGCGCGCATGCCGGTGCCGGTCAGCGCCGCATCGTCGAGCAGTTTGGCAACAACCGGATCCTGCGATGCCTCGACCCGCTCGCCTTCCGGCCACAGGTCGCCCATGGTGGCCGCCGACGGCTCCGCCTGGATCGCGGTCCGCCGCGCCTTGCCGACATCGCCGTCCGGAACCGAAGCGCAGCCCAACCCGTCGCGGGCGACGGCGACGCTCTTGCCGAGGATCCCGAACAGGCCCGCCGACACCGTTCCCCTGTTCTTGTCCACCGAAACCCGCATTAGCCGCAGCAGGGGATGCCCGGGCGCCTGCACGTCGACGGCGAGCACCTCATTGGCGTCCCGGCCGGCGATGAAGACATTCGAACAGACGATCTTGGCCGAATAGCCAGAGCCGACCCTGATCAACTCCGGCGGCGCGATATAAAGCCAGGCAAAAAGGGCGGCGATCGCCAGAACGATCAGGCCAAGCAGCCATTTGACGATCTTGACCACGATCCGCATTTATTTCCTCCGGGCCCTGCGCGACCCTTATGTCATCGATTTGCCGCCATTGCTTCCGCAAATCACAATGCTTGTCGAGCGCCATCAACGGATTATCAACCATGATCGGCGATCACAGGATATGCTGAGCGATGCTGTGGGGCGATCGCTCGGAGGGGGCCCGATCACAAAACCGGCCATCAGTGTATAGACCCATCAGCGACCGGCTGAATCCGGCTCGGGAATTGCGATGCGCCGTCTTGCGGGCCTCATCATGCTGACGCTGCTTGGCGCCTGCTCGACCGTGGACGATCTCTCGCCGCTGTCGCCGTCCGCTTCGAGCAGCCCGACGGTTGCCGTGCGCGCGCCGCGCTTTGCCGATTCCAAACCGCATGAATGGGAAAGCGGCGCGCCGTGGAACTATGCCGTCCACGGCACCGATGTTTCCAAATACCAGACCTCGGTCGATTGGCCGGCGGCCAGGGCCAGCGGCATCTCCTTCGCCTTCATCAAGGCGACCGAGGGCGGCGATCGCTTCGATGAATACTTCAACGAGCATTGGGCGCACACGAAGGCCAACGGGATTCCGCGAGCCGCCTATCACTTCTACTATTTCTGCACCCCGGCTGCCGTGCAGGCGCGCTGGTTCATCCGCAACGTCCCCGTCGATCGCTCGGCAATGCCGCCCGTCCTCGACATGGAATGGAACCCGCAGTCGCCAACCTGCAGGCTGCGTCCCGACGCCGCCACGGTGCGCGCGGAGATGACCACCTTCCTCGAGATCGTCGAACGGCACTACGGCAAAAAGCCGATCATCTACACCTCGGTCGACTTCTTCGACGACAACGGGCTGGCGGGGTTCCGCGGCTATCCCTACTGGCTGCGTTCCGTCGCCGGCCATCCGCGTGAGAAATACGGCAGCCACCCCTTCACATTCTGGCAGTACACCGGAACCGGGATCATTCCGGGTATGACCGGCAAGGCCGACATCAACGTCTTCAACGGCAGTGAAGCCACCTGGAACAAGTGGCTGCGGCAGAACACCCGTTGACACGGGGTCAACGGCAGCGAAGCCGCAGGGAATAAGTGGCTGCGGCAGAACACCCGTTGACACCGGGCCTGCCGCCTGCTTTTCGACACAGCCAGCGGTGAAAAGTGCAACCGCCAGTAATTCAGGGCGTTGGGCTTCCGGGGAGCACAACAACTGCCCGCTATTCGTTTCGAGAGGAAGCTGATGCGACTGCGTTCCAAAGTCCTCGCGGCTGCGCTGACCTTGTGCGCCACGGCCTTGCCGGCGATGGCGCAGGAATGCGGCGGCGACTTCGAATCCTGGAAGCAGGGCGTCGCTGCGGAAGCCAAGGCGGCTGGCGTAGGTACAGCGGGTCTCGACGCCCTTGAAGCGGCAACCATCGACGACAAGGTGCTGGCGCGCGACCGCGCCCAGGGCGTTTTCACCCAAACCTTCGTCGAATTCTCCAGCCGCATGATCTCGGCCTACCGGCTGAAGCAAGGCGCGGCAAACATGAAGAAATACGCCGACGTCTTCGCCCGCGCCGATCAGCAGTTCGGCGTCCAGGCGCCGATCATCGCCGCCTTCTGGGCGCTGGAGACCGATTTCGGCGCCGTGCAGGGCGACTTCCACACGCTGAGCGCCTTGGTGACGCTTTCCCATGATTGCCGCCGGCCGCAACTGTTTCGGCCTCAGTTGATACCGCTTCTGCAATTGATCGATCGCGGCGTGCTGCCGGCCGATGTCACGGGCGCCTGGGCCGGCGAAATCGGCCAGACGCAGATCCTGCCCTCAGATTATCTGGCACGCGGCGTCGACGGCGACGGCGACGGCAAGATCGACCTGCGCGGCAGCGTGCCCGATGTGATCATGACCACCGCCAACAAAGTGCTGTCGCGCGGCTGGAAACGCGACCAGCCCTGGATCCAGGAAGTCCGCGTGCCCGAAGACATGCCGTGGGACCAGACCGGTCGCACCAACAAGCTGCCGCTGTCGCAGTGGGCGCAATGGGGCGTCACCTACCCCAGTGGCGCGCCGCTGGTCGACAACGGCCTGAAAGCAGGCCTGGCGCTGCCGATGGGCCGCAAGGGGCCAGCCTTCCTCACCTACGACAATTTCGACGTCTATCTCGAATGGAACCAGTCCTTCACCTATGCGCTGACGGCAGCCAACCTTGCCGCACGACTGGCAGGCGCGCCGCCGCTCGACCCGCGCAATCCCGAGACCGGTCTCAACAACGAGCAGATGAAGGCGCTGCAGACCAAGCTGGAAGCCAGGGGCTACAACGTCGGCACGGTCGACGGCATTTTGGGTACCAACACCCGCGAGGCGATCCGCAAGGAGCAGATGCGGCTAGGCCTGCCGGTGGATGGCTGGCCGACGCCGGAGCTTCTGGGGAAATTGTAGGCAGTAGGCAGTAGGCAGTAGGCAGTAGAAAATTACTCGAAAGCCGTGCCTGCCACCCCTATTCCCTATTCGCTAATCCGCCATCGTCTCCAGACTCGCAAACCCCTGCGGCGCGTCGCCCTCGTCGAACGGCGTCGTCACCTCGACGAAGGTGTCGGGGTAAAACCCGTTGAATCGGGTCCTCAGCGAGAGCGAATAGGCGCCGATATGGCCGATCTCGATCCAGTCGCCGGTATCGACCGTTTCCGGCAGCCAGAATGGCCGCGACAGGATGTCGACGGAATCGCAGGTCGCCCCGCAGACCTTGAACGGCACGATGTTCTTCTCCTCGCCATTGCGCGAGCGGATCGCCGGATCGGGAATGAAGCGGGCCGGCAGCGTGATCTTGCCGGTCCATGAATCCGACAGCGACGCCCAGATGCCGTCATTGATGTAGAGCCGCTTGCCCTTGCGCAGCAGCACCCGCACGATCAGCGACAGGCAGCGCGCCACGATCACCCTGCCCGGCTCCGCCACCAGCGGCATCTGGTCGAACTGATACTCTTTCAGATCGCCCGAAAGCCGCGACATGATCTGGCCGAGCGACGGCATCTCGATCTGCTTGCGATTGGGGTCGTGGCCGTATTCGGCCGGGAAACCGCCGCCGACGTCGAGCCCGGCAATATCGAAGGTCAGCCGGTTGCGCACCCAATCGGCGGAAGCCAGCGCCCGCTCATAGGTGTCGGGATCCTCGATCTGACTGCCGACATGGAAACACAGACCAACCTTGTAGCCGGTGCGGTTGAGCCGCTCGGCCAGTTCGACCGCATAGGCCGGCCCGGCGCCGAACTTCTTCGACAATTCGTAGGCGGCATGCCCCTTGGTCTGCACCCGCACGAACACGCTGATCGAGCCCGGATCGATGTCGAGCGCCCGCACCACTCGCGTCAGCTTGGTGATCTCGTCCTCATGATCCAGCGAAATGACGCGGATGGCGTATTTCTCCAGCGCCAGCTTGATGTCCGACTGCGCCTTGACCGGATGCATGTAGAGCATCTCGGCATCGGGAGAGACAGCGCGCACGGCGGCGAACTCGCCCGGCGAAGCGACGTCGAAAGCCTTGACGCCGGCTTCGACCAGGGTCTTCAGCACGATCTGCTCGCCATTGGTCTTGACCGCATAGGCGGTCTTGCCCGGGAACATGCCCATGAACTGTCTGGCATCCGCCATCAGCACCTGCGGGCGGAAGCAATAGACCGGATCGTCCGGGCGAAGCGCCAGTGCCGCCTCGCGGGCATTCTCGAATCGCTGCATCGACGAATCCTTGATCTAGCCTGCGCACAATTAATCCAAGCTAGCGGCTAATGAAAACAATTCTGTGTCTCGTACGGCTGACGCTGGGGCGCTAGGTCTTGGCGGCAGGCGTTTGCCATCAATCACGTTTCGGGTGGCCCTTGTCTCCGAACCGGATATGGCTTCTGCCTGACTGGCATACGTCTGGGAGGGCGACTCACATGGCAATGGCCGCGACATCCGCACCACGCGGGCCGATGGTGCTCAAGGATTGGGGGCAACTCCTGCTGCTCGGCGCGATCTGGGGCGGCTCGTTCTTCTTTGCGCGCATCGCGGTGGCGGAACTCCCCCCGCTGGTGCTGGTGCTGTTTCGCGTCGCCATCGCCGCGATTGCGCTGCAGATCTATCTCGGTCTGCGTGGCCCGTCCTTCCGCCTCGCGCTTCCGCATGCCGGCCTGTTCTTCCTGCTGGCGCTCACCAACAATGTCGTGCCCTTCTCGCTGATCTTCGCCGGCCAGACGGAACTCGGAGCCGGCATCGCCTCGGTGCTCAACGCAACGACGCCATTCTGGACGCTGATCCTCGCCAACGCGCTGACATCGGACGAAAAGCTCTCCTGGAACAAGCTCGCCGGCATTGCGCTCGGCATCGCCGGTACGGCCGTCATGATCGGCCCCGGCCTGCTTGCCGGGCTCGGCGGCCCGGTCTGGGCCAAATTCGCGCTGATCGGGGCTTCGCTGTCCTATGCCGTCGCGCTGATGGTCGCCCGCCGCTTCAGGGGCGTGCCCTCGCCGGTCATCGCCACCGGACAGTTGACGGCATCGACCATCATCATGATCCCGATCGTGCTCTTTACCCACGGTCCATCCGGTTTGTTTTCGGCCTCGCCCCCGGTCTGGGCGGCGGTGCTGGCGCTGGCGCTTCTGTCCACCGCCTTCGCCTACATCCTCTATTTCAACCTCGTCGCTTCGGCCGGCGCGACCAACGCCTCGCTGGTCACGCTTGTCGTGCCGGCCAGCGCCATGCTGCTCGGCTTCCTGTTCCTTGGCGAGCGGCTGGAGCTGTTCGAAATCGGCGGCGTGGTGCTGATCGCGCTCGGCCTCGTCACCATCGACGGACGGCTGTTCGGACGACGTTAGAGCGCCGCGCGTCCACTGGACGCGCAAAGGATGCTCTAACCACCTGATTGCCCCCCGCATCGCGAAAGCCGAATTCGACTTTCGCAGCGGTAGCGCTGCCATGACACAGCAGCGACACGAGTGGGCCACATTTTATTCACAGGTCTGAAGCCGGTTTTGCCTAGGAGTTTCAAAGCCTAACGGCAAAAGACATGTCGCGGATTTCACAATCACGTCGCAATGCAGCACATTTTCCGCTTGCCTGTGGCACAAATGAACCTAGACTCCATGACATAGCTCTTTAAGAGGAGGCTATGTCATGGGACTTACGAGGCCTATCAACGCATTGATGATCTGTGCTGCGTTCGCCTTTATCGGAGCCCTTATTATGGGCTTCCTTCCCTGACCGCCAAAGCGGGGAAGACCAGCACCCAAATAGTCCAACCAATTCGAAAGGCCGGGTTTTTCCCGGCCTTTTGTTTGAACCCGACCTCAGGCCGCGGCTGATCCGGCGGCCGCCGCCTCGTGCGAGCGGATGCCGATCATATGGCAGATGGCAAAGACCAGATCGGCGCGGTTCATGGTGTAGAAGTGGAAATCGCCGACGCCGCGCTCGACCAGGTCCATCACCTGTTCGGCCGCCACCGCCGACGCCACCAGCGCATGCGTCTGCGGGTCCCGGTCAAGGCCTTCGAACCGTTCCGCCAGCCAGCCCGGCACATGCGCGCCCGCCCTCGCGGAAAAGTTCGCGACCTGCCTGAAACTGTGAACCGGCTGGATACCCGGCACGATGGGAATGTAGATGCCGGCGCGGCGGACGCGCTCGACATAGCGCTCGTACAGATCGTTGTCGAAGAAGAACTGGGTGATGGCGCGCGTCGCGCCATTGTCGACCTTGCGTTTCAGCATCTCGATATCGGTAGCGAAATCGGGGCTTTGCGGATGCTTTTCCGGATAAGCCGCGACGGAGATGTCGAAATCCGCAATCGTCTTAAGCCCGGCGACCAGCTCGGCGCCATTCTCGTAGCCACCGGGGTGAGGCCGATAGGGTTCGCCGACGCCGGAAGCCGGGTCTCCGCGCAGCGCCACGAATCGGTTGATGCCGATCGACTTGTAATCATGGATGACCGCGTTGACCTCGTCGCGCGTTGCACCGACGCAGGTCAGATGTGCTGCGGCAGGAATAGCGGTTTCCGTCAGGATGCGCTTTACAGTGCGCGCGGTGCGCTCCCGCGTCGAGCCGCCGGCGCCGTAGGTCACCGAGACGAATTTCGGCTTCAGCGGCTCCAGCCTTGTCACAGTCTCCCACAGCCTCGCTTCCATCTCGTCGGTCTTCGGCGGGAAGAATTCGAAGGAAACCCTAACCTTGTCGCCAATGTCGGGGCGGCGGGAAAAGCGGAACTGGTTCATCAGGCGGTTTCCCTTATCTGCCTTGTGTCGTTGGAAGGATCGGCGATCAAGAGGCGCCGGTCACGGCCGAGCCAGAGCTTTACCGTGAGCCTGGCCTCGTTGCCGCCGCGCGGCTCGAACTCTTGCGCATCTTCGAGATCGAGGCCGGCTTCCGAAAACCAGTCGGCGATCTGCCGGTCGGAAAAACCGAGCCGCATATGTGCGTGTTCCTCGCGCAGGAATTCCAGCGCATGCGGCGCGAAATCGACGATGACCAGGCGTCCGGCCGGACGCAAAAGCCGCGCCGCCTCGTGGATGGCGCGGGCGGGATCGTCGAGATAGTGCAGCACCTGATGGATGGTGACGAGATCGAAGGCATCGCGCTCGACCGGCGGTGCGAAGATGTCGCCCTGCCGAACCTGTGCGTTCGAAACCCCGGCCTTGTCGAGATTGGCGCGCGCCACGGTCAGCATCTCGCGCGACATGTCGATGCCGACACCACGCCGATAAAGCGGCGAGAAGATCTCGAGCAGCCGCCCAGTGCCGGTGCCGAGATCGAGCATCGACTGGAACGGCCGCTTGCCGACCAGTTTCAGCATTGCGGCTTCGACGGCGCGGTCCGGCACATGCAGCGAGCGGATATGGTCCCAGCTCGCCGCATTCACCGAAAAATACGCGACCGCCCGGTCCTGCCGCTTGCGCTTGACCGAGACCAGGCGCTCAAGATCGCGCTCGACCTGCGGATCGGCGCCGCGAATGCCGGAAACCAGCCCCATGACGAAGTCACGCGCTGAATCCGCATCAGACAGACGGAAGAAGGCCCAGGACCCTTCCTGGTAGCGGCCGATCAGCCCTGCCTCCAGAAGCAGCTTCAGGTGCCGCGAAACGCGCGGCTGCGACTGGCCGAGAATTTCGGTAAGATCGGAAACCGTGAGGTCACCGCGCGACAGAAGTGCCAGTATGCGCAACCGGCTGGATTCGGCCGCCGCCTTTAACGTATCCACCATAGTATCGAGCGAGACATGCATCAGCGTATTCTCTTTGAAAAGATATAAACATATGTTTATGTCGATTTTCGAGACCTTGCAAGCGCAATGTCGCTTCCGGACAAGAAAATGCCGCTTGCGTGGCCCCTGGGTGCATGTGTCCCAAAACTGGGCTGCGGTTTTGGGACAACGACATGCACGAACAAAAAATGCGGGATGAGAGCAGGATGACCGGAACGCGCGAGATGTTCGAGACGCGCGAAGGCGAGCAGAGGCTGGAAAACGATCCGGCCCTGATGCCGCCTGATGGCGGCATCGTCTTCATCGGACGCATTGCCTCGCCGTGGACGACGCGCGAAACCTGCCCGAAGAACATGCGCGCCGCGCGCGAGACCGGACAGAAGGCGGTGCTGACCATCGACGCGCCCTACCGAAGTGGCCTGCAGGGGCTGGAGCGCGCCAGCCACGTCATCATCCTGTCCTGGCTGCATCATGCGCCGCGGGACCTGATTGTGCAGAAACCGCGCCATGCCGCTGAAGCGAAAGGTGTATTTTCGCTGCGCTCCCCTGCCCGGCCGAACCCAATTGGGTTGCATGTGGCCAAGCTCGTCGGGCTTGACCAACACACCGGCCGCGTCGATCTCGACGCCATCGACGTGCTCGACGGCACGCCGGTCATCGACCTGAAACCCTATTTCACCTCGACCGACGCTATTGCCGAGGCGACCATCGAAGGGCGCGATAAGCAATGACGGCGCCGACCGGCCGCCGCCGCGCCATCGCCAAGGCGCTGACAGCACTTCTGCCGCTGGCGCCCTATGCCGATATGGAGAAGATCCGCATCGACGCCGGCGCGGTCCACATGAAGACCTTGCCGCCGGGCATCGCCGTATGGTTGGCGACCATTGCCCATATTCGCCACATGCACACCGATTACGAAAAACTGCTGAGCGAAGGCTATGACCGCGACTCGGCGCGTTTCTTCGTCATCGAGCAGACCAACATCGTGCTTACCCGCTGGCGCGCAACCCGCCTGCTCGACGCCGACGACGAGGAGGAATGATACGGCTACTTCCGTTTTAGAACTGCGACCGCGTTATAGGGCTGGCCATCAGCGTGGCCGATCCAAACCCAGGACAGATTGCCCTTGTAAAACCTGACGGTGATGTTGCCGCCGTCGATGCACTTGTCCTGACCGTAGGTGATGCTCTCGTGGTATTCCGCCGAAATGTCGTCCCTTGATGTCTGCGACAGCGATCCGCCGCAGCCGAGTGACGGATAGTCGATCGACGCGCTGCCATCATTGATGGTCATGGCGATCGCCCAGTCGGCGCCGGCATCGCCAGCCGGGCTCTGGTGGCCATTGCCGAGCCAGGTGCCGCTCAGCGACGGCACGTTCACCGCGCAAGGCACATTCTGGAAGATCGGTGCCAATTCGCCGCCGGTTTTCTCGCAGTGATAGGTCTGCCCGCCCTGGCACAGTTCCTCGCCTTCGCGCGCGCACTGGGCGCTGGCTTCGCCCGTAGCAGCGAACATCATCATTGCCGCTGTGACGGCCCCAAGCCTGCCCATCTTCCCCCTCCCGTTCAGAGCGCGCAATCTAAGGCAATTCCGATCCAATGTATCGGCGAGATCGTCATCGAGGCCGAACAGCACCGGGAGGGTGGCTCTATGCCTTCTGTCCTGCGCCGATAGCCTGCTGATCTCGCCTTGCGCGACAGGAGGCACCGATGAGCCACACGGCGACGACACAGGACGAGAAGCAACTGCCCGTGGTTGGTGGCCGCCATGTCGACCCGCACTCCTATCCCGAGGGGGTCGCTTTCCTCGACGGCCAATACCTGCCGATGTCGCAGGCCAAGGTCTCGGTGCTGGACTGGGGTTTTCTGCATTCCGACGCCACTTACGACACCGTGCATGTCTGGAATGGCCGCTTCTTCCGCCTCGATTTGCATCTCGACCGCTTCTTCGGCGGGCTGGAAAAGCTGCGCATGACGATCCCCTTCGACCGCGAAGGCGTAACCGAAATCCTGCACAATTGCGTGGCGCTGTCGGGTCATCGCGCCGCCTATGTCGAAATGCTGTGCACGCGCGGCGCCTCGCCGACCTTCAGCCGCGACCCGCGCCAGGCGGTCAACCGCTTCATGGCATTCGCCGTGCCGTTCGGCTCGGTCGCCAACGCCGAGCAGTTGCGGCGCGGCCTGCGCGTCGCCATCAGCGACAAGGTACGCATTCCGCCGGCCTCGATCGATCCGGCGATCAAGAACTACCACTGGCTCGATCTGGTGCGCGGCCTCTACGACGCCTATGACCGCGGTGCCGAGACCGCGCTCATTCTCGACTTCAATGGCAATGTCGCCGAGGGTCCGGGCTTCAACGTCTTCTGCGTCAGGGATGGCAAGCTGTCGACGCCTTCCATTGGCGTGCTGCCCGGCATAACCCGCCGCACCGTCTTCGATCTCTGCGCCGAACAAGGTCTTGCCGCCACCGCGACCGATGTCAGCGTCACCGCATTGCGCGAGGCCGACGAGGTCTTCATCACCTCGACCGCGGGCGGCATCATGCCGGTGACCGAGATCGACGGTGTTCGGATCGCCGACGGCAAGGTCGGCGCGATCACCAGCCGGCTGATGGCGCGCTACTGGCAAAAGCACGATGACGCGGCCTGGTCGTCTCAGGTGAATTATCCCTGATAATTCAGGCGTCTTTTCAAAACATTCCCGTCGGCTCTGGAAAATCAGAGGATCGACCGTATATGCCCGAAAGCGGAGAAGCCTCCGCTTTCGCCAGAAAATCACGCCCGCTGCGGCAAGGACTCCAAGATCATGACAAACAAGGTTTGGTTCATCACCGGATCGTCGAAGGGCTTTGGCCGCGTCTGGGCCGAGGCGGCACTCGCGCGTGGCGACTTCGTCGCGGCGACCGCCCGCGATGCCGGCACGCTCGCCGATCTCGTCGAAACATACGGCGACAATATCGCAGCGATGAAGCTCGACGTCACCGACAAGAAGGCCGTCGATGCAGCTGTCGCCGAGGCGCACAAACGCTTTGGCCGGCTCGACGTCGTTATCAACAATGCAGGCTACGGCCATTTCGGCGCCATCGAGGAGGTCAGCGAACAGGAAGTCCGCGACCAGATCGAAACCAATGTCTTTGGCGCGCTGTGGGTCACTCAGGCCGCACTGCCGATCATGCGGGCACAGCGTTCCGGCCACATCATCCAGATCTCGTCGATCGGCGGCGTCAATGCCTTTGCCTCGCTCGGCCTTTATCACGCCTCGAAATGGGCGCTGGAGGCCTTCAGCCAGTCGCTGAGCATCGAGGTCGCGGAATTCGGCATCCACGTGACGCTGGTTGAACCGGGCGGTTTCTCCACGGACTGGGCCGGCCCGTCTGCAAAGGTGTCCCAACCGATCGAGGCCTATGCACCGGCTCGCGCCAAGATGGCTGAGCGCCGCGCCAAATCGGTCGCCGGCGATCCCGAGGCCACCGGACCGGCGATGCTGGCCATTGTCGATGCCGCCGAGCCGCCGCTCAGGGTGTTCTTCGGCGACGGCGGCCTGCCGATGATCAAACAGGAATACGCCAACCGCATCGCCACCTGGGAGAAGTGGGACGACGTCTCCATCATGGCGCAAGGCGTGAAGAAGAACCGCAAGGCTTGAGAGCCGAAATCCGCTTCGTCGCCTTCTGGCGACGCGGCCCCGCCTTCGGACTACATCGAACATGTAGTGGGATTATCAGGCTGGGCTCCGCAACAGCAAGAACCCGTAGCTCCTTTCAGAACCACGGGCTCAATGGGCTTTGATCGCGTCGGCAGTCGTCGTTGCGTCGAAGTTCAGAATTTGTAATTCACGCCGAACCGCACCGTATTGACGGAACGATCCACCGTCATGCGGTAACCATCTTCATTCGTCGATGTCACATCGCCGAAATCAGCGTAGAGATACTCCGCCTTGGCCGTCCAGTGATCGGTAAGAGCATATTCAATGCCGGCACCTGCCGTCCACCCCGCCTCGGCACCGCCGAAATCCGGCCAGCTATCAGTGGGGTCCGCAGTCTCGGTCCATTGATGCTTGAAATTGGCGACCGCAAGACCGCCCGTGACATAAGGCAAGAAGCGGTCAAACGCATAGCCCAGGCGACCGCGCACGGTGCCGAAAAGATTCATCTTGTTCGTGAGATCGACACGGCCGGAATCTGGCGCATCAAAGCTCTTACTATTTGATGTGTAGGCCAGGTCGGCTTCGAAACCGAGAACAACGTTGTTGGTGAACTGATGGTTGTAGCCCACCACACCGCCCAACAAGACGCCATCCGAGCCGGCGTCGTATGAACCGCCACCCCAGTCATCATCAATATCATGCCAATCGCTTTTCAACTGCGACCAGCCGATATTCCCACCGACATAAACGCCCGACCAATTGTAGGCAGCAGCGCCCTGTTCGACCACAACGTCAGCCGCCGACGCGGCACTCGCAAGGCCAAGAAAACATGTAGTGGCTAGTAAAATCTTCTTCATTGCAAAATCCCCACTCGTGAACCCCTTATCACAATTTCCGAAAAGGACATTTCGCAAGAATGGGGTGATCTAAAAATAAACCGATGTGTTGCAATATTGCCATACCCGCGATTATAGGCCGCTTGGAGAGATCAGGCGCCTCCAATAGTACATTAGCACTAGCTAAATCTAGGCTATATTCGATAAATCCACTGCTCCGGCACGCGCAGCGATATCTCTTCGCCTGCCCTAATCGTGCCTGGCTTCTCTACCCAGGCGACAACGCCACGCAGCCGCTTCGCCGCTTTCGGGAACAGCAGCGCGCCGGCTTCGACGTCGGCCATTCCGGCGTTTTCGGCGATCGACCGGCCGGCGATGCGGCAAGGTCCGTTCTGTGCGTCGACCTTGATGGTCGCGCCGCCCTTGAAGAACAGCAGCGTGCCGGCCGGCAGCATCGAGAGGTTCGGCACCCCTTCGATCACAAGATTGGCGCCGATCCACTCCGGCCTGATCTCGGCCAGGCCCATGCGTTGGGCAACAACCGCCAGTTCGTCCGCTGCCACTATGGACAATTGCCGTTCGTTGCGTATTTCCGTGCCGCGCGGATACCAGGGCTCGCGCCCGCCCGAGCGCCGTGTCGGTCCGGCATGGAAATCGCCTGAAATGCCGTCGAAACCCAGCCGCAATTCGTCCACCGGGCGGGTCTGAAAATGATCCGCCGGCGCCACGTAAAGCGCTGCCGCCCTGGCGGCAAGCTTTCGCGCGGGGATGATTTCAACCGGCTTTTCAGCCTCGGGGAAGAGATTCGACATGGCGTTCTTTCCAATCGTCATTCGACGAGTTAGCCGGGCGGGCTCCGGGGCGTCCAGTCGAAAGTGCTGATCGTCCGATCAACAGCACCGATAGGATCGCGATCACGCTTTTCTTACCTTTCATCGATTTCGCGCCGCATTGCCGCCGCGCGGTGCCGGTTTCATGGTTACGTCCAGACAGTTTGCGGAGGCTGATCATGCGACCCGTGACGGCAATCACGTTGCTTTGGTTGATCTGGGTGGTGACCTGGGCCGCCGCCGCCCTATGGTCCGACCCTGCCCAGAAGCGCGCCGGGTTCAGGGCGGAGGCCCGCTATCGGGGTCTCTGGGTGGCCGGCGCGGTGCTGCTGTTCATTCCGGCGTACTGAAGGCCGGCTCAGGCTGTGGATGCCTGATCTCCCCGAAGCCTGGATTTGTGTCGCCCTGATCGCCATCGGCATCGCCTTTGCCTGGTGGGCGCGCCTGCATCTCGGCAGGCTATGGTCGGGCACCATCACCGCCAAGGCCGGGCATCGGGTCATCAATACAGGCCCGTATGGCCTTGTCCGGCATCCGATCTACACCGGATTGCTGCTGGCGATCCTCGCCACCATGGCGGCCAAGGTCACGGTCTGGGGCATAGCCGGAACCGCCCTGCTCATCATCGGCATCGTGACCAAGGCAAGACTGGAAGAAAGCTTCCTGCGCGGCGAGTTGGGCAGTGCCTATGACGACTATGCCAGCCACGTTCCAATGCTGGTGCCGTTCGCACCAGTTTGACCAGACAAGCTCAAAGCATCCGCAACAGCGCACCGCCTATCGAATACCCCGCGCCAAAGGCGCAGATCAGGCCGAAATCGCCGGGCTTCATGTCGGCGTGGTTCTCCGACAGCGCGACGATGGCGCCGGCGCCCGCCGTGTTGCCCAGCCGCTCCAGCACCATCGGCGCCCGGTCGTGGTCGACCTCGTGGCCGAACGACAGTTTCAGGATCATGGCATTCATCCGCGCATTGGCCTGATGCAGCCAGAAGCGCCTGATCGCCTGCGGCGTCAGCCCGTGCTCGGCGAGGAATTCGACGATGAATTTTTGCCCGGCGACAGTGACTTCCTTGAACACCTTGTTGCCGACCTGCTTGATCAAATTGCCTTCCAGATTGATCATGTAAGGATCTTCCTGGGCGGTGCGGGTGTGATAGCCCAGATTGGTGCGGATGTTGTTCGACATCTGCGTCCAGACGCGCGTGTCGAGCACCTCGAAGCGCCCCGGCCGCTTGTCGCCCTTGGCCAGGCCTTCGACCACCATCGACACCGAAGCGTCGCCGAAGATGAAATGCGTCTGCCGGTCGCGGAAATTGAGGTGGCCGGTGATGATCTCCGGCGTCGTCACCAGAATGCGCTTGTGCGCGCCCGACCGCACCAGGTTGACGGCGATGTGCAAGGCGGCCGCCGCCGACGAACAGCCAAGCCCCATGTCGAAGCCGGCACCCTTGGTGCCCAGCGCCTCCTGCATCTCGATGGCGATCGCCGGATAGGGCCGCTGGTGATGCGAGGCCGAGCAGATCACCAAGTCGATATCGGACGGTTTCAGCCCGGCATGGTCGAGAGCCTTTTTGGCCGAGGCGATGCCGAACTCGGCCTCCAGCGACAGCGCGTCGTCGGGCCGTGCCGGAATGCGCGGCGACATCCGGGTCGGATCGAGAATGCCTTCCCGCTCGATCACATGGCGGGTGCGCACGCCCGACGCATGGACGATGAAGTCGCTGTCCGATTTCGGCAGCGGCGGCTCGTCGGTGCCCAGGCGGCGCGCATTCTCCGTGTCGACCCAGGCATTGAAGCTGGCGACCAGCTCTTCATTGGTGATCTTGGCTTCAGGGATTTCAACGCCGATGCCGCTGATGATGACGCGATGCATATATCCAGTCCGTCCCATCCGCAGGCGTTGCGGGCTTCATGTGGGCGCCGGAACGCTCCGGCGCAACAGTTTTCTCACCGCGGCGGTTTACGCCAGCTTAAACCGAAGGTTTAGCCGCCTTGAACCAGATTTCACCAGGCGCACGGCTTGCTGCTGGTCCACGGGTGCGTGGACAATCAGGCCCGTTTAGCGACGATGAAGATGCGCGGAAAGCGCAAAAGCACCTTGCCGCTTGCCGTCTTCGGATAGGCCTTGGCGATCCTGGCCGTGTAGCTGTCGAGGAACATCGTCCGCTCGTCGGCGCCCAGCGGATCGAGGAACGGTTTCAAGCCCGTCGACTTCACCCATTCGACGATCGCCTGCGCATCGGCAAGCGGGTGGTTGTAGATGGTGTGCCAGATATCCAGCCGATCGCTGAGCGGCGACAGAAGATCATAATAGAACGACACCGGCGGCAACGGCCCGCGTGCCGCGCCCTTGAGCTTTTCGGCAAACGCCATCTCGGCGGCGGTCTCCCGCATCAGGCGGTGGGAGTCCTCGCCCAGATTGTCAGGCATCTGGATGGCGAGCGCGCCCCCTGGCGCGAGAAAGCCCATCAGCCGCTGGAAGACCGCGGGATGCTCGGGCAGCCATTGGAGCACAGCATTGGCGAAGATCACGTCGACCGGCTCCGCCGGCTGCCATTTGGAGGCATCGGCCAGATCAAAGGTGACCTCGGGCAGGCGCGCCCGCGCCTTCTCGATCATGTCGGGCGAAGTGTCGAAGCCGCTCACCTCAGCATCCGGCCAGCGGCCGACAAGCAGTTCGGTCGAGTTGCCCGGCCCGCAGCCGATGTCGACGACCCGGCGCGGGAAGTCGACGGGGACCTGCGCCACCAGATCCCGCGCGGGACGCGTGCGCTCGTCTTCGAATTTCAGATATTGGGCGGCGGACCAGTCCGGCTTTTGCGAAACGGCGCTATTGTTCATCGGTAGACCTCGCGACGGTTGCCTACTTCCACGACCAGGACGACAAGGCGACTATCCCAGAACTGGACGATGATCCGGTAGTCGCCGACGCGAAACCGCCAAGCTTCTTCTTTGGTCGCAGTAAGGCGTTTGGCAAGAACTCTTGGATCGGGATGCGCCGAAACTCTCCCGGCGAGGAATTCGAGGACACGGCGTTGGTCCTTCGTCGAAAGCCGCTCAATGTCCTTTTTAGCGCCCGGCGTGAACTCGACACGCCAACTCATTCAGCGGCGGGCTTGTTGCTACGTTCGTCGCGTTCACGAAGTTCAAGCTGGCGGACCATCTCCTCCAGCGGGATACGAACACCGTCGTCATTCCGGACCCGTTCCTCGGCAATCCTGGCGTCCTGCCAATCCTCGATGGCCTCGAGGATCGCGTCGACTGCGACCTGATCGGTCGTGCGGCCGCTCGCCTTGGCCATGTCGGCCAGCAGCTTTTCGGTCTTTTGCGGCAGTTTGACTGTGATCATGAAAAGCTCCGTCAACCCAATTTAGGTCAAACGACGATCGTCCGCAACGGACCCTGCCCCCTTACCGCGTCAGCCTCTTGTAGGTCATGCGGTGCGGGTTGACGGCATCGGGCCCGAGGCGGCGGATCTTGTCCTGCTCGTAATCCTCGAAATTGCCTTCGAACCATTCGACATGGCTGTCGCCCTCGAAGGCAAGGATGTGCGTCGCCAGGCGGTCGAGGAACATGCGATCGTGCGAGATGATGACGGCGCAGCCGCCGAAGTTTTCCAGCGCGTCTTCAAGCGCGGCCAGCGTTTCCGTATCGAGATCGTTGGTCGGTTCGTCGAGCAGCAGCACATTGCCGCCGGTCTTCAGCATCTTGGCCAGATGCACGCGGTTGCGCTGGCCGCCGGACAGATTGCCGACCTTCTGCTGCTGGTCGCCGCCACGAAAGTTGAACGACGCGCAATAGGCACGCGTGTTGGCCTCGAACTTGCCGAGCTTGACCACTTCGGCGCCGCCGGAAATCTCTTCCCACACCGTCTTTGACGGATCGAGCGCATCGCGGCTCTGGTCGACATAGCCGAGCTTCACCGTTTCGCCGACGCGCACTGAGCCCGCATCCGGCTTTTCCTGGCCGGTGATCATGCGAAACAGCGTCGTCTTGCCGGCGCCGTTCGGGCCGATGACGCCGACGATGCCGCCGGGCGGCAGCTTGAATTCCAGGCCGTCGATCAAAAGCGTGTCGCCAAAGCCCTTCGACAGGCCTTCCGCCTCGATCACCACATTGCCGAGCCGCTCGCCATGCGGAATGACGATCTGCGTATCGCTCGGACGCCGCTTGTCGGCTGCATCCAAAAGATCCTGGAACGCCTGGATACGCGCCTTGGACTTCGTCTGGCGGGCCTTCGGGCTCGACTGGATCCATTCGCGCTCGCGGCCGATGGCGCGCTGTCGGGCGTCGTCCTCGCGGCCTTCCTGCTTGAGGCGCTTGGCCTTGGCTTCGAGGTATTTGGTGTAGTTGCCCTCATAGGGAATGCCGCGGCCGCGATCGAGTTCGAGGATCCAGCCGGTGACGTTGTCGAGGAAGTAGCGATCGTGGGTGATGATCATCACGGCGCCCGGATAGGCACGCAAATGCTTTTCCAGCCACGCCGTGGTTTCGGCGTCGAGATGGTTGGTCGGTTCGTCGAGCAGCAAAAGGTCGGGCTGGCGCAGCAAGAGCTGGCAGAGCGCGACACGGCGCCGCTCGCCGCCCGAAAGCTTGGTGACTTCCGAATCCTTGGGCGGGCAGCCCAGCGCTTCCATCGCCATCTCGACCTGCTGTTCGAGATCCCACAGGTTGAGCCGGTCCATCTCGTCCTGGAGCTTGGCCGACTCGTCGGCCGTCTCGTCGGAGTAGTTCATCATCAATTCGTTATAGCGTTCGATGATCGCGGTCTTGGCGGCAACGCCTTCCATGATGTTTTCGAACACGGTCTTGTCCGGATCGAGCGCCGGCTCCTGCGCCAGGTAGCCGACGGTGGCGCCTTCGGCCAGCCAGGCTTCGCCGTTCCACTCCTTGTCGAGCCCGGCCATGATCTTGAGGATCGTCGACTTGCCCGAACCGTTGGGGCCGAGGATGCCGATCTTGGCGTCGGGATAGAAGGAGAGATGGACATTCTCGAGCACCTTCTTGGTGCCATAGGCCTTGTTGAGGCCGGCCATGTGATAGATGAACTGGCGTGCCACGCGCGCTTTCCCTGAAAAAACTGACTGGCCCAGAAAACTGACTGGATCTGTCGAATTGAGTGGAGGTTGGCCGCTATGTAGGCGATGCGGCGGCGAACGGCAATCGCTTTTGCCATATCTGCCCGGTCACACGCGGAAGTGTCCGCCAACCGCCGAAGTTTTCCACCAGCACGAAGCGTGCTGAAATCTCCGGTTAACTCTTCGGCGTCAAAACAGGATCGGAGTGGAATCGCTCGCTATTCGCGATTTCGAGAAAGAGATCGGGTCGACGGCATTGCTGAACAGTTTCCTGCTCCTTGCCGAAGCGGTCGTCTACTTCAGCGTCATGGTGACGCTTTTCCGCTTCCGGAGGCGCATCGGCCTCGGCGTGTTCATCTGCGCGCTCGGTGTCATGCACTTCCTCGAGACCTACCTCGCCAGCGTTTTTTACGTCGCCTTGCCGTTCGGCATGGTCTCGCCTGGCTCGGCGGTGCTGTTTTCCGGCAAGCTGGTGATGCTTTTGCTGCTCTATATGAAGGAGGACGCTGCAACTGTGCGTCAGCCGATCTACGGCCTGCTGCTCGGCAATGCGCTGATGATCGGGCTGGTGCTGCTGCTGCGCCTGCACGTCATCGCGGCACTTCCCGACGGCAGGCTTCCAGACATCGGCTTCATCGACCAGATGGGCTGGCTGATGGTGTGGGGCACGACGCTGCTGTTCGTCGATGCCATCCTGATCATCCTGCTTTATGAAAAGCTCGGGCGTTATCTGCGCAAGGCGCCGTTCGCGCGCATCCTGATTTCGGTCGCTTGCGTGCTGACCTTCGACCAGGCCGGGTTTTTCACCGCCCTGCATTTCGTTGCCGGCGCGCCGATAGCCGTCTTTTTCGGCGGCTGGTTCGCCAAGATGGCGGCGGCGGTGACGTTCAGCACCATGCTCGTCGCCTATCTCAAATGGTTCGAGGAGCGCCAAGTCACCGCGCCGCGCGGATTGACCGATATCTTCGATACGCTGACCTATCGCGAACGCTACGAAGCGCTGGTCGAACATGTCGGACGGGACGGCCTGACCGGCCTGCTGCACCGCGGGCGCTTCGACGCCGACGGTGAAGCCGCCGTCCAGGTCAGCCTGCGCACCGCAAGGCCGCTCAGCCTGCTGATCATCGACGTCGACCATTTCAAATCGATCAATGACCGTTTCGGCCATGCCGAAGGCGACAAGGTGTTGAAAGCCGTTGCCGCGCTGCTGCGCGAGGTCGCCAGTCCCGAGGACCAGGTGTTCCGCATCGGCGGTGAGGAATTCGCCATCCTCAGTTCTCGTCCGCACTCGGTCACCAGGCTGTTTGGCGAAAGCATTCGCCATGCGATCAAGGCTTCAGCGGCTACCAGTCGATTCGAATTCACCGTCAGCGCCGGCGTTTCCAGCGTCAGCGAAACCACGCGCTGCCTTGCCGACCTGTTCGCGCTTGCCGACCAGCGTCTCTACAAGGCGAAGTCGACCGGCCGCGATCGCGTCGTCGGCGAGCCGGGCGGCCAAGAAGCCGACACGGCCGCTGCGCGGACCAAATCCGCACAGATCTAGTTCTGTCGTTACGACTTCTTCTGCCGCCGAAGACCGGTCACGGTGGAAACCGCCACCAGGAAACCGCCCGTACTTACTGGAACCCGATCGCGTCGACATTGCCTGTCGGGCAGCCGGCCTTGTTGGTCGGCACCGAAGCCAGCAGCAGATCCTTAAGCGAGCTGTTGGGCCCGATCGGACCCGCGAGGCCGAGCGTCAGTTCGCCGATCAGCCGCCTGCCGCTCGACGGATCGATGACGCAGGAAACGCGCACGCGATCCCCTGCTCCCGCCCCGAAGGCAGTGTCGAAAGCGCCGCGGATCTGGTCCGCCGTCAGCTTGCCGCCGATGTTCTTGGCAAAGAGATCGCGCACCGGCGAGCTGTTCACCGCGCGCATCAAATTGAGCGCGTCGGAGAAATAGTCCTGCTGGCTCTTGCCGTAGCAGGTGCCGTGCTTGATCCATTCATGCCGATCGAGGTGGGAGGCCGTGCCAGGCATCACCTGATCGAGCTCCGTGCGGGTGTTGGCGTCAAGATTGACCGGCGGCAGGTCTTTCCAGTGGGCCGGATTGTCGTTGGCCTTGTCGCTCGCTGTCGCCTGGCAGTAGAAATTGCCGTTCGGCTGCGGCCACAGCCCGTGCAAGGTGAAATGCGTGGCGTCGAAATCACCGGCACTTTGCGCCCTGCATTCGGTCTTGTTCGACTTGGTTTCGCAGAAGGCCGGCTGCCAGCTCAGCGCGAAGACGTATTCGGGTTTTCCCGATGCCGCCGGCTTGCCTTGCCCGTCAGGTGCGGCCGGCACGGTCGCCGCGCTGCTGCCGGAAACGTGGCCGCAGCTGACCTTCACCCAGCGGCGCTCCGGATCGGCGCCCGGCACCAGGATGAGATAATGCGTCGGCGTGTCCTTGTTGCCGGCAAGCAACTGATAGCTCTGCCCGGCATCGGTCGAGACATTGCCGGGGTTCTTGCCGTTCTTGATGGCTTGCGTTGCCGGACAGGCAGCGTCGGCCACAAAGGAGCCGCTCATCTTGACGTCGGCACGCGCCGCCCCAGCCAGCGACGCGGCCAGCATGGCCAATCCGAAAACGACAGCAATACGCATGGAAAATCCCCGGCTGGACAAGTGGGCGACAGACTGAAGCTGTCTCCATGTCAGAATTGCGATATTTTGCTGGCCGAACGCAAGAAACATCGTCGCGAAAAGCGGGGTTGCCGGATTGACGCATAATGTGGGCCGGCGCAAACAAAGCCAACGACGATAATGCAAGGGCGGGACCAGGCGGCATGTCATTCAGCCAGCAGCGCGTGGTTCGCTCCCCAACCGGTGCCGAGCTCAATCTTTTCGTCAGGCAGGCCGATGGCCGGGCACGCGCCGTCGTCCAGATCAATCATGGACTGGCCGAGCACGCAGCGCGCTATGCCCGCTTTGCCGATTTTCTTGGCTCCCGCGGCTTCCATGTCTATGTCCACGATCATCGCGGCCATGGCGCGACCAAGGCCCCCGACGCGCCGCTGGGCAGGTTCGCCGACAAGGACGGCCCGGCCAAGGTGATCGCCGATATCGGCGCCATCCATGATCTCATCGCCAGCGAACAGCCAAACAGACCGGTCATCCTGTTTGGCCATTCGATGGGTGCGTCGGTCGCGCTGAACTACCTGTTGCGCCATTCGCCTCGCGTTCATGCCGCCGCGATCTGGAACGGCAATTTCTCAGCTGGCCTTCTCGGCCAGGTGGCGCTGGGCATCCTTGCCTGGGAACGGATGCGGCTCGGCTCCGACGTGCCATCGCGTCTGCTGCCGAAGCTCACCTTCCAGGCCTGGGGCAAGGCGGTGCCCAATCACCGCACATTGTTCGACTGGCTGTCGCGCGACGAGGCGGAAGTGGCGAAATACATCGCCGATCCGCTCTGCGGCTGGGATGCTTCGGTGTCGATGTGGCGCGATGTGGTCTCGATGGCGCTGAACGGCGGCAAGGATGCCGGCTTTGCCGGCATCCGGCGCGACCTGCCCGTCAGCATCGTCGGCGGCGAAAGGGATCCCGCCTCGGATTATGGCAAAGGGATCACGCATCTTGCCAGCCGCATGCGCGCGATGGGCTTTTCGAATCTGGTTTCAAAGGTTTACGCCGACACCCGCCACGAAAGCCTGAACGAGGTGAATCGCGACATCATCATGGATGATTTCGCCATTTGGGCCGACGAAGTCCTCAAAGCGTGACGGATTGGCCCATTGCAAGAGCCGTGACAGCCGTTGCAGGGCTTGATAGAGGCTCTGCTTTCGCAGCAATCACGGTGATTGCGGCAACCACGGTGATCCATGGCTGAGCCCCCGCTGAAAGGCGTCCGCGTCGTCGAACTCGCCCGCATCCTTGCCGGGCCATGGGCCGGGCAATTGCTTGCCGACCTCGGCGCCGATGTCATCAAGGTCGAAAGCCCCGATGGCGGCGACGACACCCGCAAATGGGGCCCGCCCTTCGTCATGGGCAAGGACGGCGAGAACCTGTCGGCCGCCTATTACCATTCCTGCAATCGCGGCAAGCGCTCCATCGCCATCGATTTCTCGACGCCGGAAGGCGCCGAGACCGTGCGCCGGCTGGTCGCCACCTCGGACGTGCTGATCGAGAACTTCAAGCTCGGCGGCCTGAAGAAATACGGCCTCGACTATGACAGCCTGCGCAAGATCAACCCTCGCCTCGTCTATTGCTCGATCACCGGCTTCGGCCAGGACGGACCCTATGCGCCCCGCGCCGGCTACGACTTCATCATCCAGGCCATGGCCGGCATGATGTCGATCACCGGCGAGGTCGGCCGCGAGCCGCAAAAGGCCGGCGTCGCCATCTCCGACATCTTCACCGGCCTTTATTCGGTCATCGCCATCCAGGCAGCACTGCGTCATGCCGAGCAGACCGGCGACGGCCAGCACGTCGACATGGCGCTCTTCGACACCCAGATCTCGGCGCTCGGCAACCAGAATTTGAACTATCTCGTCTCCGGCAAATCGCCGGTGCAGATGGGCAATGCGCATATGAACATCGCCCCGTATGAGGTGGTGCCGGTCCGGGATGGGCACATCATCCTGGCGGTCGGCAATGACGGCCAGTTCGCCAAATTCTGCGCCGCTGTCGGACTGGACGACCTGCCTGCCAATCCCGACTTCGCCACCAATCCCGCCCGGGTTGCCAACCGGGTCAAGTTGCGCGAGCGCATGATCGAGGCGCTGAAGGTTTTTGACCGCGACCCGCTGCTGGCCAAGCTGGAAGCGGCCAGCGTGCCGGCGAGCCCGATCAACACGATCGGCCAGATGTTCGCCGACCCGCAGACCATTGCACGCGGCATGCGGCTCGATCTCGACGACGGCCACGGCAATCTTCTGCCTTCGGTGCGCGCGCCGATGGTGATGTCCGGCACGCCTCTGGTCTACGAGCGCCCGTCGCCGCGCCTGGGCGAGCACACGCAAGAAATCCTTGCCGAACTGGAGAAGTCTGGACAATGAAGACCGGCGGACAACTCATCGTCGACGCGCTCGAAGCCAACGGCACCGACCGCATCTATTGCGTGCCCGGCGAATCCTATCTGGCGGTGCTCGACGCGCTGCACGATTCTGCGATCCGCACCATCGTCTGCCGCCAGGAAGGCGGTGCCGCGATGATGGCCGATTGCCACGGCCGCCTGACCGGCAAGCCCGGCATCTGCTTTGTCACCCGCGGCCCCGGCGCCACCAACGCCTCGGCCGGCATCCACATCGCCATGCAGGATTCTATACCCGTCATCCTGTTCATCGGCCAGGTCGCCAGCCACGCCAAGGAGCGTGAGGCTTTTCAGGAGGTTGATTATAAGAGGTTCTTCGGCGACATCGCCAAATGGGTGGTCGAGATCGACGACGCCTCGCGCATCCCCGAATTCGTCACCCGCGCTTTCACTGTGGCGACGTCGGGCCGCCCCGGCCCGGTGGTGATCTCGCTGCCGGAAGACATGCTGACCAGCATCGTCGAGGCGCCCATCGCCTTGCCGCACACGCCGGTGGAAACACGGGCCGGCGAAGCCGAACTCGATGCGTTGGAGAAATTGTTGGCCAAGTCCAAGCGGCCGTTCGTCATCCTCGGCGGCACGCGCTGGGACGCCGATGCCGTGGCACAGATGCGCACGATCGCCGAGGCCTGGTCACTGCCGGTCGGCTGCTCCTTCCGCCGCCAAATGCTGTTCGATCATCTGCACCCGAACTATGCCGGCGATGTCGGCATCGGCATCAATCCGAAGCTGGCGACAGCGATCAAGCAGGCCGATCTCGTGCTGCTGATCGGCGGCCGCATGGGCGAAATGCCGTCCTCGGACTACACGCTGCTGAAAAGCCCCTACCCCGACCAGACACTGGTCCACGTCCATGCCGACGCCGGCGAACTCGGCCGCGTCTACAGGCCGACACTGGCGATCAACGCCTCGCCGTCCGCCTTCATCGACGCTTTCGCCAAGCGCAAGCCGGCCTCGGAGCCGACCTGGGCAGCCGAGACACCAAAGCTGCATGCCGCCTATCTCGACTGGTCGACGCCACCTGAAAGCGGCCCCGGCTCGGTCCAGATGGGCCCGATCATGAACTACCTCGAAAAGATGCTGCCCGACGACGCCATTCTCACCAACGGCGCCGGCAATTACGCGACCTGGGTGCATCGTTTCCACCGCTTCCGCCGCTTCGCCACTCAAGGTGCGCCGACATCGGGCTCGATGGGCTATGGCACGCCTGCGGCCGTCGCTGCCAAAGAGCTGTTTCCGGAGCGCACCGTGGTCGCCTTCGCCGGCGACGGCTGCTTCCTGATGAACGGGCAGGAATTCGCCACCGCCGTGCAGTATGACCTGCCTATCATTGTGGTCGTCGTCAACAACGGCATCTACGGCACCATCCGCATGCATCAGGAGCGCGAATATCCCGGCCGCGTCGTCGCCACCGATCTTAAGAACCCCGACTTCGCGGCTCTCGCCCGCGCCTATGGCGGCCATGGCGAAACGGTCGACAAGACCGCCGATTTCGCTCCCGCCTTCGAACGTGCCCGCGCCAGCGGCAAGCCGGCGATCGTGGAAATCCGCCTCGACCCCGAAGCGATCACGCCGACCAAGACGATGACGCAGATACGCGACAAGGCGTAGTCCAAACAAAAAAAGAGGCGGTCGCCCGCCCCTTTTTGTCATGCGGCTTGCGCTATTTCGCGGCCTCGATCTGTCCGCGGATTTCGCCGTCCTTGTTGGCTGCCGTGTGCAAATTGACATAGTCCTTGCCGCCCATCAGGTCGGCGGCCTGCGCGTCGGTCAGCACGGCCGACCCTTTGATCGGGCTCTTGAGCTTGCCCTTGAACGGGATCGCCACCCCGGCGTTTTCACCCATCGCGGCTGGGCCGTGAATATGCCCGGCGGTCGCCGACCCGCTGAGGCCGGAATATTTGACGTTCCAGCTGAGTTTCTTCGTGGCCGTGTCGAAGGTAAGAGCTGCGGTGCCCTTGCCTTTTGTGGTCACCGGCGGGTTCTGCTGGGCGCCGTCGAGCGTCGCTTTCAGCTTCACCGTCTCGGCCAGGGCCGGCGCTGCCGTAAGGAAGGACGCCGAGATGGCCAGTGCCGAAAGCATCGGCGCCAAGGATTGGATACGCATGAGAATCTCCGTTTGCTGATGACATCCAGCCACGGCTCCCCGGCGCGCGGATGTATCGGCACAACGCTTATAAGAGCGAATGGCTGCGCGCGAGTAACACTTACGTGCAAACTAATGGACCGCGCGATACCCCGGATACGGGGAGCGTCAGACCGCCGCCAGCGCCTGCGTCAGGTCGGCGATCAGATCGTCCGGGTGCTCCACCCCGATCGACAGCCTGACCGTGGTCTCCAGCACGCCGATGCGCTCGCGCACCTCGAAGGGTATGCCCGAGTGCGTCATGGCCGCGGGGTGGCTGGCCAAGGACTCCGTTCCGCCCAGGCTCACCGCCAGCTTGAAGATCTGCAGGTTGTTGAGAAAGGCGAAAGCCGCCTTCTCTCTGCCCTTGATATCGAAGGAGAAGGTCGAGCCGGCACCAGTGCATTGCGCCCTGTAGGTGCGGCCAGCCGGCGTGTCCTCGCCCAGGAACGGCAGGTAATGCACCTTCTCGACCTTGGCGTGGTCGCGCAGGAATTCGGCGACCAGCCGCGCATTGTCGTTGGCCCGCTCCATGCGGATCGACAGCGTCTCCAGTGAGCGGCCGAGCATCCAGCAGGAATGCGGGTCGAGTTGCGTGCCGATCGCGCCGCGCAGCGCCTTGATCGGCTTGGTGACCGCCTTGCTGCCCATGGCGGCGCCTGCGATGAGATCGGAATGGCCGCCGACATATTTGGTCAGCGAATAGACGGACACGTCGGCGCCATGTTCGATCGGCCGCTGGAACACCGGGCCGAGCAGCGTGTTGTCGCAGACGACGATCGGCGTCGACCCCTGGCTCGCGCCGATCTCGTCGGCGATCTTGCGCATCAGCGCGATGTCGACCAGGCTGTTGGTCGGATTTGACGGCGTCTCGATCAGGATGACCGACACGCGGCCCTTCGCGATGGCAGTATCCGCGGCGGAGCGCACCGCCGTCTCGTCGACGCCGTCCGCGAAACCGACAGCACCGATGCCGAAACCGGAGAGCGTGCGCGTCAAAAGCGTCTCGGTGCCGCCGTAAAGCGGCTGCGAATGAAGGATGACGTCGCCCGGACTGATATAGGCGAGCAGTGTCGTGGCGATCGCCGACATGCCTGATGAAAACAGGATGCAGGCATCCGTCCCTTCATAGATTGCCAGACGGTCCTCGACGATCTCGCTGTTGGGATGGTTAAAGCGCGAATAGACCAGGCCGGACGCCGTGCCGCTCGGCGGCTCCTTGCGGCCGGAGGTGTAATCGAAGAAGTCGCGTCCTTCTTCCGCCGACTTGAACACGAAGGTCGAGGTCAGGAACACCGGCGGCTTGACCGCGCCTTCCGAAAGCTGCGGATCGAAGCCATAGCTCAGCATCAGCGTCTCCGGGTGGAGCTTGTGGTTGCCGATATGGGTTTTCGACGGGCGTGGCGCGGTCATGATCTTTCCTGCCTGTTCGAGTGAAATATTGAACGGCAATTTATGCGATCCTGTTCCACCAGTCCTTGCTATTTTTGGGCTCTCATGGCTGCATTCCCGCAACAAATTGCCCGGAGGGACCGAACGTGCAGCAGAAGATAGCCGACGATTTCGACCGCAAGATCCTGCGTGAGCTGCAAGCCGACGCCCGCATCACCAACCACGAGCTTGCCGAGCGGATCGGCCTGTCGCCGTCGCCCTGCCTGAGGCGGGTGCGGCGGCTGGAGGAGACCGGAATTATCAGGGGCTACACCACGCTGGTCGATCCCTCAGCCTTCGGCTGGAACATGGTCGCCATCGCCACCATCCGGCTCAGCCGCCAGAACGAGGACGAGATCGTGATGTTCGAGGACGCGATACGCGGCTGGGGAGAGGTGCTGGAACGCCACCTCGTCACCGGCTCGCGCGACTATGTGCTGAAGGTGGTGACGGGAAGCCTCGAACAGTACGAGCGCTTCATCAAGGAAAAGATCGCGCGGCTGAAATGCGTCGCCTCGATCGAAACCAGCTTCGTCATGAACACCATAAAAGAACGGCGCCTCTGACATTTCTGCCGGAGGCGCCGCTTTCTGGATAGATGTGTTGCCGACTAGGCTTACTTCACGGCCTTGTCGGTGATGGCAGTGGTGTAGGCGCCGGTCGGCTCCTTGGTGATGATCTTCTGGTCGAGTAGCGCCTTGGCGGTGCGTTCGTAGGTCGCCGGGTCGAGCTTGCCGTCGGCATTGTCGATCAGCTTGGCGACTTCGCTCATCATGCGCTTCTGGTGGTTCTCGTCCTGGCCGCCGCCGTCCATGACGATGCCCGCGGCCTCGTCATTGTTGTCGATGGCGTATTTCCAGCCCTTCATCGAGGCGCGCACGAAACGCACCATCTTGTCTTCGAAGGCCGGGTCCTTGAGCTTGTCTTCAGACGCATAGAGCCCGTCCTCGAGCAGGTCGTTGCCCATGGCCGAGTAGTTGAACACGGTCAGCTGTTCGGGCTTGTAGCCGGCGTCGATCAACTGCCAGTACTCGTTGTAGGTCATGACCGAGATACAATCCGCCTGCTTCTGGATCAGCGGCTGCACGTCGAAGCTCTGCTTCAAGACGGTGACACCGTCCGGGCCGCCGTCGGTCTTGAGGCCGAGCTTGTTCATCCAGGCATAGAACGGATACTCGTTGCCGAAGAACCAGACGCCGAGCGTGTGACCCTTGAAGTCGGCTTCGGTCTTGATCGGGCCGTCCTTCGGGCAGACCAGCTCCATGCCGGCCTTCTTGAACGGCTGGGCGATGTTGACCAGCGGCACACCCTTTTCGCGGGCAGCCAGCGCACCGCCCATCCAGTCGACGATGACATCGGCGCCGCCGCCGGCGATCACCTGCTCGGGCGCGATATCGGGACCGCCCGGCTTGATGTCGACGTCGAGACCTTCGGCCTCATAGAAACCCTTGGCCTTGGCGACATAGTAGCCGGCAAACTGGGCCTGCGTGACCCATTTCAGTTGCAACGTCACCTTGTCGGCGGCCATTGCCTGGAACGCGGCGAGCGACATCGCGCCGGCCAGAACGGGAATAATCAGTCTTTTCATTTTTTTACCCTCTGAAGTTAGTGCCCTAAACCCACCGCCCCTATCCACCACGGACAGAGGGATGCCAAAACGTGACGGCTCTTTCGACAAGAGCGACCACGCCATAAAAGACCGAACCCGCAAGTGCTGCAACTGCGATTTCGGCCCAGACCATGTCGATGTTCATCCGCCCGACCTCGGTCGAGATGCGGAAGCCCATGCCGACGACAGGCGTGCCGAAGAACTCGGCAACGATGGCCCCGATCAGCGCCAGCGTCGAGTTGATCTTCAGCGCGTTGAAGATGAAGGGCGCGGCGGCCGGCAGCCTGAGCTTCAGCAGGGTTTGCCAGTAGCCCGACGCATAGGTGCGCATCAGGTCGCGCTCCATGTGGCCGGAGGCGGCAAGGCCGGCGACCGTGTTCACCAGCATCGGGAAGAAGGTCATGATGATGACCACCGCCGCCTTGGACTGCCAGTCGAAGCCGAACCACATGACCATGATCGGTGCCACGCCGATGATCGGCAGCGCCGAGACCATGTTGCCGATAGGCAAGAGCCCGCGCCGCAGGAACGGCACACGGTCGGCGAGGACCGCGGTGATGAAGCCGGCGCCGCTGCCCACGACGTAGCCAAAGATCATCGCCTTGAAGATGGTCTGGCGGACATCGGCGCCGAGCACCGGCAGCGAACCGGCGATGCGTGCGCCGATGGCGCTTGGCGGCGGCAGCAGGATGAAGGGTATGCCGGCCCCGCGCGTCACCGCTTCCCAGATGATCAGGATCCAGGCGCCGAAGATGGCCGGGATGATCAGGCGCAGCGCGGTGCGAGCCCATTTGGCGAAAGGACGCAACGACGACAGCACCGCCACGCAGCGCCAGCCAAGCAGCCAGGCAGCCGTGAGCAGCAGGAAATACGGCGCCCGCGCCAGACCTTCGAAGCCGGCGACGCCACCAATCAGCAGCCAGGCGACCAGATGCGCGCCGATGAAAAGCACAACGGCTTCGACGATGGACGGTATTCTGGCCATCGAGATCAAAGCGGCGACAAGCAGCACGCCAAAGATCAGCCAGTTCGTCGCCGCATAGGGATATATCAACGTCCCTGCGGGCTGCGCCAGTGCATCCACTTTCGGCGCGGCGATCGGGCCGAGCGCCACAGCGATCACGCACAGCACGATCGCCAGCACCGCTTGCCAGGAGGGTTTCAGCCAGTTCATGCCGGCCTCCCGCCCATGGCGCGGTCGACGATACGCCCGGCAATGCCGACCACCATGACCAGAAGTGCGGCCACCACCGAACCGGCGACCAGCGCCGACCAGATGTCGATGGACTGGCTGTAATAGGCGCCCGCCAAAAGCTTGGCACCGATGCCCGCGACAGCGCCGGTCGGCAGTTCGCCAACGATGGCGCCGACCAGGCTTGCCGCCACCGCCACCTTCATCGAGGTGAACAGGAACGGCACCGAAGCCGGCACGCGCAACTTCCAGAAGGTCTGCGCGCGACTGGCATTGTAGGTGTGCATCAGGTCGAGATGCATGATCTCGGGCGAGCGCAGCCCCTTCACCATGCCGACAGTCACCGGGAAGAACGACAGATAGGTGGAGATCATCGCCTTCGGGATCAGGCCGCTGATGCCGATCGCCCCCAGCACAACGATGATCATCGGCGCCACCGCCAGGATGGGGATGGTCTGCGAGGCGATGATCCACGGCATCAGGCTGCGGTCGAGCGTCGCCACATGCACGATGCCGACCGCAATGATGATGCCGAGCGCGGTGCCGAAGGCAAAGCCGAGCAGCGTCGACGATAGCGTCACCCAGGCATTGTAGACGAGGCTGCGGTTCGAGGTGATGGGCCGCTGGAAGGTGTTCTCGAAGAAATTCACCGCCACCTGGTGCGGCGCCGGCAATGTCGGCTTCGGCTGCGACAGCGTCTTGCCGATGAGTTCGCTGAACGTGGAGGTTTCACCGGCACGGCGGTCGAGATCGCGCTGGAACGGCGCGTTGAGGATGACGGCGAAAACATACCAGAGCACGACCACGCCAGCGAGGATGGAGGTGACGGGGATGAGTTTGTCGCGGAAGGTGTCCATCAGCAGACCTCGCCGGACAGGCGTGCGCTCTGCGTAACGCGAGCGACCCACCACGCGTTCGTCATCCTAGGGCGAAGCAAGGAGCGAAGCGACGCGGCGCAGACCCTAGGATCCATGCCGTTACCTCTGCGCTCCGCAACGGTGCGGAACATGGCTCCCTGTGCCTCGCCCTGCTTGGCCGATATTCTCACCCGTTTTGGCCTTTCGGCAGACGTCACGGCATGGATCCTAGGGTCTACGCAGGCCGCTTCGCGCCTGCTCCGCCCTAGGATGACGAAGGCGTGGGTGGCCGCTCGCTTTACGCAGGCCGCTTCGCCGTTGCTCCGCCCTAGGATGACGAAGGCGCGGGTGGCCGCCCCCTCACCCGACCTCCGCTTCGCTCCAGCCACCCTCTCCCCGGTGGGGAGAGGAGGCAGATCACCCTGCACCCGCTCAATCATCATAGCTGTGCCCTGCCCGCAGCCCGTCGCGCACGCGCGCTGCGATCGCCAGAAACTCCGGCGTCTCGCGGATGTCGAGCGGCCGCTCTCTCGGCAGCGTCGATTCGATGATGTCGCTGACGCGGCCCGGCCGCGGTGACATGACGACGATGCGCGTCGACAGATAGACGGCCTCCGGAATGGAATGCGTGACGAAGCAGATCGTCTTGTTGGTGCGTCCCCACAGTTCCAGCAATTGCTCGTTGAGATGGTCGCGCACGATCTCGTCAAGGGCGCCGAACGGCTCGTCCATCAGCAGCAGGTCGGCGTCGAAGGCCAGCGCACGGGCAATCGAGGCGCGCTGCTGCATGCCGCCCGAAAGCTGCCAGGGATATTTCTTCTCGAAG
Organism: Mesorhizobium sp. M7A.F.Ca.US.011.01.1.1; assembly: GCF_003998295.1. Lineage (NCBI taxonomy): Bacteria > Pseudomonadati > Pseudomonadota > Alphaproteobacteria > Hyphomicrobiales > Phyllobacteriaceae > Mesorhizobium > Mesorhizobium sp. M7A.F.Ca.US.011.01.1.1. Next base: position 71,457 of record NZ_RZRT01000029.1, read on the forward strand.
CCAGAGAGGTTGACGAGCTCGAGCGTGCGCTTGATACGCTCGCCTTGCTCCGCCTTGGACAGACCCATGATCTCCAGCGGCAGCCCGACATTGCGCTCGATCGTCCGCCAGGGAAACAGCGCGGCGGCCTGAAAGACATAGCCATAGGCGCGTTTCTCGCGCGCCTGCTCTGCTGTCATGCCGTTGACCGAAATCGTCCCCGAGGTCGGCTTCTCCAAATCGGCGATGACGCGCAGCAGCGTGGTCTTGCCGCAGCCCGAAGGCCCGATGAAGGAGACGAACTCCCCTTTGCCGATGGTGAGATCGACATTGGACAGCGCCTGCACCGGCCCGTCATTGGTCTGGAAGGTCAGTCCGAGTTTGCTTGCCGCGACGACGGCTGGCGAAGTCCCCGTCATCGGCTGCCGCCTGCCTGTTTCCGTCCCTGCGGCGGCTGGAATCCGATTGCTTTTATCGCGATGTTGTTTTCCACTCGCCCTGTCCCATTGGTCTTGTCCCACTCGATCGACGCCCGGAGTTTCCCCGATGTCGCCCAAACCCACTTGTCATCTTATCCGCCCTGAAAGCACTTATGAAGGCAAGCAGGGATTGACCTATTTCGCCGGCATTACCGCCGAAACCGTCGGCGCCTCCGGCATCTGCATGCACATGCTCACCATCCCGCCCGGCGCGCGCGCCAAGGCGCATATGCATGAGAGCCACGAGACGGCGATCTATGTGCTCTCCGGCGAAGTCCACACTTGGTACGGCGACCGGCTCGAGCATCATATCGTCACCAAGGCCGGCGACCTTTTCTATATTCCCGCCGGCGTGCCGCATCTGCCGGCCAATCTGAGCAGCGCCCCGTCTTCGGCCGTCATTGCGCGCACCGATCCCAACGAACAGGAAAGCGTCGTCCTGCTGCCGGAACTGGATGCGCTGGTCGCGTGAGGCCAGCATCGACGGAATGGCCGCCATCGGCACCGTCACGAACATAATTGCAGCGGCCCCATTTCCTCAAGGCCGGGGATGGTGACGAAGAAACCATCCTCTCCCTTGTTGGTGACCACGACGGTTTCGATTGTCGTTCCCGCCTCGCCTTCCGCCGAACAGGTCGCGCCAAGCGATTGCGCGCCCAGCACCGATGTCAATTGCTGCGTGAACCGGCAGCCGCTGCCATAGGTCTCGATGCCTTCGGCGGTCAGCACGATATAGGCATCGCTCTCCTGATAACCGGCTTTGACGCCGGCGCAGCCGACATCATTGCCCCAGGAGCCGGCCAGTAGGCCGTCCGCTGCTGCCGGACCAGCGACACTTGCCGCCACCACCAACGAAATGAGCGCGGCCGAACGCGCCAAGCTCAAACCCCGGTCGCCGGGATGCCGGTGCGTTCCACCTTGCGCGGCGCGGAGATTTCCTTCCACGTCGACAGCGCCCGGTTGACCGCCGCATTCGGCTCGCGGCCGACGAATTCTCCATGCCCGGGCTTGGCCTTGATCTCGGCCTCCTGGATCGACAGTTCGCCACGCGAGAACACGAACCGCGGCAGACCGGTCACCTCGAACCCTTCGAACACGTTGTAGTCGATGACGGACTGCTGCTGCTTAGAAGTGATCTTCTTCTTTCGCTTGGGATCCCAGACGACGATGTCGGCATCCGCGCCTTCGACGATGGCGCCCTTTTTCGGATACATGTTGAGGATCTTGGCGATGTTGGTCGAGGTCACCGCGACGAACTCGTTCATCGTCAGTCGGCCGGTGTTGACGCCTGTCGTCCACAGCACCGGCATGCGGTCTTCGAGGCCGCCGGTGCCGTTCGGGATCTTGGTGAAATCTCCGACGCCGTTGCGCTTCTGCTTGGTGGTGAAGGCGCAATGGTCGGTCGCCACCACCTGCAGTGATCCCGCCTGCAGGCCGGCCCACAGCGAATCCTGGTGCAATTTGTTGCGGAAGGGCGGGCTCATCACGCGGCGCGCCGCATGATCCCAGTCCTTGTTGAAATACTCGCTCTCGTCCAGCGTCAGATGCTGGATCAGCGGCTCGCCGAACACCCGCATGCCCTTCTGACGCGCCCGGCGGATCGCTTCGTGGCTCTGCTCGCAGGAGACATGCACGACATAGAGCGGCACGCCGGCCATGTCAGCGATCATGATGGCGCGGTTGGTCGCCTCGCCTTCCACTTCCGGCGGCCGCGAATAGGCATGGCCCTCCGGGCCGTTGTTGCCGGCAGCCAGCAGCTTCTGCGACAGGGCGGCAACGACGTCGCCATTCTCGGCATGCACCAGCGGCAGCGCGCCGAGATCGGCGCAGCGCTGGAACGACGCATACATCTCGTCGTCGTCGACCATCAGCGCGCCCTTGTAGGCCATGAAATGCTTGAACGAGGTGATGCCCTTGTCGACGACAGTGGCCATCTCGTCGAACACCTGCTTGCCCCACCAGGTGATCGCCATGTGGAAGGAGTAGTCGCACGACGCCTTCGAGGTCTTGTTGTCCCACATCTGCAAGGCTTCGAGCAGCGACTGCTGCGGCGCCGGCAGGCAGAAATCGACCACCATCGTCGTGCCGCCGGAGAGCGCCGCGCGCGTGCCGGATTCGAAATCATCGGCCGAATAGGTGCCCATGAACGGCATTTCGAGATGGGTGTGCGGGTCGATGCCGCCCGGCATGATATAGCAGCCGGTGGCATCGAACTCGTGGTCGCCATGCAGGCCCGAACCGATGGCCACGATCTTGCCGGGCTGCATCAGCACATCGGCCTTCCAGGTGCGGTCGGCAGTGACGATGGTGCCGTTTCGGATGACTTTGGTCATTGGTTGTTCCCTTGTTCTTGCCGCGCTTCTTACGAGCGTCTCGGTAGTGTTTCAGATCGGTTCAGGACCGAAGCGGCGGCGCTACATGACTCCAACTTCTCCCAATATCTCCTCGATGCAACCATCGAAAGAGTTCGCCAGATCTCCGGTCGAAAACCGCAATACACGATAGCCCTGTCGGCCAAACCATGCGTCGCGTGTCCGATCCTTCTCCATTTGCTCCGGCGTGAAGTGATGCTCTCCATCCACCTCGATAACGAGGTTCTTCTCATGCAGAACAAAGTCAGCAACGTAAGGGCCGATCGGTGCCTGCTTTCTGGCGTGTAAACCGTATAGGCGACGGAACTCCTTCAACTCGGACCAGAGCTTCCGCTCGCCTTCCGTCATGTTCCGACGCAGGACCCTGGCACGTTCGATAGCAGCAGGATCAATTCCGGTCGGTGCCAAGAGTACCCCCCACCCTCAATCGCTCCCCGCAAGGGAGGGAGACTTGGCGTCGCGCTATCACAGCCCGACGTTCAAAGCCTTTGAAAGAATGCATAAAAAGGATTCTTGCGAAGGTGGACCCCCACCCTAACCCTCCCCACAAGGGGGAGGGAACGCTGCCGCGAGCCCAAACTTTCCTCTCGGTGTGGAAACGTAGACAATTTGCCAAGATTAGCACCAACGGAAGTCCCCCTCCCCCTTGTGGGGAGGGGTTAGGGATGGGGGTACAGCGCCGACCTCTCACCCGACGATCTCCGCCGTCTCCACCACCGCGTGGAACAAAACGTCCGCGCCCGCCGAGGCCCATTCCTTGCTGATCTCCTCGGCCTCGTTGTGGCTGAGGCCATCGACGCAAGGGCACATCACCATGGCGGTGGGCGCGACGCGGTTGATCCAGCAGGCGTCGTGGCCGGCGCCGGAGACGATGTTGCGGTGGGAATAGCCGAGGCGTTCGGCGGCATCACGGATCGCCTTGACGCAGCCGGCATCAAAGGTCACCGGATCGAAAGCGCCGACCTGGTCGATCTCGTAGCGGATGTCGAGTGCATCGCAGATCGTGTCGATGCCTTCGCGGATGCGGCCATCCATCGCGTCCAGCACTTCCTTTTCCGGCGAGCGGATATCGACGGTGAAGACGGTGCGCCCGGCGATGATGTTGCGCGAATTGGGATAGACCTCCATGTGGCCGACCGCGCCGACGGCATCGGGCTGGTAGTCCATGGCGATCTCGTGCACCAGTTCGATCACCCGCGCCATGCCGAGCCCGGCATTGCGGCGCTTGGGCATCGGCGTCGAGCCGGTGTGGGCTTCCTTGCCGGTCAGCGTCACCTGCAGCCATTTAAGGCCCTGGCCATGGGTGACGACACCAATGTCGATATCTTCGTCCTCGAGGATCGGACCCTGTTCGATATGCAGTTCGAAGAAGGCGTGGATCTTGCGGTCACCGACCTTCTCGCTGCCTTTCCAGCCGATGCGCTCGAGTTCCTCGCCGAATTTCTTGCCCTGTTTGTCGACATGCCCGTACACATCGGCCTGGTCGAGCACGCCGGCGAACACGCCGGACGCCATCATCGCCGGCGCGAAGCGCGAGCCCTCCTCGTTCGTCCAGTTGGTGACGACGATCGGATGTTTGGTCTTGATGCCGAGATCGTTGAGAGAGCGCACCACTTCAAGCCCACCCAGCACGCCGAGCACGCCGTCATACTTGCCGCCGGTCGGCTGCGTATCGAGATGGCTGCCGACATAGACCGGCGGCAGGCTGGGATCGGTGCCTTCGCGGCGGGCAAACATCGTGCCCATTTCATCGACGCCCATTTCGAGCCCGGCCGCATCGCACCAGCGCTTGAACAGATGCCGCCCTTCGCCGTCTTCGTCGGTCACGGTCTGGCGATTGTTGCCGCCGGCAATGCCGGGGCCGATCTTCGCCATCTCCATGATGGAATCCCACAAACGGTCTGAATTGATTCGCAGATTCTCGCCGGGTGCGGCCATGCCTAAAACCTCATCGATTGCGGGGCGTCCCCCTCCCCCTCGAGGGGAGGGTGGCCGCGAAGCGGTCGGGTGGGGTCGGCTGACATATGCTCAACCTTCCCCTTGACCAGCTGCGCGACATGCCAAGCGTTGTTTATGACATCCGGCTCGTCAACGCGAAAGACGTCAAACCCGAGCGAGCGCAAATAGGCATCGCGAACGGCATCGTGCCGCTTGCCCTTCTCGTGTTCGTGCAGGTCACCATCGACCTCGACGATCAGCTTCACCGCGAGGCAAGCGAAGTCGACGATATAAGGCCCAATCGGGCACTGGCGGCGAAACTTGATGCCGCTCGATTTCAGCTCACGCAGTTCATACCACAGCAGGGATTCGCCCTTGGTCGCATGAACTCGAACCGCGCGCGCCTTCTGGCGCATTTCGAAGCTCACGCGGGTACGGGGCATCAGCAGAGACCGCGCAGCAAAAGATCAGGTCGGCGCACTGCCGCACCGACCCCACCCGACCGCTTCGCGGCCACCCTCCCCTCGAGGGGGAGGGATATCCGCGTCCAGTTCTTCAATCTATCGACCTCAGCACATCGCGCACATGGTCGATCAATTCGTTGATCTGGCCCTTGGTGATGATCAGCGGCGGCGACAGTGCGATGATGTCGCCGGTGGTGCGGATCAGCGCGCCGCGCTCGAACGCCTTGACGAAGGCCGAGAAGGCCCGCTTGGTCGGCTGGCCGGCGATCGGCGCCAGCTCGATCGCACCGATCAGGCCGATGTTCCTGATATCGATGACGTTCGGCTCGCCCTTCAGCGAATGCAGCGCGTCTTCCCAGTACGGCGCCAGCTCCTCGCCGCGGGTCAAAAGGCCCTCTTCCTTGTAGGTGTCCAGCGTGCCGAGTGCAGCCGCGCAGGCGATCGGGTTGCCCGAATAGGTGTAGCCGTGGAAGAACTCGATCATGTGCTCGGGGCCGGTCATGAAGGCGTCGTGGATCTCCTTCTTCACGAACACCGCGCCCATCGGGATGACGCCGTTGGAGACGCCCTTGGCGGTGGTCATGATATCGGGCGTGACACCGAAATAGTCGGCGGCGAACGGCGTGCCGAGACGGCCGAAACCGGTGATGACCTCGTCGAAGATCAACAGGATGCCATGCTTGGTGCAGATTTCGCGTAGCCTCTCGAGATAGCCCTTCGGCGGCAGGATGACGCCGGTGGAGCCGGCGACCGGCTCGACGATGACGGCGGCGATCGTGGAAGCGTCATGCAGGGCGACGATACGCTCCAGTTCGTTGGCGAGTTCGGCGCCATACTCCGGCACGCCCTTGGTGAAAGCGTTCTTTTCCGGCAGATGCGTGTGCGGCATATGGTCGACGCCGCCGAGCAGCGTGCCGAACATCTTGCGGTTGGTGACGATGCCGCCGACCGAGATTCCGCCGAAATTGACGCCGTGATAACCGCGCTCGCGGCCGATCAGGCGGGTACGCGAAGCCTCGCCCTTCACGCGATGATAGGCAATCGCCATCTTGAGCGCGGTTTCGACCGATTCCGAGCCGGAATTGGTGAAGAAGACATGGTCCATGCCCTTAGGCGCGAGGTCGACCAGGCGGTTGGCCAGCTCGAAGACGATCGGATGGCCCATCTGGAAAGCCGGCGCATAATCGAGTTCGGCCGCCTGATGCTGGATCGCCTCGGTGATCTTCGGACGGCAGTGGCCGGCATTGACGCACCACAGACCGGCGGTGCCGTCGAGCACCTTGCGGCCGTCGCTGGTCGTGTAATGCATGTCCTTGGCGGACACCATCATGCGCGGCGCCTGCTTGAACTGCCGGTTTGCCGTGAACGGCATCCAGAATGCGCTGAGATCGTTCGGCGTGACTTTCAGCCGGTTGGACATGACCAGGACTTCCCCTTGTAATCTGTTTCGGTGCGCCCAACGCTTGGTCTTTGCTGCGTTTTCATGCTACGCAAATTTTTGACCGATTGGACAAACGTTAGCACCGCCCTGTCGGCGGTCAAGGGATTACTAGCGGAAATGCGGCACCTGAAGTGCGTTCCACAGGCTAGGGAAAAACTGGTCCAGAGAATTGGTCCAGATGACCCTGAACGCGAGGTTTGGCAACGCGAGGGCTGGCAACGATGACAACCAGCACGGACGCCCCTCGCCGTACCCGCATCCAACAGGAAAAGCGCGAACTCATCCTGGAGGCGGCGCTCGAGGTTTTCTCCACCAACGGTTTCCGCGGCTCGACCATCGACCAGATCGCCGAAGCCGCCGGCATGTCGAAGCCGAACCTGCTCTATTATTTCCGCCGCAAGGAAGACATCCACGAAACGCTGATGCAGCGCCTGCTCGACACCTGGCTGGCGCCACTGCGCGAACTCGACGACATTGGGGATCCTCTTACCGAACTGCGCAGCTACATCAGGCGCAAGCTGGAGATGGCGCGCGACTTTCCACGCGAGAGCCGGCTGTTCGCCAACGAGATCCTGCAAGGCGCGCCGCGCATCATGCCGCTGCTGGCCGGCGACCTGAAAACGCTGGTCGACGAGAAGGCCGCCGTCATCAAGGGCTGGATGCGCGCCGGCAAGATCGCCCGCACCGACCCCTGGCACCTGATCTTCTCGATCTGGGCGACGACGCAGCACTATGCCGATTTCGACGTCCAGGTCCGCGCCGTGCTCGGGCCGAACCGCGGCGGCGACGGCCGCTTCGAGGATGCGGCAAGGTTCTTGGAGCAGCTGTTCTTGGATGGGCTGAAGCCGAAGGGGTAGTGTCCCGCCAAATGCGCAAGCACGGGATCAACTTCCCAGTCGTTTGATTGCCGCAGACCTTGGGGATTAGCCGAAACGCCCATCACTTCGTCATCCACGGGCGGAGCAAGGAGCGAAGCGACGCAGCGCAGACCCGAGGATCCTGTGTGTTGTTCCCATGCTATGTCTGAAGTGGGAAGGAGACCGAGGGGATCCTGGTCGTCCTTTCGAGGACAGGCCGTGGCATGGCTCGGTCCCTTCCCACCGGTGAACCATCAACCTGAA
>NZ_RZRT01000002.1:0-49829 GCF_003998295.1 Mesorhizobium sp. M7A.F.Ca.US.011.01.1.1
CAAGGTCTCATCCGATACCGGAACATGAAGAATTAATTTGCGGGCGAACGGCATAGTCAGATTGTAGGCCGACGGGTGATTGCTTTCCAGCGTCTCAATCATCCAGCATTTATGAGTTCACGACCTAATGCTCACGACGCGATGAAATATCTGCGACGGCCACTTCTCGGCTACTCGCGAATAAGTTTATCCGAAGACCACGGCGTACCTGGAAAATAGTCATGGTCTAGAATTTCCCTGATCGCGTATGGACAATCAACAGGGAAATCGCGATCTCTCAAGCCGGTTTCGTCTAGCGCCTTTAATCTTGCTATCTTGAACTCTCGTCCGAGCATCTGCCCCGGATACGCCTTCAGACTCGGACTTTCATCGAGCAGGTTTTCAATCCGATGTCGCTGCTCACGGATTGTGAGCAGCCATCCAGTTTTGCGCTGCTCAGGCTGAAAACCCCATTTGAGCAAATGAAGGATCAAGGTGCCAAGCCTGCTCGCAATTTCCCTTTTGTCGCTCCGCCCCAAGCTCTCGATCTCCTCGGCAAGATTCTCGCGGTCGAGGTCGGACAGACGACCTTCGCGCAACAGCGCGCCCTGTTCGGCGCACCACTGAGCATAATCGGCCTCATAGGGCGTCAATTGCTGTTTGCGAAAAATCTTGTTCATGCAGCTTATATTGCGCCAAAGGCGCCAGATTTCCAAGTTGGAAGCAGAGGATGCAGGTCGATCAAGGCCATCCAACGACACGTCTCGATCTCGGTGTTGACAAACCGTGTACGGTTTTGTGCCGACAGCTGACAAAGTGCGTGCGCTTTTCTGGGCGCACGGGTGAGAAGCGCGTCTCCTCAGGCACATTTGACCAAGTTCACGAGTCTCGGTCGACAGATTGGCATCAAAACAGAAAATACCTCTGCGCCATCGGCAGCACCGTCGCCGGTTCGCAGGTGAGCAATTCACCGTCGGCGCGGACCTCATAGGTTTCGGGGTCAACCTCGACATGCGGCGTGGCGTCGTTGAGCACCATCGAATGCTTGCCGATGCCGCCGCGGGTGTTTTCAACAGCGACGAACTGCTTGTCGACGCCAAGCCTGCCGTGCAGGCCTGACTCGAGCGCGGCTTTCGAAACAAAGGTCACCGACGAGTTGGTCCTTGCCTTGCCATAGGCGCCGAACATGGGCCGGTAGTGCATCGGCTGCGGCGTCGGGATCGAGGCGTTGGGGTCGCCCATCGGGGCGGCGGCGATCATGCCGCCGATCAGCACCATGTCCGGCTTGACGCCGAAGAAGGCAGGGTTCCACAGCACCAGGTCGGCGCGTTTGCCCACCGCGATCGAGCCGATATCCCTGGACAGCCCATGCGCGATGGCCGGGTTGATCGTGTATTTGGCGATGTAGCGGCGGACGCGGAAATTGTCGTTGTTGCCGGTCTCCTGCGGCAGCGAGCCGCGCTGGCGCTTCATCTTGTCGGCGGTCTGCCAGGTACGGATCGCCACTTCGCCGACGCGGCCCATGGCTTGGCTGTCCGATGAGATGATCGAGAAGGCGCCGATGTCGTGCAAAATGTCTTCCGCCGCGATGGTCTCCTTGCGGATGCGGCTTTCGGCAAAGGCGATGTCTTCGGGGATCGACGGCGACAAATGATGGCAGACCATCAGCATGTCGAGATGCTCGGCCAGCGTGTTGACCGTGTAGGGCCGCGTCGGGTTGGTCGAGGACGGAATGACGTTGGGCAGGCCGCAGACCTTGATGATGTCGGGCGCGTGGCCGCCGCCGGCGCCCTCGGTGTGGAAGGCGTGGATGGTGCGGCCCTTGATAGCCGCGACGGTGTTCTCGACAAAGCCGGATTCGTTCAGCGTGTCGGTGTGGATCATCACCTGCACGTCATAGTCGTCGGCGACCGACAGGCAGCAGTCTATCGCCGCCGGCGTCGTGCCCCAGTCCTCGTGCAGCTTCAGCGAGCAGGCGCCGCCCAGCACCATTTCCTCGAGGGCTGCGGGCAGCGAGGCATTGCCCTTGCCCGACAGGCCGATGTTCATCGGGAAGGCATCGAAGGACTGGATCATGCGGGCCATGTGCCATGGCCCCGGCGTACAGGTGGTGGCCAGCGTGCCGTGCGCCGGACCGGTGCCGCCGCCGAGCATGGTGGTGATACCTGACATCAGCGCCTCTTCGATCTGCTGCGGACAGATGAAGTGGATATGCGCATCGAAGCCGCCTGCGGTCAGGATCTTGCCCTCGCCGGCGATGATCTCGGTGCCGGGACCAATGATGATGGTGACGCCATCCTGCGTGTCCGGATTGCCGGCCTTGCCGATGGCCGTGATGCGCCCGTCCCTGAGGCCGACGTCGGCCTTGAAGATGCCTGCGCTGGCATCGATCACCAGCGCGTTGGTGATGACGGTATCGACGGCGCCTTGCGCCCTGGAAACCTGGCTCTGGCCCATGCCGTCGCGGATTACCTTGCCGCCGCCGAATTTCACCTCTTCGCCATGGATGGTGAGATCCTTCTCGACCTCGATGAACAGTTCGGTGTCGGCAAGGCGCACTCTGTCGCCGACCGTCGGGCCATACATCTGCGCATACGCGGCGCGGGTAATTCTAGCCATCAGCGATTGCTCCTGAAATGCGGTTTGCCGAAATGCGGTGGGATTGAAGCGCGGCTGCACATTGCTGCCATCCTATAGTCACGCAATGACCCGCTGGGCGACACCTTCTGATCCCATTTGGCGGTTGAGGTTAGGGGGTCACCCCAGACCGACCGTTTGCCAATCGATGGAAAGGAAAATCCATGCGCAAAACAATAATTCTTGCCGCCGCTGCCAGCCTGATGCTGGCGGGCGCCGCCAGTGCCCAGCAGCAACCCGCGCCACAGCCCGCCCCAGCGCCGGCAACGCCTGCTCCAGCCACGCCCCAGGCTCAGCCGGCGGTGCCGACGATCCAGAGCGTCAACATCGTCGACATCACCGAGCTGCCGAAGGACACCCAGACGCAGGTCAACCAGGTGATCGCCCAGCGTGGCGATGACGGCCTGAAGAAACTGCGCAGCTCGATCGACGCCACGCCCAAGGTGAAGTCGGCGCTGGAAGCCAAGGGGCTCAGTTCGGCGCAAGTCGTCGCCGCCAGCATGGAACCCAATGGCGCACTGACCCTGATCACCAAGAAGGCGAGCTGACGAGACGGCACGGCGGGCCGGCATCCGGCCTGCCGGCCGCATCGGGAAAGGAACCTTCGCCGGGCGGGATTCGTTTTGTTCTTTTCGCGCTAACCCGCGCCCCGAAACGACTTCTCTCAGGAGCGAGCGATGGCGATCACTTCTTTCTCGACCAGAATGCAGGCAGTCGCCGCCACGGCATTCCTGGCGGCGGCAGGTTCTGTTGCCGATTTGAAAGCGCAAGGGCTGGAAAGCACGGAGACCGTCAACCGCATCGTCGGCTCGCAGGTCAAGCAGGAAGAGGCCAAGGCCACCGCCGAAGCCCGCAGCGTCAACACGGCGATCGATCGCACGCGTGAAAACATCGGTACGGTGCGCAAGACGTCCAAGCTCGACAAGGTCGACATCGTGTTCCTCACCGACGCCGCGCGCAGCGAAGGCGGCCCGCCGCCGGAGATAGAAAGCAAGGTCAAGCAGCATCAAGACGACATTGCGGAACTGCGCAAGGAGATCGAGGCCAACGCGCTGCTGTTCAACGCCATCGAGTCGCGGCGCGTGCTTGTGCAGGATGTCCTCGCCGTCGAATTCGACGATCCCGGAAAGGTCGTCATCTACGCCGCGGCCAAGCCGTCGAACTGAGCCGAGCGCGCTGGGAAATCTCACAGCTTGCCCATCACCTTCTGCTGAAATCCGTCGGCCTCGCGCTTGCCGCCGAGCGGCACCAGCGTGACGTCGCGCTCCTGGCCCGGCTCGAAACGCATGGCCGTGCCGGCGGCAATGTCGAGGCGCATGCCCCTGGCGCGCTCGCGGTCGAATTTCAGCCCCTCATTGGTCTCGAAGAAATGGTAGTGGCTGCCGACCTGGATCGGCCGGTCGCCGCTGTTGGCGACTTTCAGGGTGACGGTCGGCAGGCCCTTGTTGAGCTCGATGTCGCCGTCCACCGTGATGATCTCACCGGGGATCATGGTCACCCTCACACGATGCCGAAGGCGAGGCCGATGCCGATCGCCGCGCAGGCGGCACCGGCAGTACGGGCCAGGCCGCGGAACCGGATGCCGAGACCGAGACCGGCGGCGATGCCGGTGCCATGCAGCAACAGCGTGGCAATGGCAAAGCCGGCCATGTATTCAAGCCCGCCGGCATTCTCCGGCACCTCGGTGCCATGCGCGTGGCCGTGGAACAGTGCGAACAGGCCGATGATGGCGACGCCGACCGAGACTGGCAGATCGATCGCCAGCGCCACCAGCAGCCCGAGCGTCACGACCGATGCCAGTATGCCCGGTTCGACAAAAGGCAGCGGCATATGCAGCATGCCCAGCGCGCCGCCGACCAGCATGACACCGACAAAGGCCGCCGGCCAGGCAAGAACCGCCTTGCCGCCCTTGATCGCCGCCCACAGTCCGACCGCGATCATCACCGTCATGTGATCGAGCCCGGAAAGCGGGTGCATGAAGCCGGCCGTGAAGGAGGAGGCCGTGCCGATGCCGACATGGGCATAGGCCGGCATGGCAGCGGCCAGCAGCAGGGTCGCCGACAGGGAGAGGCGTTTGGCAGGGATCATTCTATTGCCTTTCGTTTTGCTCGGTCTGGTGTTTACGCCGCCTTGCGGGGGCCGCAGCCTTCGGCCTTGAGAACGCGTTTACTCGACGCCGGGTATGTCTTCAGCATCGCTGCCGGGCGGATCGGCCGCGCCGAAAAACCACCGCCGCAATTGGGGCAGATGCCGCCCAACACCTGTTCCACGCATCCGGCGCAAAAGGTGCACTCGAAGGTGCAGATCAGCGCATCCGTCGCCTCGGGCGGCAGGTCCTTGTCGCAGCATTCGCAGTTGGGACGCAGCTCCAGCATCCTGTCCTCCTCAACGGATCGGTTCGTGCACGGTCACCAGCTTGGTGCCGTCGGGAAAAGTCGCCTCGACCTGCACGTCATGGATCATCTCGGCGATGCCTTCCATGACTTGCGCGCGGCTGACGACATGGGCGCCGGCTTCCATCAGTTCGGCGACCGGACGGCCGTCGCGGGCGCCTTCGACGACGAAGTCGGTGATCAGCGCGATCGCTTCCGGATGGTTGAGCTTGACGCCGCGTTCGAGCCGCTTGCGCGCCACGATCGCCGCCATGGCGATCAGCAGCTTGTCCTTTTCCCTCGGCGTCAGGTTCATGCGTTTCCCTGGATTGGTAGAGACAGGCCTATAGTGACCATAATTTGGGCAATCCCGCCCTTCCGTTGAGCAATTCGACGAGTGGAACCAGCCGCTGGCGCAGCCGGTAGCCGTCCCCGGCGTAGAGCCTCGCAAGAAGCTTGCCAGATTTCTTCACGCTCCAGACACTGGCGCTGCCTTGGTCGCCGACGATCTCAAGAACCCGGTCGAGCAGGGCTTCGGCGCGCGGCGACACCAGAAGCAGCGTCGCCACCGCGATCGCGCCGCCGGCAACCGCCGGGCGATCGAGCGTAGCGGCGATATCGGGTCCGATGCGGAAATCCTCGGCATGAATGAGGGCGCCATCCTGGCGCACGCGCCAGCGGTCATGGAAGTTGCCCTGGGTGGCGCGTTCGCCCATCGCCAGGCGACCGAAGACGGCGGCTTCCAGCACCAGCGCCTCGGCGCCGACGGCAAGCTCGACGTCGAGCGTGCGGGCAAAGGCCGCCCGGTCGAAGACGATGGTTTCCTGCGGCAGCCAGGCGATGCGCCCGTTTTCGCCGACCGACAAATTGACCCGCACTTCGGCACGGTCGGATGCCGCCCGGTAGATCTTCTCGCAGGCCTGGGTGGTGATCGATGCCGAAGCGGCCGCGCCGACATCCACCTCCCAGGCGATACGGTCGCCGCCGGTCATCCCGCCGGCGGTGTTGATCAGCACCGCTTCGAGCGGATCGGTCGAGACAGCCGGCATTCTTATCTTGGCGGCGCCGTCCTGATAGAGGCGCCGCAGGCGCGTTCGGCCCTCACTGAGCGCGCAGGAAAGCCGCGCGACGCCCGCAACGCGCTGCGTCGAAATCCCGTCATGTTCGCCGCTAGGTTCGCCCATATCCATGCCTGCACGTTAAGCACTCCGTCGGCTTTGTCGATATGGAGATCGATATAGCTTGTTGCTTGACAACGTTTCGGTTTCTATAGAGGGAACCACCTTGGTACGGTCATGCTGCGCTTGGCGGGGGTATTAAACGACGACGGCGGCTTGATACCAGGAGAAAAAGGGGCGCTGCTCAGTTGGCGTCGGGAAACGCGAGATAGTGGGGAAGGAACCGAATGGCCGACCAGCTGGCAACGGATATCATCGCGAAGATCAAGGCTCATGCCGAGCCGGGCGGCGAAGAAATCACCACCACCACCGAATTGACCTCGCTTGGCATCCATTCGCTCGAGCTGACGGAGATTATCTTCGATCTTGAGGAAGAGTATGGCATCGAGATCGAGATGAACACGGTCGACGCGTGGAGCAATCTGAAGAACGTCGGCGACATGGTCGAAGCTGTGCGCGCGCTGATCGCGAAAAAAGCCTGAACTGAATGCGGCAGCGCGTTGTCATCACCGGCATGGGCGGCATTTGCGGGCTCGGCACCAGCGCGTCCGCGATCTGGAACGAGATGCGCGCCGGCCGCTCGGCCATCGGCCAGATCACAAGTCCCCAACTGCATGATTTGAAGGTCAAGGTCGGCTGCGAAATCAAGGCGCTTCCAGATCACGGCATCGACCGCAAGCAGACCGTGTCGATGGACCGCTTCAGCCTGCTGGCGACGATCGCAGCCAGGGAGGCCATGCAGCAGGCCGGCCTGGTTTCGAATGAAGCCACCACCTATCGGATGGGCACTGTCGTCGGTGTCGGCGTCTGCGGCTGGGAGGCGATCGAAGAGAGCTATCGTGCCATCCTGGTCGAGGGCAAGAACCGCGCCGGTATCTTCACCGTGCCAAAGGTTATGCCAAGCGCGGCCTCCGGCCACGTCAGCATGAGTCTGGGCCTGCGCGGCCCGGTCTTCGGTGTCACCTCGGCCTGCTCCTCATCCAACCACGCCATCGCCTCGGCCGTCGACCAGATCAGGCTTGGCCGCGCCGACGTGATGGTCGCCGGCGGCACCGATGCGCCGCTGGTCTGGGGCATCCTGAAGGGCTGGGAAGCATTGCGCGTGCTGGCGCCCGACACCTGCCGGCCATTCTCGGCCGACCGCCAGGGACTGTCGCTCGGCGAGGGCGCCGGCATGGCGGTCCTTGAGACGTACGAGCACGCCATGGCGCGCGGCGCCACCATCCTTGCCGAGGTCGCCGGCGCCGGCCTCTCCGCCGACGCCTCCGACATTGTCGCTCCGACCGTCGAAGGGCCGACAGCGGCCATGCGCGCCTGCCTGGCCGATGCCGGCTTCAATCCCGAGGATGTCGACTACCTCAATGCCCATGGCACTGGCACCAAGGCCAACGACCAGATCGAGACGGCAGCGATCAAGCGCGTCTTCGGCGACCATGCCTACAAGCTTTCGGTGTCGTCGACCAAGTCGATGCACGCCCATTGCCTGGGCGCATCGGGGGCGCTGGAGATGATCGCCTGCGTGATGGCGATCCGCCAAGGCATCGTGCCGCCGACGGCCAATTTTCGTGAGGCCGATCCGGATTGCGACCTCGACGTCACGCCGAATGTGCCGCGCGAGCGCAAGGTGCGCGCCGCGATCAGCAACGGTTTCGCGTTCGGCGGCACCAATGCCGTGCTGGCCTTCAAGGCTGTCTGAACCCAAGGCCGGGCGCGCGCTCTGCCCCAGCAAACCATTCCGTTGACTGTTCGTGCACGACGATCCCTTCACCGCCATATTGATCGTGCCTTGCGTCGCGTCTAATCCTTGGCCGACCCGCCAGGACCGCGCCGCTCGGCGCGGATCCCCATACAGGAGTTTCCATGGCCGACCTGTCCGCCTTTCCGATCGCAACGCGTTGGCCGGCCAAGCGTCCGGATCAGCTCCAGCTCTATTCGGCGACAACGCCGAACGGCGTGAAGATTTCGATCGCCCTGGAGGAACTCGGCCTGCCTTACGAGCCGCATTGGGTCAACATCGGCCAGAACGAAAGCTGGACACTGGAATTCCTGTCGCTCAACCCCAACGGCAAGATACCGGCGATCATCGATCCGAACGGTCCGGACGGCAAGCCGATCGGCCTGTTCGAATCCGGCGCCATTCTGCTCTACCTCGCTGAAAAGACCGGCCTGCTCATGCCTATCGATGCTGCGCGCCGCTACGAGACCATCCAGTGGGTGTTCTTCCAGATGGCCTCGGTCGGGCCGATGTTCGGCCAGGTCGGCTTCTTCCACAAATTCGCCGGTCGCGAGATCGCCGACAAACGCCCTCTGGAGCGCTATCGCGACGAGTCAAAGCGACTGCTCGGCGTGCTCGACGGCAGGCTGAAGGGGCGCAAGTGGATCATGGGCAATGACTACACCATCGCCGACATCTCGCTGCTCGGCTGGGTGCGCAACCTGATCGGATTCTACGAAGCGCGCGAACTCGTCGGCTTCGACGATTTCGTCAATGTCTCGACATGGCTGGAGCGCGGCCTGGCGCGGCCGGCGGTGCAAAAAGGGCTGACCATCCCGGCCAAGGGATAGCCGACCAGCCTCCGAAGCGCGTCTATTTCGCCTTCGCTTTGGCCTTCGAACCGCCTTTGCCCATGACGGAAGCGGCGAGCGACGCAGCACCTCGGGCGGCAACCATGACGGCGCCGGCAGCGACGTTCGCCGTCGCCTTGGCCGTGCGCACCGCACTGCCGCTCAGGGAGTCGCTGGAACTCGCGGGCTTCTTCGGCTTTGCGGCTTTTGGCGCGGCTTTCGCTGCGGCCGGCACCACTTTCTTCGGCGCTGCCTTGCCGAAGGCCGGCTTGGCGTCCTTCGAACGGGCTGTCATCGCCGGGCCGGCGCCGGCCTTGGATTGGGTCGCCTTGCCCTTGGCGGGCGCGGGCTTTCTTGCCTTGGTTGCCATTGGACCGAATCCCTCTTTTGGCACAATTGCCTGTCGGGATAACGGCCTGAAAGTCTTAAGGTTCCCCTTGCGCAATCCGTCGAATCAAGCGGAAAGGCCGATCACCAGATCGGCAGCCCGGCGCCGCGCGAGCACGCGTTCGATGTTGGGCAGGTCGTTGGACGCGATCCAGGCGCGCGCATCTTCATCGGAGCGGCCATGTCCGTGCCAGCGCTCCATCAGGCGGCGCTCGAGCTCGTTGCGCGGGACGTCGACGAAGATCGAGAAATCGAACAGCGGCGCCAGCCGCGACCACGGCTCTTCGTCGAGCAGCAGATAGTTGCCCTCGACCAGGATGAACTTGGTTTGCGTGGCGACGATCGAGGCGGCGGCGCGCGACAGCTCCATGCTGCGGTCGAAGACCGGGATGGCGATATCGGGTTCACCGGCACGGATACGCTTCAGCAGGGCCTCAAAACCGGCAAAGTCGAAGGTTTCCGGCGCACCCTTTCGGGTGCGCAAGCCGCGCCGCTCAAGCACGGCGTCGTCATAGTGGAAGCCGTCCATCGGCACGACTTCCGAAGCACCTTCGGGCAGCAGTTCATGCAGCCGCGCCGACAGCGTCGACTTGCCGGAGCCTGGTGGCCCGGCAATGGCCACGATGAAGCGGTTTGCCTTGCCGGCACGCTTGAAGATGGTGGCGGCGAGATGGGCGATTTCGGACATTGGAGCCTCTCTGGCAGGAGCTTCAAATCCACCATGTTCCGCATGATGATTTCGGCCACATCTTGGCGGCAGTTCGTGGAAATTTCAAACCCTGCGGCCGCGCAATCCCACCTATGAGGCCGCTGGCTGGCCAATACGCAGGAAATCGCTGTCGAAGGGAACCTCCCGCGTCGCGCCACCCGTCACCAGTCGTATGCGGCCATCCGCCGTCGTGATCGCCTGTGGCGGCTCGCCGCCGGCCAGCGGAATGGCGCCGATGACATGGCGAAAGGACACGCTTTGGCCTTCGCCCAGTGCAAAGGCGGTCGCGACCCCTTCGCGCTTCAGCCAGTTGTCGCCGATCGAGGCGGCATGGCCGACGGCGGCGCGGCCATCCTCGATGCCGAGCACGCCCAGGTGGCGACCGCTCCAGGGCGCGTAGTCGCGCCCGCCGTTACTGAGCCACAGCATGGTGATCGGCAGTTCGGCCGGGTTCTTCAGCACCAGCACCAAATCGTCCTCGGCCTGGCGCGCCAGCGCGGTCCAGCCCGGCCCGCCATGATCGGCCTCGACCAGCGTGAGGAAATCCTCGCGGCGGTCATCCATGCGGTATTCCGTGAGATCAAGCGTACCGCCGCCGGCGGCGAGGAATTGGCTGAGATCGGCGGATCGTGCCGGATAGGCCAGCAGGAAGCGGCCGCGTGCGGGATCCGGCTCCAGCGGATCGTCCAGCGTCGCCGCAAACCGCTTCGGCGAAAAGGCCAGCCTGCCGCCGCCCGTCATCGCCGTCATCGGGTGATGCGCGACCGAGATCGCACCGTGGCCGCCGGAAAACACATGCTCCTGGTAGAGGAAGGGATGGCCGTCGCGCAGCGTCAGGATCTTGTCGACCGTTGCGCCCATCACCTTGTGGCGCAGGCGGTAGACCGCGCGCCAGCCATCCTCCGTTGCGGCACTTTCGGTGACATCCCAAGCGCTGTTGGCCGGCCAGCCATGCAGCGGCGCTTCCTCGACATCGCTGCGCGAAAACGGCGCGCAGAGAAAATCGCCGGACAGCCGAACCGTGCCTTCCGGCAGATTGTCCGGCAGCGTCTCGTTCGCATCGACCCAGGGCGCGCGGTGCAGCGGCTTCAGCTGCCGCCCGCCGCCCTCGACGACCATGTCGGCGATATGGCCGACCGTGAGGTCGAGCGAAACCGAAATGCCTCTGGCCTTGATCGTATGGATGGTCATTGCGCTCTCACCGATTCTGCAGGCGCAAACTGGCCTGTTCGGCGGCACTTGCGCAAGCACCGGGATTGGCAATTTGCATCAGTTCTCACCCTCTCCCACATCGCATATGGATTCTTTCGAAGAGGACCCCCACCCTAACCCTCCCCACAAGGGGGAGGGAACGCTGCCGCGTGCCTTAATTGTTCTTTCTTTGGCGCCGAAAAGACAGGCGACTAGTCTGGGTCGGCGCCAACGGAAGTCTCCCTCCCCCTTGTGGGGAGGGGTTAGGGGTGGGGGTCCGTGCCGGGCAGACATCTCAAGAATTCCACGTGCGATAGCCCTGCCCACAAGGGGAGGGTGAGCGCAGCTACTGCCGCTTGTATTCCCGCACCGGCGACTTGGTGTCGTCGGTGTAGGTGACCTGCACCGAGATCGATTTCACGCTGTCGGCGACCTTGAAATAGGGCTGGTAGTCGTAGGGGATGGCGTAAGGGTCCTTCTTGTCGCAAGGCGGCATCTTGATCTCCTTGTCGAGTGCCGCGCCGTTCAGGCTGTAATGCACCTGTTTGATGGCGCAGCGGTAGGACAGCATCTGGGTGAAATAGACCAGCCCGTGATTGCCGCTGGCATCGAAGGCGATCCACGAGGTCCAGAACTGGTCGAGGATCTGCTTGTTGCCCTGCTGGAGTGCCGCCTCCGGGTCGAAGCGGATGCCGAACGGGCCGGTCTCGCGGCCCCTGATGTCGAGATATTTGATGGCGATGATGCCGGCCACGGTGCTGTCGGGCATCTCGAAGCTCGGATTTGCCATCGGCTTGCCGGTGGTCTGGTCGTTCATGGCCAGGAAACCGGTGTCGGTGAACGGACCGCTGTCGCCCATGCGCCAGGAGATGGCGGTCGCCGGCTCCGGCAGCGAGATGGTCATCGACCAGCCCTGGTTGGAGCGCATCGGCGTCAGCGAAGGCACGAAGCGGGCGGGATCGAGCACGTCGGCAAGCGCTGCCAGCCGGCTGCGGCTGCGGTCCAGCCAGTCGGCCAACTGCGTCTGGTCGACGAAATATTTCAGCAGCCCGCCATCCTTCTCGTAGGACGTGAACTTGGTCAGCGCCTTGGCCTCGTTGCGCTTGTCGGCCAGCGTCTGGGCGCCGAGGCGGTCTTCGGAAAACTCCTGCGCCAACAGGAAATAGGCCGGCGCGAAATCCGCATGGGCTGATATGAAGGCGTTGAGCTTGTCGAGACGCTGGGCGTCGTCGAACTGCTGGATATGCACCAGCCTGATCGACAGCGCCTTGCCCTTGTCGGCAAGCGCGCCGAACACCTCGCGGGCCCCGGCCTTGCCGTCCTGCACCCGAAGCAGCGTGGCAAAGCGCGTGTAGGGATCGATGGCGTCGACATCGAAGCCGGCAAAGGCGAGGTAGGAGCGCCGTGCATTGAGCATGTCGCCGGACAGCTCGTAGACGCGGGCATTGTGGTAGAACTCGTCCGGCCGTTTGGGCTCGGCAATCGCCCCGCCCTGCGCGGCAAGGGCGGCAAAGCCCTTGGCGATGGTGTCGATCGAGGCCGCGATTTGCTGCGTCGTTTCTTGCAGCTTCTCGGTCTGGGCCTGCTGCTGCGCCTGGCCGGCGGCCAGCGTCTCGGTCTGCTTCTTCACCTCTTCGGTGGTCTTTTGCACTTCCGCCGTCTGCTGCGCCTGCTGCTGCTGGGCGTTAGCGATCTCATCGGCCTTCTTCTCCACCGTGTCGGTCGTCTGCTTGACCTGTTCGACCGTCTTCTGCGTTTGCGTGACGGTCTGCTCGATCTTGGCCACTTTTTCGGACACGATGCCCATCGACTGCTGCAGCCCGGCAATGGCCGGCACCAGGCTGGCGATCACCCCGCTCTGGGCGTTGGTCTGCTGCTGCAGGCCGTAGACGCCGCCGGCAACGGCCGCCGCTGTGGTGGCGAAGATCAAGGCCGGCAGCGCCTTGGCCGCCAGCACCAGCCTGAGCACGATGGCAATGGCGATGATGATTGCGGCCACCGCGGCGATCAGCGCGATATAGGCGGCGAACGGCGCCAGCGGATTGAGGATGTCGGATACGGCACCCCCGATAAAGGCGACGCTGCCGGCCCATTTGCCGGTGCGGCTGAGCGATGCCCTGATAAGCGAGGGCGCAGCGCCCCCGGCCCCGATATTCGTCATGCCAAGCCCCCAAGCCCTGAGATACCACGCCCCTTCCCACGGGAAACGCGGCCCTGGCAAGGAAAGACACGGGAAACGGGCGTTTTCGGGGCGGCTTCAGGCCTCGACAATCCTGGGACTGTCAGCCATTAACCAAATGGACGCAACAGCCGCGTTACGTTAGCTTCGCCTTATCTCAGCAACAGCCGACCCAGAACAGTCCTGCCCTTGTCCAACCTGCGTCCCCTTCCGCTCATCCACAGAGTTTTTGTGGCACTCGCCCTGCTGGTGCTGCTTGCCGGCTGCGCCACGACGCCGCCCGACAGCGTGCTGGCCGTGCCGGCGCCGGCGCAGAAATATGCGGCAATCGTCGTCGACGCCAGGACCGGCAAGCAGCTGTTCGAGGTCAGCTCGACAGCGCAGCGCTATCCGGCCTCGCTGACCAAGATGATGACGCTGTACCTTTTGTTCGAGGCGCTGGAGTCCGGCCGCGTCACCAAGGAAACGCAGATCCCGGTTTCGGACCATGCCGCCTCGCAGCCGCCGACCAAGCTGCGCTTCCGGCGCGGCGAAAGCATCGATGTCGATTCGGCGATCCGCGCCATCGTCGTCAAATCGGCCAACGACGTGGCGGTGGCGGTCGGCGAATATCTCGGCGGCAGTGAAGATCAGTTCGCCGCCATGATGACATCCAAAGCCCGCCAGCTCGGCATGACCAGCACCAGCTTCCGCAATGCGTCGGGCCTGCCCGATGATGGCCAGATGACGACGGCGCGCGACATGGCGGTGCTCGGCATGGCGCTGCGTCAGCGCTTTCCCCAGCAGTTCCATTATTTCTCCGAAAGCGACTTCATGTTCCGCGGCCGGCTGGTGCGCGGCCACAACGACATGCTCGGCCGCGTGCGCGGCGTCGACGGCATCAAGACCGGCTACATCAGGGCCTCGGGCTTCAACATCGTCACCTCCTACAATGCCGACGGCCGCAATTTGATCGTCGTGGTGATGGGCGCCGACTCAGCCCGCCAGCGCAACGACCATGTCGAAGCGCTGATCCAGCGGAGCCTGTCGCCGACCATGGACGGCGCCAAGACCAGGCTGATGTTCGCCGAGCAGTAGTAGGCCGCGGCGCGGTTCGCGTCTGGGCGCACGGTGACGGATAGGAATTTTTTCTTGACTCGGTGAGGGCAGCTACGCTACTGTTTTGGGTAGGGTGCTGAGTCGCGCCAATTGACCCACTGGAAACGTGACCCGCCGCAAGGCGGGTTTTTTGTTGCCCGCCGCCCTGCAGAACCTTGTACACGTTGGTGGGACAGCACCCCCCTCTGTCCTGTCGGATGTTCGTCGCTCGGAAAGCCAAGCAATTGGCTTTCCGCCCGCTGCGCGGACCGCTCCTCAACCCCCGCAAGGGGGGAGATCAGCGGCTTCGGCGCTACGCTCACTCATGTGACGGTGGAAATTGGCGAAAGCCGGGATGACAGCCAATCTCCCTCCTTGCGGGGGAGATGTCCGGCAGGACAGAGGGGGGTGATTGGCGCAAACATCGGGCAAGTTCTTCCTGCTCCGCCCGTGGATGACGTAGTTGAGGCTTCGGCCAATTTCGAAACGTCTCCACCCGCCCTGAAGGGCGAGCCGCCAGCAGCCACATCGCCTTCTCCGATCAAAACCACTTGTCCGGCCTGCGAAATCCGTGCCCGGCGCTGGCTATGCGCCGCCACCTCTGTCTATCGTCGCCCAGCATCAGGAGCCCACCATGAGCACCGTCCCCAAAACACCCGAGCAACCGGCCGACAACCAGCACGACAGCGGCGGCGAATATTTCGAGGCGCCGATCATCAGTGAGCACGAGGCCGATCCGGGTTCGGACGAGCACTTTGAGACGCCTGACGTGCCGGACTCCGAGCCATCCGCTCCGGGCGCATCGCGCGGCAAGCCCAAGAAAAAACCGTCGGCGATATCGGGCCGCAAATTCCGCAAGCGCGATCTGGTGCGCATCGACACGCTGCGCCCGAGCCTCGCCGACCGCATCCACGCCGATCATCCGGACCTGCCGGCCGGCGCCCGCATCAGCCGCGCCGAGCTCGGCCGCTACCGCATGCGCTACATGGAGGAGCTGCTGCAGCAGGAGCACGGCGAATTCTCCGAGCTCGACCGCCAGGTGGTCGAATCGATCGCCAGGCAGGACACGATTTCCGAAAACTCGGAGGAGGAGTTCGAGGAGCACCGCACCTTTGCCGACCGCGTCTCCGACAACATGGCGGCCTTCGGCGGCAGCTGGTGGTTCCTGATCTCGTTCGGCAGCGTGCTGCTGGTGTGGATCGGCATCAACCTGATCGCGGGCATGTCGAGCGCCTTCGATCCCTATCCCTTCATCCTGCTCAACCTGCTGCTCTCCTGCATCGCCGCCATCCAGGCGCCGATCATCATGATGAGCCAGAGGCGGCAGGAGTCCAAGGACCGCCTGCGCTCCTTCAACGACTACCGCGTCAACCTCAAGGCCGAGCTCGAAGTGCGCCATCTGCACGAAAAACTCGACTACCTCATCTCGCGCCAGTGGACGCGCCTGGCCGAAATGCAGCAGATGCAGCTGGATGCGATGCATGAGCTGACCGGGGCGAAGAAACCGAAGCGAGCGGTGCGGAGGAGGCGGACGGTGCGGAGTGAGGCGGGGTGAGGAGTGGTCCGCGCAGCGGACGAAAAGCCAATTGCTTGGCTTTTCGAACTACGAACGCCCTGAGCCTGCGAAGGGCTGAATGCGATGCAGTGCTGTTCAGCGCTCAAGCCAAGTCGCTGCGCCAATCTCCAATTGCCCGTTGAAGCCCGCGCGTGCTTCCGCTAAGAAGCCGTGACTTGCCGGTTCACCGGCTGGTTCGTTTTCCGGATTCCGGAAAGCACCCGTAGCTCAGCTGGATAGAGCGCTGCCCTCCGAAGGCAGAGGTCACAGGTTCGAATCCTGTCGGGTGCGCCAGACATTTGCCCAAGTTTTTGATCCGTTAGTACCAGCGCGACAATTCGCTAGCTGCGACCACTCGGCTGCATGATAGTCCGACAATTTCCGATAAGACTAGCGCCGATCTTGGCAAAACTTCAATAATGATCCATCATTCTTATATGGGGGAGCGAAATGCGTATCATAATTCGGGATGGCGAATTTTCGTATGAAAATGATCTTCAACCAGCCGGTCAAGAACTTTGGGCTGGCGGCGCGGATGATCTCCCTGCTGCCGTGCTTGCATCAATGAGCAATGAATTTGAACCAGGTACTTGGTACGCGATGGATGATTTCGTCCGTATCGTGGGCATCATGAAACCGGTATCCGGTCAAGATGAGGTTTTGAGCACTGTGTTAGCCGAGCAGCATGGTGTTGATGGAACCTGGCAAGCATGGATGGAAATAGGGCAAAGCCAGGCGGCCTTGATGGTTTGCAAGTCGGTATGTGATCACGCCGTAAGGCGACGCAAAGCTGGGCTGCGTTGGATACGAGTGGATTAATGGCACAGCATTTCACGCTCGACCAGTGTCGAAGGCAGGGCAAGCTTCATGGGTTAGCCAAGGGCAAATATGTTATCGAGTATAATGACTCGACACACCTTAGTCAGGACCAATGGGTACGGCTTGCGGAAGTCGACGTTCGAGCCGCAGCTATACCAATGGGGGAGGAAGATACAGAGCAATTCTATACTATTCGCAAGGACATCGGGCCCCTGCCGGCTGAGAAAGCCGACGATGCGTCCAAGCGCAATGCTCGAATTTTGCACGACACCCTTTCGCTTGCACTAGCACGCGCTGGGATTTTGGCGCCAGACATCCCAAACGAGCTATTCATCGAGCTTCTTACACTTGGTGAAGAGGATGGCGTCATTGTTGTTCCGGATACCAATGCTCTGCATAACGGAGCCTTACATTGGCTTTTGCAGGTGCTGAAACGCCCAGCGGTGTGGATCTTGCCTTTAGCGGCGTCCTTGACGACGGTACAGCAGCGCGATGCCATGGTGAAGTCGCTCGTCGGGAAAGCCAATTTAGGCAATCTGACAAAAGCGCTTCGTTCTCGCGGGCTAGTAAACGGTGCACTAGGACTTCTTCTCCGGAATCGGAGCCGTAGCCAAGTTGTAGAACTAGACCATTCACTTCTCCGCTACCAGAAAACCGGGTCCAATAGTGGATCTGACCCAGACAACAGCGATGTTTTGGAAGATCGACTAATTATCGAAGGCATACATGGCGTTCTGCGCACAATGAGAACCCGCAGTACGCGTCGAGTGATAACCTCCGATGTGAATATGGCGCGCGTACTAGAGGCTGAGGGAATCGACACGCTTTTTGTCCCGTCGATTAGCATGGGTAGCGCCCCGATCGACTGCATCAGGTATGATGCCCTAGCCTGCAGGTTCCTAGGCGCGCCGTTGTGTTCGGTCATCTGGGAACTGGTTCATGCGTTCGGATCGATACGTCTCATGAAGGAACCAACCCCGATCGCGACCTTCGATTGCTTTTGGCCAGGGAAGTCGCCTGCTGATTGGTCCAGCGAGTCGTTGTCGTGCACATTCTCTGATAGGCCGAAGCCACCCAGTCTACGGCGAGGCGGAAACCAAGACGAGTCGGAGCCAGATGGCAAGCCAGAAACAGAACGCAGAGAGGATAGGAAAAACGCGCCATTTCGAGTGGCCCGTGGCGAACGTACTCGCGAGAAGGTTACTATGCGTGCCGGACTATCAACCGATACACTGAAGACGCCAACAGTTTCGGTACGGCTTGGAACAATTTTGCCGCGAGCATCCCTACCTCAAGCGTTCAAGTTTTTAGGGACGGTCAGACGTCTGAATGGCGCTAAGCCAGCACAGATAGCAGAGCTAAGTCCCGGAACTACCCCTGATACGGTACGCCGTGCGTTCGAGCTACTGCGGCGCATTGGCCTGTTGGACGACGACGCTGGAACTTTCAGGGCGACTCGGGATGCTGATGCGGTTGAAAAAGCGCTCGGACGAGAAGATCTCGACGCTGTAAGCCTTATTATTCAGCGCTTCGAACCCTATGCCGCCTTTCTTGAATTGTTACAGAGCCTTGGGGAGATACAACGGGGCGGAGTGGTTCCTTTACTGCAGCAACGATTTGGTTCCATCGGGGCTGAAGAGGGGGGGCGCCTGCCGCGGTTTCACTCATTGTTAGGACAAGCATGGACTGATGGGGACGTAATTAGAGATGGTTCGCGCCGGCTGACGGATAGAGATGCCGGGGAGGCGTTTGATCGTGCGTATGCGGCGACCTCCGTCGACGGTCTTGCGAAAGTGATTGAACTCCTACCCCTCCTATGCAAAACGGAACACATCAGTCCTTGGGCCGTAAAAAAACAGATAGAACGGTTCATAGCTGAGGGACTTCTACCGGAG
Source organism: Mesorhizobium sp. M7A.F.Ca.US.011.01.1.1 (assembly GCF_003998295.1). Classification (NCBI taxonomy): domain Bacteria; kingdom Pseudomonadati; phylum Pseudomonadota; class Alphaproteobacteria; order Hyphomicrobiales; family Phyllobacteriaceae; genus Mesorhizobium; species Mesorhizobium sp. M7A.F.Ca.US.011.01.1.1. The sequence goes on from NZ_RZRT01000002.1 coordinate 18,544, forward strand.
TATCGTTTCGAACCGTCTGCTGGTGGAAAGCCCGTCTCTAGGGACGAAATCCTCAGCGGGCAGCTTGAAGATCTTACCACTAGGCCAGTCATTATCGATCGGTTACATATCGGTGAACGGCCTGTCTTCACGATCGGAGGGCCTTCAAGGTGACATCCATTCTTGGCGGACTTCTCCAGGAAGTGGCTGAGCGACGTGAGGATGGCGGCGCTTTCCTTGCTCACTATGGCATGCTTAGGAATCCATTTCCTCCCGCCCGAACTATTTATCCTGAGGTAATATACAATCAAGAGAAAGCGGTTCACGTATTCGCGAACGGGGTGAAGGCGATCGTAGGGTCAGAAATCGCGCGACGCACTATGGCGGTCCTAGGCGGAACGGGCCAAGGGAAATCCCATTTTCAACGGCACTGCCAATACGAGGTAAAACGCCTTAGGCTGCCTATCGTGTCCGTTGAATTTCTCGCTGGAACGAGCTCAGCGGCCAATTTAGTGCGCGAAATTTTCAGAGCGGCAGATGAGCACGTCCGAGAATTGGGCGAGCAAGATCTACTGTCGGCGGTAGTAAGCAGAATTAAACCTGGAGAAGTGGGGCCGGTTCGCCAAACTGACCTGAAGAACGCCTTGTCGACCCTCGTCCGCTCTCAACAACAAGGCTTCAGAGCGGAAGATATGCATCAGCGTTTTACCGCAGAGGTGCTGCTCGACGTCTGCCGGCGTTGGATCGTCGGTGAGACGTTATCTCAAACAGAAAAGCGTTATCTTCGTGTCTCGGGTCGACTTGCAACGGCTTCGCTCATGATTCGAGTTATGACTGAGCTGTTTGCGCTGGCGAGGCAGCAGGGTTTCTTCAAGGGTGTTATGCTCTGCTTAGACGAGGTCGAAGCACTTTTTTTCAGCGGGGTCTCGGCTTCTCGTATTCAAGCTTTCTTACAGGATCTTCGATATCTCTTTGACGAGGCTCACGGCCAACATTCTGGATATTCGCTTTTGGTCGTGGCGGGCTCAACTTCGCGTGGGGCGCAAGACCTGCGCGAATACAACTACCCACTGTTCCAGCGACTCGGTTTCGATACCGAAACACGTATCCAATTGCACGAAGTCAAGGACCTCGATGAGGCGCGCAGCTTCGCAGAGGTTTATATCGAGTTCGAAAGGCAGCGCTATAACACAGAAAAAAAATCGCAGGTGTCGGCAGAGCGAGCACGGTCACTGATAACTGACGACGATCTGAAATCGGCTCTCCTTGGTGATCTTAAATCAGGGGATACACGGAATCAGGCTCGACTCCTCGAAGGCCTGCATCGGATTATCGAAGCAAAGAAGGCAGCAGCCAAATAGGCTCAAAGCCGCATGTAGTCCTCAGAAATTCTGGGTGGGAAGCGCCGATCTTTCGATCTGGTTGACTCTAAGGATTAGTGCCGTCGAGTGGCCGAGCACCAAAAACCTTGCGTCTAACCCATCCCGGCTATCCCTAAACCCATCCAGCCGCCTCAAAAAACCCCGGCACATCATCCAGCCCATGCGCAACCGCGTCCGGTTCATAATCCGCTGGCGGTCGTCGCCCAGTCCCACGATCGACCCAAACCGCGCGAAAGCAGAGGTCGCGCGCTGCGGTTAGGTCCAGGTGTGGACTGGCGCAGATGTGCGCGAGCTCATCCTTTGTCACGTCGAGCGATTGCCACGCATGTTCGAATATCTGCCGCGATGGCGCCTGCTGTGCCGTGATGACCCGGTCGATGGCGCCGCCCAGCTGCGCGACATTGCCGGCGATGATCGCATCATCGGTGTTCGAGATGATCGCCAGCTTGAAGCCGGCTTCTTTCAGCTTGCGCAGCGTTGCGGCCACTTCCGGGAAAGGCGGCATCCGTCCGATCGACGACGTCAGCAGCTCCGCGTCGCCGGCATCCGCTTCCAGCGAAAAATCGCGCATCGCCAGCTGCAGCGCCTTTGCCGTGACGTCGGCGAAGGAGAGGTGCGGCTTGGTATGCTCCAGCTGGTGTTCGTGCCGGTCATAGACGAGAATGAATGTCCCCGCTTCGATCTTGCGGCCCTTGCGCGCAAGGATCGTCTCCATTGCCGCCATCAGCCCTTCGTCCCACTGGATCAGCGTTCCGTAGCAGTCGAAGGTAGCCAGGTCGGGCGCGGCCCGTAGAGTGCCATGTCAGGAACCTTTCCGGAGACCGGCTGGGCGATCACTGAGTAATCTGTCGAGGAATGAAATATTCCACGCCGACCTTTTATCCTGTCCATGGCTCCCGGATAGGTGCTTGCTGATCAGCCGCGCCGTCGTCAGCCGGCCCCCACCCCCCTCACGCTCTCCCGCTCCACCAGCGGGCACTCCAGCTTCGTGATCGGATACCGCCCCCGTCCAGGCGCCGCCGGCGCTTCCAGCTGTTCGATCGCCCATTGGCCCATCGCCATGTGCGGCAGGATCGAGGTCGTCAGTGGCGGGAAGAGATGGCGGGCGATTTCCTCGTCGTCGTAACCGACCACGGAAATATCCCCGGGAATGTGCAGGCCGGCTTCCTTCAGCGCTTCGTAGCAGCCGATCGCGGTGCGGTCGTTCTGGCAGAAGATGGCGGTCGGGCGGTCTTTCAGCGCCAGGAGCTTGACGGTCGCGGCGTAGCCGGCGCTGGCCGACCAGTCGCCTTCGACCACCAACTCCGGATCGAACGGGATGTCGGCGGTGGCGAGCGCGCGGCGGTAGCCTTTCAGCCGGTCCTGTGCGGCCTGCATCCACGGCTCGCCGGTGATGGTGGCGATGCGGCGGTGGCCGTGGCTGATCAGGTGGCGGGTGGAGCTCTGGCCGCCGGCGATCTCGCTCGGCACCACGGCCGGGAAGGCATAGTCCGCCGTGTAGCAGTTGAGCAGGATCACCGGGATGTCGAGGCCGTAGAGATAGTCGGGCGCCGTGATCTCGCGGGTGAAGATGGTCATGTAGATCAGCGCCGAAATGCCCCGCTTGGTGAGTGCGGCGATGGCGCGCGGCTCCATGACGGAATCGCCCAGCGTTTGCGCCACCAAGAGCACGTTGCCGGCATTCCACGAGGCCTGGCGCGCGCCCTCGATGGCGACCACGGCTTCCGGGCTGGTGGCGAGCTGGTCGACGGCAAAGCCGATCACGCCGTCGAGTCCTTCGAAGGCGGGCCCCTCGAAGGCAGGCAACGCCGGGTGAAGGGCCTCGAAGGCGGGCGCGGTGTAGCCAAGCGTGCGCGCGGCCTCGATCACCCGATCGCGGGTCTGCTGCGACAGCTTGATGCCGGGCGAATTGTTGAGCACGAAGGAAACGGTCGCCTGCGAGCAGCCCGCCGCCCTGGCGATATCGGTCATGGTGACGCGGCCCTTGGCGCCCTTGGCCGGCGCCTTGCGCCGCCTCGCCGTGTCGCTGGCCCGATCCGTCGTCTCGCTCATGGCAAATCCCAGTCTGGCAGGCCGGTCAGGCCGGCAAGATGGCGTGACGCCGTCGATTTATAGAGATATCGTCAAGATCGTTTATAACTATTAGTATACCGGAGGTCCATCCGCCATGCATCTCCATACAAGCCAAAGCTCAAATGACAAAAGGCTTGGGCCGCGGCGCAGCCGTGGCGGCGGCTCGCCCACGGATATGCCGCGAAACCGCTGGCATGGCACCGAAACTAATACTGTTTACTAATACAAAAATGCCCTGTACCGTCAATCCGTCGCGTCCGGCCGGTCACGCCCGGGGCGGCGGGAGAGTACGAAAATGGCCCGGTGGCGAGCGGATACTACCTCCGCAAGCCTTGTCTCGGATATGTGATATGTCAGACAAATCGGACTATTTACGAACGAAGGATGAGTCTCTAAGGTCCATGATCGTGGCTGGAACGACGCCATTCTTTCGGTGCCGGGAACCCCTTTGAGGAGGAGGGCGTCCACGCTGCAAACGGCAAATCAGGTCAGTGCAAGATCGGCCGGTCCAACGACTGAGCCAAACGGGAGGTTGAACATGAAATCCTTGATACGAAATGCATCCGTAGCCGCGGCCGCGCTGCTGCTTGGCCTGTCGGCCACGGCAATCGCGCGCGCCCAAGACAAGCCGACGCTGGCCTTCGTCGTCAACGGCGCTTCCGATTTCTGGAAGGCCGCCGAAGCCGGCGTCAAGAAGGCGCAGGGCGAACTGCCCGACTATACGCTCGAGCTCAAATATCCCGAGCAGTCCTCGGTCGCCATCCAGCAGCGGCTGATGGACGATCTGGTCACCGCCGGCGTCAAGGGCATCATGGTCTCGGCCGTCGATCCCAAGACCTCGACCGATGGGTTGAACAAGATCGCTTCCGAGACCGCGCTGTTCACCACCGACTCGGACGCCCCGCAGACCAAGCGCGTCGCCTATATCGGCTCGTCCAATGTCGATGCCGGCAAGCAGGCGGCCGAAATCGCCAAGAAGGCGATGCCCAATGGCGGCAAGTGCCTCGGCTTCGTTGGCCTGCTCGGCGCCGACAATGCCAAGGAGCGCATCCAGGGCATGAAGGACGGCCTCGCCGGCACCAAGATCGAGCTGATCGACGTGCGCGGCGACGACATCGACCAGGCGCGCGCCAAGAAGAACGTCGAGGACGCGCTGGTTGCCAGCCCCGACGTCACCTGCATGGTCGGCTTCTACTCCTACAACACGCCGCGCATCTATGAAGCGCTGCGCGACGCCGGCAAGCTCGGCTCGATCACCGTCGTCGGCTTCGATGACGATCCGATCACGCTGGGCGGCGTCAAGGAAGGCACCATTGCCGCCACCGTCGTGCAGCAGCCCTTCGAATGGGCCTATCAGGGCATGAAGCTGATGGCTGCCTATCTCAAAGGCGACAAGTCGGGCATCCCGGAAGGCAACCTCATCATCATCCCGACCAAGATCATCGGCAAGGATGACGTCGACGCCTACGCCGCCAATTTGAAGGCGATGGCCGGAAACTGATCGTCTGCGGCGCTGCCCCTCATCCGCCTGCCGGCACCTTCTCCCCGTATAGTGACGGGGAGAAGGGATGCGCTCCAACGCTGGCAATCCCCCTCTCCCCGTTCTTCACGGGGAGAGGGTAAGGGTGAGGGGCAGCGCCAACGCCTCGCTTTTTATTGACGGGTTCGATCAGGCCAGTCAGTCTGCGAGATCGCCAATCGCTGTCAGGCATGATGAATTATTCCGACACATCCATCGCAGCAACGACGCCGTTCCTCAGCCTCGAGAACGTGCGCAAGACCTATCCGGGCGTCGTCGCGCTCGACGGCTTCTCCATGGAGGTCAGGCCGGGCGAGGTCATCGGCCTCGTCGGTGAAAACGGCGCCGGCAAATCGACCTTGATGAAGATCCTCGGCGGCGTCACCAAGCCGGACAGCGGCACGATCACCGTCGACGGCACCGCACATGAAAGGCTCTCCGTCGAAGGCAGCCTGGGTTCGGGCATCGCCTTCGTCCACCAGGAACTCAACCTGTTCGACAATCTCGATGTCGCCGCCAACATCTTCTTCGGCCGCGAGCCGTTGCGCGCCGGGCCGCTCAGGCTCGTTGACCGCGCAAAACTGCGCACCATGGTGGCGCCGCTGTTGAAGCGCGTCGGCGCCAATTTTTCCGCCGACACGCCGGTTGCGACCCTGTCTCTGGCCCAGCAGCAGATGGTCGAGATCGCCAAGGCGCTGTCGATCGAGGCGCGGCTGGTCATCCTCGACGAGCCGACATCGAGCCTGCCGCTCGCCGAGACCGACAAATTGCTCGACGTCATCAAGGCGCTGAAGGCCGACGGCATCAGCGTCATCTTCATTTCGCACCGCCTGCACGAGGTCGAGCGCGTCGCCGACCGCGTCGTGGTGCTGCGCGACGGCATGCTTGCCGGCACGCTGGGCAAGCACGACATCGGCCACGACCAGATGGTCAAGCTGATGATCGGCCGCATGCTGAAGGAGCGCGAGAAAGCCTCGGAGGCGGCGCGTGCGCCCGGCGCCACGGCGCTTGCGGCCAAGGCCATCCGCACCCCTGCCTATCCCGGCCGCCCGGTCGATCTCGATGTCAGGCGCGGCGAAATCCTCGGTCTTGCCGGCCTTGTCGGTTCCGGCCGCACCGAGTTGGCGCGGGTGTTCTTCGGCATTGACTCGAAGCTCGGCGGCGCGCTCGAGCTCGACGGCAAGCCGCTTGCGCTGGCTTCCGCGGCGGATGCCGTCGCGCAAGGCATCTTCCTGGTCCCGGAAGACCGCAAGCTCACCGGCATCCTGCTCGACCTGTCGATCGCGCAAAACATTTCGCTGCCCAATCTGCCTGCGCATGCGCGCCACTCCCTGGTGTCCTCAAGCGCCGAGGCCGCCACCGCCGAGAAGCAGAAGAAAGATCTCGGCATCAAGGCGCCGTCGGTGCAGACGCGCACCGGCACGCTGTCGGGCGGCAACCAGCAGAAGGTCGTGCTCGGCAAATGGCTGGCCATGAACCCCAAGGTGATGATCCTCGACGAGCCGACGCGCGGCATCGACATCGGCGCCAAGGCGGAAATCTATGGCCTGATGCGCGCTCTGGCCGATGCCGGCGTCGCCGTGCTGATGATCTCGTCGGACATGGAAGAGGTGATCGGCGTGTCCGACCGCATCGCCGTCATGCATGAGGGCCAGATCTCCGGCATTCTCGACAAGGACCGGTTCAGCCAGGAAAACGTGCTGCTGCTGGCAGTGGGCAAGCAGCCGAAATAGTTTTTGTTTGCCACGGGTTCCGGTCCGGAACCTTCCAAGGCGGGCATTGGGGAGAAGACGATGAGCAAGAAAGATCTCGGCCTGCTGATCCTGATCCTGGTGGTCGGAGCCATCGTCGCGATCATCAATCCGCGCTTCCTGTTGCCGATCAACCTCGCCAACACCTCGAACCTGATCGGCCTGTTCGGTATCCTGTCGATCGGCCAGGCCTTCGTCATCATCACCGGCGGCATCGAACTGTCGGTCGGCTCGGTGGTCGCGCTGCTGGGCACGCTGTTCATCGACTTCATCGCCGTGCGTGGCATGGAATGGCCGCTGGCCTTCGTGCTCATCCTGGTGCTTGGCGCCATCATCGGGCTGGCGCATGGCTGGCTGATCACAAGACTGAAATTGCAGCCCTTCGTCGTCACCCTGTGCGGCCTTTTGATCTACCGCGGCGTCGCCCGCTTCTACACTGGCGACGGCACGGCGGGTTTTGCGTTCGGCCAGAATTTCCCCGACCTCGAATTCCTCACTGCCGGGCGCTCCTATGGCGTGCCGAACAGCTTCATCGCGCTGATCGTTATTTCGATCGTCATGTGGGTGGTGCTGCACCGCTCGGTGTTCGGCCGCTATCTCTACGCCATCGGCAAGAACGAGGAGGCGGCGAAATATTCCGGCATCCGCACCGGCCGTGTCGTCATCGCCGCCTACGTCATCTGCGGTGTGCTGACGGCGCTGTCGGCGATCTATTTCGCCATGTACACGCGCTCGATCTCGCCGGCCAGCCACGGCCAGTTCTACGAACTCTACGCCATCGCCGCCGCCGTGCTCGGCGGCTTCTCGCTGCGCGGCGGCGAGGGCTCGCTGATCGGCGTCATCCTCGGCACGGTGCTGCTGCAGGAACTGCAGAACCTGGTCAATCTGCTCGGCATCCCGTCCTCGCTCAACTTCGCGGTGATGGGCGGCGTCATCCTCATCGGCGTGCTGGTCGACCAGCAATGGGGCGTGTTCCGGGAACGGCGGCTGATGGTCGACGCCACCCGCAAAAGCGCTGCCGGCGCGGCCGCGGAATAGCGCCAGCCTGGACGCGCCGCGCGTTTGTCGGCGCCTGGCGGCATGAATGAGATGGTTGCGGCCTTGCCGCCCTTCTGCAATTGCGGGACGTCTCCACATCATGCCGGATGTCGGTGGCGGACGGATGGCAGGCCATGAGCGCGAAACCTGAACTGTTGATGCTGAAGGCGGGCGCGCTTGAAGCCGAACTGGTGCCGCAAATCGGCGGCAGCCTGGGCGCGCTGCGCTGGCGCGGCATCGATCTCATGCGCCGGCTTTGCGACCATGATCGCGAAGCCGGCAACGTGCTTGGCGTCGCCATGTTCCCGATGATGCCTTACGCCAACCGCATCGCCGGAAATGCCTTCATGTTCGGAGGGAAACGCTGGCAGGTCCAGCCGAACAATCTCCCCGAAACAATCAATGTGCATGGCAGCGGCTGGAAGCATCCCTGGACTGTCATCGACGCGACCGCCGACAGCGCCGGATTGTCGCTCGAAATTACCGCCGGTCTCGAGCCTTATTCCTATCGCGCGACGCAGGTTTTCGAAGCCTCCGACGAAAGCCTCGCGGTCCGAATGACGATGATCAACACCGGGCCAGTTTCGATGCCATTCGGGTTCGGACTGCATCCCTGGTTCGACCGCGACCCGGACGTGACGCTGCGGTTCAACGCCACGCGGTTCTATCTGGAAGAACCGCAAGGCATTGCCGGCGATCCGATCACGCTTGCCCCCGAACTCGACTTCGCCGATGGCCGGCCTTTGCCGGGCGGCTGGCGCAACAATCATTATGGCGGCTGGAGCGGCGAGGCGGAGATCCGCTTCCCGACACGCGGCGTCGGGCTGCGCATCAAGGCCGATCCGATGTTCAGGCACCTGATGCTTTATGCCGATCCTGCGAAACCGTATTTCTGCGTCGAGCCGCAGACCAATGCCTCCGGCGCCTTCCACCGCGACGGATGGAACGATCCGGACGGGGGCATCATCGTGCTTGCCCCGGGCGAAAGCATCGCCGGCACCGTCTCGTTCGTGCCCTTCGCGCTTGAAGGCTAGCCTAGATCAGGCCCGACATGTCGGAAAAAGCCATCGCCTTGCGCAGCACCTCGGCGAAGCGTTCGCCGGCGGCTTCGCGCGGGCCGCTGTTGTCGATCGAGGTGACGCCAGGTCCCGACAGGCTCACATTGGCGCTGCGCGCCAGCCGCGCCAGCACTTCGCCGCGCGACTCGCGGCCGCGCATCGCCAGACGCTCGGCCAGCACTTCAGGCGAGGCGGTGATCTCGACGATGGCCAGATTGGCATAGCGTTCGCGCAAGGAGGGGATGATCGCGCGCGACACATTGGCGACAGCGACACGGCCATTGGCGACGGACCAGTCGACATCGGCGGGGATGCCGTAGCGCAAGCCGTGCGCTTCCCAGGAGATGGCGAAGGCGCCATCGGCTTCGGCCTCGACGAAGGCGGCATCGGCCAGCGTGTCGTGGTCCTCGCTGGCGACATCGCTCGGCCTGGTGATGACGCGGCGGACGAACTCCAGCCTTGTCTCATCGGCAAAGCGGGCGCGGGCGTAGCCGATCACTGTGTCCTTGCCGGCGCCGCTTGGGCCGACGACGGCGACGAAAACGCCATCGCGGATCGGAAACGTCTCGGCCGACAATTCCCGCTCGATCGATGCCGACACCATCATGCGACCCGGCTTCCCTGCCGCCACACGGTGCGCACGACCGGGACATGGTCGTCGACGCGCACGCGCACCAGGTCGGCGCGGCGGCCCTGTTCGATGACGCCGCGGTCGGTCAGGCCAATCGCATCGGCCGGGTTCTTTGAGACCATGGCGACGGCCTGCGGCAGGGAAATGCCTTCGACGACATCGCCGAGGAAGAACGCCGACTGGATCAGGCTGAAGGGAATGTAGTCGGACGACAAGATGTCGAGCAGGCCGTCGCTGGCCAGCGTGCGGGCCGAGACATTGCCCGAATGCGAGGCGCCGCGCATGACGTTGGGCGCGCCCATCAGCACACCCATCCCGGCCTCTTTCGAGGCCCTGGCGGCCTCTTCCGTGGTCGGGAATTCGGCGACGCGCACGCCCTGCTCGATCGCCTCGTCGACATGGCCTGGTGTGGCGTCGTCGTGGCTGGCCAGCACGATGCCGCGCTCCTGGCAGGCGGCGGCGATCGCCGCCCGGTTCGGCGCCGAATTGCGCGCCGATTCGGCCATCCGTTTTTCGCAGAACAGCTTAAAGTCGCGATCGGTCAGCTTCAGCTTGCGCTGGTAATAGTAGGCATAGGTCTCGAGATTGACGAACTGGCGCTGGCCTGGTGCGTGGTCCATCAGCGATGCCAGTCTGACCCGTTCGTCGCCGTCGAAATTGGCGAAAGCCCTGAGGCAGTCCGGCGCCGAAACCTCGCAGCGCAGATGGATGAAATGATCGGCGCGCAGACGGTCCTGCTTCACACTGTCCTCGATTGCGTCGGCCAGCTTGCGGATGTCGGCCGATGTCAGGTCGGCGTCTTCGTCCATGCCGACGCGCAAGGCGTCGAGCACGGTGGTGATACCGGCGGTCGCCACCTGCGCGTCATGGGCGAGCACGGCGGCGATCGGATTCCAGCGCACCTTGGGCCGCGGCGCGTAGTGGCCTTCGAGATGGTCGGTGTGCAATTCGACCAGCCCGGGAATGACATAGTCGCCGCCCATATCCTCGCCGATGCGGCTGATGCCGGATTCGATGCCGGCGATAAAGCCGTCGCGCAGCACCAGCGAACCCTCGACGATCTCGTCGGCAAGCACGATGCGGGCATTGTGGAGAACAGTCTCGGCGGTCATTTTCAGGCAGTCCTTCAGGCGGTTTTTCTGGCCGGGCGGCGCCCGAGCGCGTGATGCGAGAGCACCATGAACGGTGCACCCGGTTCGGTTTCGACAAACAAGGTCAGCGCATCCACCAGCACCGGCTGTTGCAGCACGTCCGCGAACAGGCCGTCGATCGCTGCGCGCAAACGAGGGCTTTCCTGTGACCCCGCCCGGCCGGACAGCGTCATGTGGAAGCGAAAGGTTTCGAAGACATAGGGGTAACCCCATTGGCAGAGGTTGCGGAACTCGGCCGGCTTCAGCGAATCCGGGCTGCGCCGCTCGATTTCCGCCTCGCTCAGCGGTGCGCGAAACCGGTCGAAATCGCGCACCACGTCATCGGCGAACCGGTTGAGCGCAGGCACTGGCCCTTCCGGCACCAGTGCGAAGAAGCCGTCGATCTGGCTGACCACGAGACGCGGGATGGTCACCACCGGCGTCGCCTCGGCAAAATGGTCGAGTGCGGCGCGCAGAGAGGCTTCGGTCTCGTTGGCAGCCAGGCGGAAAGGCGCTTTCAGCGTCGCGTGGAAACCATAACGGCGCGCCGAAGCGGTGTGGAAAGCGACTTCCGCCGCCGACAGGTCTGCCACCGCTTCGACCGGCCTCGTCGCGGCGCCAAACGGGTCGCGGCCGAGCCAGTCGGCGGCGATCCGCGCCAGTGGCTCGTCCTGCCGGGGGGTGAAATAGAGGGCGTAGCGCATGGAAAGTCCTTGTCAGCTTCGCTGCCATAGGTGATTTCCATGACGAATTGACGAAGCCTTGCCGGCTTTCAGGTAACAAAACGCTGTGGCGGGGTCATTAGCCGACGATTTTTTCGTGCTGGACCAGGGAGCGAGTGCTCACGCAGCGACCGGTCAGGCCTTCATCAGCCATTCGTGCTCGGGCGCGTTGTGGAATTTCCACGTCCGCTTCGGTCCGGCCATGACGTTGAGATAATAGAGGTCGTAGCCGTGGCAGGCGGCGCAGGGGTGATAGCCCCGGGGCACCAGCACGACATCGCCGTCCTCGATCGCCATCGCTTCGTCGAGCGCGCGATGGCCATTCTTGTCGGCGTCGGTATAGACGCGCTGGAAGGCAAAGCCCTGCGGCGGGTTGAGACGGTGATAGTAAGTTTCCTCGAGATAGGATTCGGCGGGCAGATTGTCCTGGTCGTGCTTGTGCGGCGGATAGCTCGACGTATGCCCGCCGGGCGTGATGACCTCGACCACCAGCAACGAATCGGCCGGCTTTCCCTCCGGCAGGATGTTGGTGACATAGCGCGTGTTGGTGCCCTTGCCGCGCACCTCCTGGCCGAGATCGTCCGGTGCGATCACCCGCACCGGCAGACCGCCGCCAAGGCCCGGCGCCGAGCAGACCGCGAGTTCCAACTCGGTATCCGCCGTCACCGACCAGTCGGAGCCTTGCGGAATGTAGACCGACCACGGCTTGCCCTCGAAGGGCGACATGCGCTCGCCGAGCAGGCCGAGCTCCTTGCCACCGGCTGAAGCCTTGCCCTTGCCGGTAACGAACACCAGGCAGACTTCGCGATCCTCCGTCTTGCCGCAGACGCTCTCGCCCGGCTTCAGCCGATGCAGGTCGAAACCGACATAGGTCCAGCCGGCGCTTTTCGGCGTCACATGGGCAACGCGGCCATGGCCCTTGTCGGCTTTGACGAGCAGCTTCGACATTTTTGTCTCTCCTATTCCAGTGGCCTGACGGTTGCGGGCCTTTAAAGCCAAGTCGTTTGTTTGAAAGGACCATCGCAAACGGTCGGAAATTGGCCGGCGCCCTTCCAACTTCGTCATCCTAGGGCGAAGCAGGAGCGAAGCTCCGTCGCGAAGACCCTAGGATCCATGCCGTTGCCTCGGCCGAAGGGCACAGCGGAGCGGAATTCTGCACCGCAGCGGCTGTTTCGATGTCGCGGCATGGATCCTCGGGTCTGCGCCGCGTCGCTACGCTCCTTGCTCCGCCCGTGGATGACGAAGCTGGAGGCCTTGCGGTGAGTCTCCAACAACGCGACCCGTCATGCGCGCAGTACCCGACCCGTAAGCCTTCTGCGCCATGGGCCGCTTTATTCCTTCGGCTCGGCCGCTGCCTTGCCGTCGTCAGCAGGCTTGTAGAGATAAAAAAACTGCCAGACGGCGTAGCCGGCGAAGCCGAGCGCGATCACACCCCAGAACGGTGTGCCGGTGGCGAACTCGATGATCGACCAGATGACGCAGACCGCGACGATGGCGACACGCCGCCACAAAGGCCGGAAGAAGGGGTGTTCGGAATCTTTCATCGGGCCAATCTACAGCAATCGGCCTCGCCGGGAACCCGTCGCACCAGCCATTGGGAAACTAGACATTTGGAAAGCCTTGCGTTTCGACCGTGTATCCAGCCGCCGTCATGACGCGCATCAATTCCTTGTAGCCAACCTGCGCCATCCTGAGTGGCGGGTTCTTCTTCGGGTCCTGCTCGGCCTCGACCACGAACCAGCCCTCATAGCCATGGTCGGCGAAGCGCTGCACGATGGCGCCGAAATCCAGCGAACCGTCGCCCGGCACGGTGAAGGCGCCGAGCGCCACCGCGTCGAGGAAGGACTGCTTCGTGCGGTCGAGTTTCTCGATCACGCCCATGCGCACATCCTTCACATGCACATGGCTGATGCGGGTGTGATGGTTGTCGATGGCGCGCAGAACGTCGCCGCCGGCAAAGGCCAGATGTCCGGCATCGAGCAGCAAGGGAATGCCTTCGCCCGAATGGCGCATGAAGGCATCGAGCTCCGGCTCCGTCTCGACCACAGCCGCCATATGGTGGTGATAGGACAGCGGCATGCCCTGTTCGGCACACCATTCGCCAAACGCGGTCAAGCGTTTTGCATAGGCCTTCATCTCGTCGTCCGACAGCTTCGGCTTGGTGGCCAACGGCTTCGAGCGGTCGCCCTGGATCGAGCGGCCGACCTCGCCATAGACGATGCAAGGCGCGTTCACGGCCTTGAACAGGTCGATCATCGGCTGGATGCGATCCTTGTTGTCGGCCATCTCCCCATCGACCAGCGTGCCGGAGAACCAGCCGCCGCACAGCGTCACGTCGGCTGCCTTCAGGATCGGCAGCATGATTTCGGGGTCATTGGGAAAACGCCGGCCCATCTCCATGCCGGTGAAGCCGGCCGACCGTGATTGGCGCAGGCATTCTTCCAGCGACACATCATCGCTGAGTTCGGCAAGATCGTCGTTCCACCACGCAATGGGGGACATGCCTAGTTTGGCTTTCAAGTCGTCACTCCGGTCCTAAAACAGTTTCTTACTCGTTGGCGCCGCCCCTCATCTGCCTGCCGGCATCTTCTCCCGTATAGAGACGGGGAGAAGGAGGAGCTTCGGCGCCTATATCAATCGCCGACGGTCTGCATCTTCCGCTTCTCGTCATACGCCTTGCGCGCCGCGTTGACCTGCGGCCGCACAGACACTTCCGGCACCGCCACGTCCCACCAATGGCCGCCGGCATCGGTGGAAACCAGCGGGTCGGTGTCGATGACGAGCACCGTGGTGCGCGGATTCTTCTTGGCTTGTGCCAGCGCGTTTTCCAGCCCGGCAATCGACGGCACTTTCTCGGCGATCGCCCCCATGCTCGCCGCATGCGCGGCAAAGTCGATGTCGGGCAGGACCTCGTGGCGCGTGTCCTTCAGGAGATTGTTGAAGTTGGCGCCGCCGGTCGCCATCTGCAGCCGGTTGATGCAGCCATAACCTCTGTTGTCGAGCAGCACGATGGTCAGCTTCAGGCCGAGCATCACCGAGGTGGCGATCTCCGAATTCAGCATCAGGTAGGAGCCGTCCCCGATCATGACGACGACCTCCTCGTCGGGCTTGGCCATCTTGGCGCCGAGCCCGCCGGCAATCTCGTAACCCATGGTCGAGAAGCCGTATTCGGCGTGGTAGGAGCCGGGCGCGCCGGCCTGCCAGAGCTTGTGCAGTTCACCCGGCAACCCGCCGGCGGCATGCAGCAGCGTCACGCCGGATCCCATCGCCCTTTGGACAGCGCCGATCACCCGCGCATCGGAAGGGTAGGCGGCATTGGTCGACGCCGTCACCTTGGCCGCTTCGACCTGCCAGGCCTTCTTGCCGGTGGCCGTATTGTCGGTCCAGGCGGACGGCGCCTTCCAGTCCTTCAGTGCAGCACCCAGTTCAGCCAGACCCTCGGCCGCATCGGCAACCAGCGGCAGCGCCCGGTGCTTGCCGGCGTCGAAGGCTTGCACGTTGAGCCCGATGATGGTCTTGCCCGAATTCTTGAACAGCGCCCACGAGCCGGTGGTGAAATCCTGCAGGCGCGTGCCGATGGCCAGCACGACATCGGCTTCTTCGGCCAGCCGGTTGGCGGCCGAGGTGCCGGTGACGCCGACCGCCGCCATGTTGAGCGGATGGTCGTCCGGCAGCGAGGATTTGCCGCCTTGCGTCTCGCAGACCGGGATGCCGGCGCCCTCGGCGAATTTCGCCAGTTCGTCCGACGCCTGTGAATAGAGCACGCCGCCGCCGGCGATGATCAGCGGTTTTTTCGCACTCTTGAGCGCGGCGACTGCAGCGGCAAGCTCATGGCGGTCCGGGCGCGGCCGGCGCTGGTGCCAGACCCGCTCGGCAAAGAAGCTCTCGGGATAATCATAGGCCTCGGCCTGGACGTCTTGGCATAGCGACAGCGTCACCGGCCCGCATTCGGCCGGGTCCGTCAGCACGGCCATGGCGCGGCTGAGCGCAGGAATGATCTGCTCCGGCCGGGTGATGCGGTCGAAATAGCGCGAAACCGGACGGAAGCAGTCATTGACCGTCGCCGTGCCGTCGGAGAAATCCTCGGCCTGCTGCAGCACCGGGTCGGGAATGCGGTTCGCGAAGACGTCGCCCGGCAGAAACAGGACGGGCAACCTGTTTACATGGGCGAGCGCTGCGGCTGTCACCATGTTGAGCGCGCCGGGGCCGATCGAAGAGGTCGCGGCCATGAAGCGGCGTCGGAAATTGGCCTTGGCATAGGCGATCGCCGCATGCGCCATCGCTTGCTCATTGTGGGCACGGAAGGTCGCCAGTTCTTCGCGCAGCTGATAGAGCGCCTCGCCGATGCCGGCGACATTGCCGTGGCCGAAGATCGCCCAGACGCCGCCGAAGATGGGGACTTTGCTACCGTCGATCTCGGTCATCTGGCGCGACAGGAAGCGGGTCAGCGCCTGCGCCATTGTCAGGCGGATCGTCTTGCTCATGGTGGTTTCCTCCCCAGTCCTTGGGTCCGCTTGTCCTATTCCGCGCCTTCTTATGCCGCCTTGCGGCCGCGCGCGGCAAGCCACGCATCCGTCAACTGTTCGAAGCGTGACGCCATGTCGGCGATCGCCTCGTCATCCGACATCTTGCCGGCCAGCCATTGTTCGGCCGCATGGACGAAGATGGTGCGGCCGACGGCAAAGCCCTTGACGATGGGCGCCTTGGCGGTGGCGGCGAAGGCCGCTTCCAGCTCGTCCTGCGGCGCCTCCAGGCCAAGCAGCACGACGCCACGGCACCACGGATCGTGCTTCAGGATCACCGCTTCGATCTTGGCCCAGGCACCGCTCGACGCCTGCGGCTCGAGCTTCCACCAGTCCGGCTTGATGCCGAGCGCATAGAGTTCCTCCAGCGCGCGCGGGATCGTCGTGTCGTCGAGCTTGCCATGTTTGCCGGCAATGATCTCGATGAGAAGTTCCCTACCGACCTTCCGCGCGCCTTCGAACAGGGCGCGCAGTTTCTGCTGCTGTTCGTCCTTCAGCGCCGCCGGATCGTCGGGATGATAGAAGCACAGGCATTTGATGCAGTGGTCGACCGGCCATTCGATAAGCTGCGAGCCGATGTCCTGCGAGAATTCGAAGCGCAGCGGCCGCGAACCCGGCAGCTCCACCGGCCGCCCGAGCCAGGCGAAGGAATGCCTAGCGAATTCGAACATAGCCTTGCGGCCGTGTTTCTCGTCGATCAGCATGCCGTAGCCGTCGCGGCCGGCGGCGACCTTAGCCGCGGCCTTGACTGCCAGCACCTTGAAGTCTTCGATCCGGGCCGGATCGGCACCGGCCTTCGCCGCCACATCCTCTAGCTGCATGCGATGGTCGCAGGCGAGCGCCATCAGCGAGGCGACGTCGCGCCGGCGCGTCGTCGCCCAATGGATGTGGTTGATCGCCTCGTCCTTGCGCAACGCCAGATGCTTGCTGCCGTGCTTGAGGAAGAACCGCAGTTCCTCGAAGGTCGGATATTCCGGCGCGCAGAGCAGCCGCGACACGGCGAAGGCGCCGCAGGCGTTGGCCCAGGTCGCCGCCGTCGCATGGTCTTCGCCACCCAGCCAGCCGCGCAGGAAGCCGGACATGAAGGCGTCGCCGGCGCCGAGCACATTGTAGATCTCGATCGGAAAGCCCTTGCCGACGACACCGTCCTCGAGATCGTCGCTGATAGGTCCGTCATAGACGATGCAGCCCATGGCGCCGCGCTTCAAGACGATGGTGGCGGACGACAGCGAGCGGATCGTCTTCAAGGCGCTCAGGCAATCGTCGGCGCCCGACGCGATCATGATCTCTTCTTCGGTGCCGACGATGAGGTCGCAGTCGGGCAGCACCGTCTTCAGCTGCGCCGAGACCCGGTCCGATTTCACATAGCGCTCGAACCCTTCGGCATGGCCGGCAAGGCCCCACAGGTTCGGCCGGTAGTCGACGTCGAACACCACCTTGCCGCCCTTGGCCTTCATGATGCGGATCGCCTTGCGCTGCGCGGCATCGCTGTTGGGCCTGGAAAAATGCGTGCCGGTAACGACGATCGAGCGCGCCCTGGCGATGAAGGCCTCGTCGATGTCTTCCGGCGCCAGCGCCATGTCGGCGCAATCCGAGCGGTAGAAGATCATCGGCGAAACGCCTTCGTCCTCGACCGACAGCAGCACCAAAGCGGTAAGCCGTTCCTTGTCGGTCTTCAGGCCGTCGACATTGACGCCTTCACGCGTCAACTGCTCGCGGATGAAGCGGCCCATCTGCTCGTCGCCGACGCGGGTGAGCAGCGCCGAGCGCAGGCCGAGCCTGGCGGTGCCGACAGAGATATTGGCCGGGCAGCCGCCGACCGACTTGGCGAAGGAGGTGATGTCCTCCAGGCGCGAGCCGATCTGCTGGCCGTAAAGGTCGACGGACGCGCGACCGATGGTGATGACGTCGAGCGGCGCGTATTCAGCGTCCACGGCTTCGCTCATTGGAACCTCCCGTCGGCCTTGTTGTGTTGGGGTACACGCGCGAGCGGCAGCGTGGCGCCGGGAATATGAAATAATAATTCCAATCCATAGTCAATATGGAATGAGCGTTCCTTCAGCGAAAAGGTACCTTTCGGCGGTGGATCAGGCTTTGCGCTTACGGCCCGTGTCGCGTCGCTTCTCGCCGACGCCGACGGTCAGCGCCATGGCCAGCGCCATTGTCGCCGACAGCGAGCGGAAGCCGGCGAAATCGGCCTCGGCAACCTCGAACCAGACCTTGGCGAACTGGGCGAGCGGGGAAAACGAGCTGTCGGTGATGGCGACGATCGGCACGCCCTGTTCCGAAATACTGCGCGCCTCCTCGATCGTGGCAGGCGCATAGGGCGAGAAGGAGATGGCGATGACGGCATCCGCCGGCGTCGCGAAGCCGATCATCTCGGCATTCAGCCCGGCCGCCGATTCGATCAACTGGTTGCGGATCTTCAGCTTGCCCAGCGCATAGGCGATGTAGGAGGCCACCGGGTAGGAGCGTCGCTTGGCCAGCACATAGATGGTTTCCGCCTTTGCCAGCAGGGAAATAGCGTCTTCCAGATGCGCATCGTCCAGCGTGCGCGAAATGTCGTTGAGCGAGGTGCTGGCCGCGGCGACGAAGCCGTCGAAGATCGACCGATGGCCGGCGCCGCCCTCAGCCTTGATGCGCAACGCCTGCAGCCTTTCGTCATAGGAGGAGTTGCGCTCGCGCAGCCGCTCGCGAAACACCTGCTGCAGGCTGGTGAAACCATCGAAGCCAAGCTGCTGGGCAAATCGGATCAGGGTTGAAGGCTGCACGCCCGCCGAAGCGGCGATGCTGGCGGCGGTGCCGAAGGCGATATCGTCGGGATTGTCGAGCGCATGGGCAGCGATCTGGGCGATGCGCTTCGGCAGGCTTTCGCGCCGCTCCAGGATGGTGGTGCGCAGCGTCTCGAAATCGCGAGGTACCCGTTCGTCCATCGTCGCTCTGTCCAGGCTCATGCGTGAAGCGTCCCTCTCTGCATCATCATAGCGAGCCTGCGCAAGAACACCATAAAAAATGAGGCAGACATTCCATTCCATGAAAAAATGGACTAATTCATCCACGCAACGCTTCAGGCAGTGGAGAAACGGAAAATGGTCGGCGTCGGTCTCATCGG
Organism: Mesorhizobium sp. M7A.F.Ca.US.011.01.1.1; assembly: GCF_003998295.1. Lineage (NCBI taxonomy): Bacteria > Pseudomonadati > Pseudomonadota > Alphaproteobacteria > Hyphomicrobiales > Phyllobacteriaceae > Mesorhizobium > Mesorhizobium sp. M7A.F.Ca.US.011.01.1.1. Next base: position 37,462 of record NZ_RZRT01000002.1, read on the forward strand.
TACGGGTTTCATGGGCAAGTGTCACGCCATCGCATGGAGCGCCGTCAGCGCCGTCTTTCCCGACGTTGCCAAGCCACGGCTCGTCCATCTCGGCGAGGTCAATGAAGAGCTCGCCCGGCGCAAGGCGGGCGAGTTCGGTTTCGCCAAGGCGTCCGGCGACTGGCGTGCCGTCGTCAACGATCCCGACGTCGATATCGTCTCGCTGACCACGCCCAACCAGTTCCATCCGGAAATGGCCATCGCCATCCTGGAAGCAGGCAAGCATCTGTGGTGCGAAAAGCCGATGGCGCCAAGCTTCGCCGAGGCCGAAGCGATGGCGGCGGCGGCGAAAAAGTCAGGCAAGGTCGCGGCGCTCGGCTACAACTACATCCAGAGCCCCGCCATCCGCCATATCGGCGCTTTGCTGGAAGAGAAGATCATCGGCGAGGTCAACCATCTGCGCATCGAGATGGACGAGGACTTCATGGCCGACCCGGAAGCGCTGTTCTTCTGGAAGCACGAGGCGGCCTCCGGTTATGGCGCGCTCGACGATTTCGCCGTGCATCCGCTGTCGCTGGTTTCCGCCCTGTTCGGCCGCGTTGCCAGCGTCATCTGCGATATGGCCAAGCCCTATGCCGATCGCAAACTCGCCGCAGGCGGCCGTCGCGCGGTGGAAACCTACGACATCGCCAGCGTGCTGATGCATCTGGAAAACGGCATTGCCGGCACGCTGCTGGTCAACCGATCGGCCTGGGGCCGCAAGGGCCGCATCGCCATCCAGATCTTCGGCTCCAAGGGGTCGATCCTGTTCGACCAGGAGCGGATGAATGAAATCCAGCTCTATGTTACCGCCGATCGACCGACCGAGCAGGGCTACCGCACTATCCTGGTGGCACCGCACCACAAGCCCTACGACGCTTTCCTGCCGGCGCCCGGCCATGGCCTCGGCTTCAACGATCTCAAGATCATCGAGTGCCACGAATTGCTGACGCGCCTGGCCGGCAAGCCGGCGCGGGTCATCGAATTCGCCGAAGGGCTGGAGATCGAGCGCACCGTGCACGCGATGGCGCGCTCGTTCGAGGAAAAGCGCTGGGTGGATGTGAGGTAAGGTGGCGGCTCGCCTTCTCCCGCAAGGGGAGAAGGGAAATCGGGTCAGCCGCCAACCGCCGCATTGATCTCCCACCCATTGACCCAGACCTGTCGCAAGCGGTCGCCTTCGCCCTTGAACCGCAGCCCCGTCGCCTGGCAATCCTCGATCCGGTCGCTGCGGAAATTGCGGATCGCCTGGCGCAGATCGCACCAGGCGACGATGTTGGCGGTTTCGGCGTAGTAGATGAGCGCGATCGGGCGGATGAGGCGCTCGGAGGCGCGGCCCATTTCGTCTCGATAGGAGAGGTAGAGCTTCTCCTCATCGCGTATGGCGCGTCGCACCAGCGCCAGGTCGATCGCGCCGGTAGAAGGCGCGGCGAAACCCCAGGCATGCAGCGCATTGGCGTCGAATATCTGGCGCAAGGGTGGTGGCACCGCGCCGGCGATCTTGACGCTGACGCGCTTGGCCGCTTGCTTGAGCTCGCTGTCGCCCGTGCGCTCCAACAGCGCCAGCGACAAGACGATCGCCTCCATCTCCTCGATCGAGAACATCAGCGGCGGCAGGTCGAAGCCGGGGCGCAGGATATAGCCGATGCCGCGTCCGCCCTCGATCGGCACGCGCATCGCCTGCAAGGCGGCGATGTCGCGATAGATCGAGCGTACCGTCACTTCCAGCCGCTCGGCAATCGTCGCCGCCGTCACCGGCTGCCGCGCCAGCCGCACGATCTGGATGATCTCGAACAGGCGTGACGCCTTGCGCATTTTTTCCCCCGGGTTGCGAGCCCAACTGACACACCATTGTCAGTTGGGTTGACCTATACGAGCCCCTATCGAATTGAAAATCAACAGGTTCCGCTGCGGCTTGGCGGAGTGAGGCGGCAGGCAACTGACATGGGCTATATGGAAAATCTCTGGCTTTTCTTTATCCTGCTGGTCGGCATCATCGCCGTTCCAGGCATGGACATGCTCTTCGTGCTCGCCAATGCGCTGACCGGCGGACGCGACAGGGGTCTCGCCGCGACTGGCGGCATCATGGTCGGCGGCATGGTGCACACGCTGAACGGCGCCATCGGCGTCGGCCTGCTGATGCATTTCGTGCCGATCCTGTTCAAGCCGCTTCTGCTTGCCGGCGCCGCCTACATGGCCTTTATCGGCATCACGCTGATGCGCAGTTCCATCACTGTCGGTCAGGAGGGGCCTGCCGGCAGCCGTTCCGCATGGAAGGCCTTTCGCCAGGGTTTTGTGACCTGCCTGATCAACCCGAAGGCATACCTGTTCGTGCTTGCCGTCTATCCGCAGTTCCTGAAACCGGACTACGGTCAGATCTGGATGCAGGCGACGATCATGGGGCTGCTGACCGTGGTGACCCAGGCTGCGATCTATGGCGGACTGGCGATCACGGCCGGCCGCAGCCGCAACCTTCTGATCGCCAATCCGAGGGCGACCATTTTTGCCGGCCGGGCGGCCGGACTGCTGCTCTTTGCCGTGTCGGTGTTCACGGCATGGGAGGGGCTGAGAGCAGCGTAGGACATGGATTCTTGCGAAGAGGACCCCCACCTCTAACCCCTCCCCACAAGGGGGAGGGGGACTCCAGTCGGCGCTGCCAACGGCAAACTGCCGACGTTTGCAGGCGTCAAAGGTTCGAGTAGGAGTGCGCGGCAGCGTTCCCTCCCCCTTGTGGGGAGGGTTAGGGTGGGGGTCCTTCTTCGCAAGAATCCATATGCGATTGCCCTCCCTCTTGTGGGCAGGGGTTAGGGTGGGGGTCGTGCCGGGTAAAGACCGGCAATAGTGGCTCAAGCGGCTCCCTGCCGGTTGTCGATCATGGCGCGGCGTGCCGAGCGGCGCCATTCGACGGCGCCGGCAAGGCCGTGCAGCACCGTCTCGGTGGTCGCCCAGTCGATGCAGCCATCGGTGATGCTCTGGCCATAGACCAGCGGCTTGCCTGGCACCACGTCCTGCCGGCCGGCGACGAGATTGCTCTCGATCATCAGGCCGATGATGCGCTCGTCGCCCGCCGCGACCTGGCCGGCGACATCGGCCGCGACCTTGGGCTGGTTCTCGGGCTTCTTGGCCGAATTGGCGTGGCTGACATCGATCATCAGCCTGGGCGCAACGCCGATACGAGCGAGTTCCACAGCGGCGGCTTCGACGCTCGCCGCATCATAGTTGGACTGAACGCCGCCGCGCAGGATGACGTGGCAGTCCTCATTGCCCGTGGTCGTGGCGATGCCGCTGCGCCCGCCCTTGGTCACCGCCATGAAATGATGCGGCTGGGCGGCGGATTTCACCGCCTCGGCGGCTATGCGAAGATTGCCGTCGGTGCCGTTCTTGAAGCCGACCGGGCAGGAGAGGCCCGAGGCCAGTTCGCGGTGGATCTGGCTCTCGGTCGTGCGCGCGCCGATCGCGCCCCAGGCAACCAGGTCGGCAATGTATTGCGGCGTGGTCATGTCGAGGAACTCGGTCGCTGCCGGGAGGCCGAGATTGTTGACGGCCGACAGCACGTTGCGCGCCATCCGCAGCCCCTTGTCGATGTTGAAGCTGCCGTCGAGGTCGGGATCGTTGATCAGGCCTTTCCAGCCGACCGTCGTGCGCGGTTTCTCGAAATAGACCCGCATCACGATCTCCAGCCGGTCCGACAGGCTCTCGCGCAGCGCCGCCAGACGGCTGGCATAGTCGACGGCTGCGACCGGATCGTGGATCGAACACGGGCCGACAATGACGAGCAGCCGGTCGTCGGTCCCGTTCAAGATGGCATGGGTTGCGTTGCGAGACGCGCTGACGGTGCGCGTCGCGGTCAAAGTGCGCGGGATCTCCCGCATCACCTCGTCCGGCGTACTCAGTTCTCGGATTTCCTTGACCCGGAGGTCGTCTGTGGTGGTCAACACGGCTTTCTGCTCCTGTCGAGAGCATGATGCCGAAAAGTGTGAAGCGGTTTTCGGACGACATCATGCTCCTCTTTGATTTAGAGGGAACCTGCCGGCTGAAAACAAAAAAGCCGCCAGGTATGGCGGCTGTTCGGACTTGTTGCTGCAATCTTCAGATCGAGCGCAATCCTCCCGCCGCCAGCGAGCTCCTAAAGTACCAATACGTGGCGGTCAGGTTGATCATGAGGCTCATATAGTCGAAGCCGAAGCGTTTGTCACGTGCCATGAATGAGTTGGCGAAATCGCTGGAGAGAGCGCCCCTCTCCCCGTCACTATACGGGGAGAGGATGCCGGCAGGCAGGTGAGGGGCGGCACTTGCGTCGGAGGATAGGACAGGGGCGAAAAGCGCTGACTTCAATCGACCCTGTAGCTGTCAAAGTCGGTGCTGCCCCTCATTGCCCTGCCGGGCATTTCTCCCCGTATAGTGACGGGGAGAAAGGGGCCGGCCGCGGCGCTGGCTCCTTATTCCGGCGACGCTCCCGCAATGCTCTGGTCGTAGTCGACCAGCGATCCGGTCATGACGCCTGACTGCGGGCTCACCATGTAGCTGATCAGCCGTGCAAGCTGGTCCGGCTTCACCAACTGGCCCATCGGCTGCGCCGCTTCGGCCTTTGCCAGCCAGTCGTCCGGCGCGTCGTGCCACTTCTTCTGCACGATGTCCTCGCCCTCTGTGTCCATCCAGCCGGGCAGCACCGCGTTGCAGCGGATGCGGTTGTAGCGATAGGCATTGGCGACGTTCTTGGTCAGCGTCATCAGCGCGCCCTTGCTGGTCGAATAGGGCGTCAGGAACGACTGGCCGGTATGCGCAGACATCGACAGCACATTGACCATCGAGCCGGGTGCCTTCTTTTCCAAGAGATGCGCCACCACGCCTTGCATCAGGAAAAACGGGCCGCGCACATTGGTATCGAAGATGGTGTCGAAAAGCTCTTCACTGGTTTCGACCAGCGAACCGCGCGCCGATGTCGCGGCGGCATTGACCAAGGCGTTGATGGTGCCGAAATGCGAGATCGCGTTGGCAACGGCGCGCTTGCAGTCGGCCACTTTAGAGACGTCGGCGCTGATGAAGATCGCGTCGACGCCCGCTTTCTTGAAATGGGCGACGGCCTTGTCGCCCTTCTCCTGCGAGCGGCCGATGAGCGCCAGTGCCCGGCAGCCCTCGTCGGCCAGCGCTTCGGCAACGGCAAAGCCGATCCCCTGGGCGCCGCCGGTGACGATGGCGCGTGTCTGTGAATTGCGATCGGCTGATGCGCTCATCGCTCTGCTCCTGTGGTTTCTTCCTAAGGTTTCTTACTTGTCGAGACGGACGGTCTTGCCGGTCGTTGCTGATTTCAGCGCCGCATCCGCCAGCTTCAGCGCGACGAGGCCGTCAGCGCCGCTCGGCGACGCTTTCTTGCCCGAGGTCGCGGCTGTGATGAACGCGGCGATCTCAATGGCATAGGCGTCGAGGTAGCGGGTCATGAAGAAGTCGTGCAGCGGCGGGCGCGTATAACCCTTCTCGTTGGCCAGTTCGATCGACACCGGGCGCTGGTTCTCGGCGGCAACCATGCCTTTCGAGCCATGCACCTCGATGCGCTGGTCGTAGCCATAGGTGGCGCGGCGCGAGTTGGAGATGACGGCCTGCTTGCCGGAAGCGGTTTCCAGGATGACGCTGACGCTATCGAAATCGCCGGCAGCACCGATCTTCTTGTCGACCAGCACCGAGGCATGGGCGCTGACCGCCACGACCTCTTCGCCGAGCAGGAAGCGCGCCATGTCGAAATCATGGATGGTCATGTCGCGAAAAATGCCGCCCGAGCGCTTGATGTAGTCGATCGGCGGCGCGCCGGGATCGCGCGAGGTGATGGTGACCATCTCGACGGTGCCGATGGCGCCGTCGTCGATCGCCTTGCGCACGGCGGCGAAATGCGGATCGAAGCGCCTGTTGAAGCCGACCATAAGCGTCGCCTTGGTCTTCTCGACCACGGCCAGGCACTTCTCGACGCGCTTGACGTTGAGGTCGATCGGCTTCTCGCAGAAGATCGCCTTGCCGGCCTTGGCGAAGCGCTCGATCAGATCGGCATGGGTGTCGGTCGGCGTGCAGATGACGACGGCGTCGATATCCCCGGCTTTCTCGATATCCTCGATGCTGCGCACCTCGGCGCCATAGGCGCTCGCCAGCTCTTTGGCGGCCTTTTCGAACGCATCGGCAACGGCAACGAGTTTGGCCTGCGGATTGGAGCCGACGGCGCGGGCGTGGACCTTGCCGATGCGGCCGGCACCGAGGAGAGCGAAGCGAACGGTCATGGGTATTTCCTCTGGGGGGATGGGTTAGAGAGAGTTGTGTCCGCACCTTCCCTGAGGAAGGGGCAAGATTGCTTCAAGCATGCATATCGTCCTTAAAACAGGGTGGTCGTCCTGTTTTAGGCTGCGAGTTCCGCCTCCCCGGTCTTGGCGCCGGTGATGTAGGAGACGATATCGTTTCCGTCGGTGTTCTCCCTGCGCAGATTGGCGACGATGCGGCCGCGCCGGAACACGACGATGCGGTCGCAGAGATCGAACACCTGGCGCATATTGTGGCTGATCAGGATCAGCGGCTCGCCATTGTCCTTGAGCGTGCGGACGATGTTTTCGACCTGCGCGGTCTCCTGTACGCCAAGGGCGGCCGTTGGCTCGTCCATGATGATCAGCTTGGAGGCGAAGGTCGCCGTCCGGGCGATCGCCACGCACTGGCGCTGGCCGCCCGACATGTGGCGGATGGTGTTGGACAGATTGGGGATCTTCACCGCCGTGCGGACGAGCGCCGCCTCGGTCGCCTTGCGCATGTATTTGCGGTCGAGGATCGAGAACGGGCCGAGGTTGAACAAAACCTTCTCGCGGCCGAGGAACAGGTTCGAAGGCACGTCGAGATCGTCGGCCAGCGCCAGGTTCTGGAACACGGTCTCGATGCCCGCCGTGCGGGCCTCGATCGGTCCGGCAAAATTCACTTCCTTGCCGTCGAACCAGATCTGGCCGCTGGTGCGCTGCTCGACGCCGGTGATCTGGCGCACGAAGGTCGATTTGCCGGCGCCGTTGTCGCCCATGATGGCGACATGCTCGCCCTTGCGCAGCTCGAAATTCGCGCCTTCCAGCGCGTGCACGCCGCCATAGCGCTTGGTCAGGTTTTCGGTCTTCAGGACGATGTCTGACATGGTCATGCCCTCATTGCCCGCAGGCGTTGGCGCCACTGGTCGAGAACCACCGCACCGACGATGATCACGCCCTTGACCATCTCCTGGTAGTAGGCGTCTAGGCGCAGGAAGGTGAAGCCCGAGATGATGACGCCGAAGATCAGCGAGCCGATCACCGTGCCGATGATCGAGCCGCGGCCGCCCGACAGGGAGACGCCGCCGATGACCGCCATGGCGATGGCGTCGAGTTCGTACATTACGCCCATGCCGGACTGCGCGGTCAGGTTCTTGGAGCTCAGCACCACGGCGGCGAGCGCTGCGAGAATGCCGGCGATGACGTAGACCAGGATCTTGTGGTTGGCGATCTTGATGCCGGACATGCGCGCGGCGTCTTCGTTGGAGCCGATCGCGTAACAGTGCTTGCCGTACCTGGTGTAGGTCATGATCAGCTGGAACAGGATGGCCAGCGACAGGAAGATGACGACGGGCATCAGGCCTTTGCCGATGCCGGCGAAACTCTCGGTGGGAAACGAGATCGGCTGGCCCTTGGACCACCATTTGGCGATGCCGCGCGCGGTCACCATCATGCCGAGCGTGGCGATGAACGGCGGAATGCGCGTGTAGGCGATCAGCGCGCCATTGACCAGCCCGGCAAACAGGCCGCAGGCGATCGCCACCAGCAGCGGCACGATGACAGGCAGGTCCGTCCAGCCTTGCGCCAGGAACATCGCCTTGGGATTGGGGTTGCCGTTGACCGTCGCCACCTGGGCGAAGCTCATGGCGATCATGGCGGTCGCGCCGACGATCGAGCCCGAGGACAGGTCGATGCCGCCGGTGATGATCACTTGCGTCACGCCGATGGCGATGATGCCGACGATCGACACCTGCAGGATGATGATCTGCAGGCGCGCTTCGTTGAAGATGCCGCCGACATCGCTGCGTGTGTTGAACAGGAAGCTGTCGCCGAGAAAGACGCGGCCGATCAGTTCGAAGATGACGACGAGAATGACCAATGCCAGGAAAACATTGAACTCGGCCGGCCATGTGCGCTTCCTCGCATCATAGCCGACGCCGCCGACGCCATGAGATGTCTGTGCCACGTATCCTGTCCTCCATCAGCCGCGGTCGCCCTCGCGCCGTGCCGGCGCTGAGGGAGAGAGGGGAGCGGCGCTGTCGCGATCGAGAGCGCCGCTCCGTATCGAACCGTTGGCGGCTCAGTTCTTCTTCAGGAACTTGTCGATGTTGGCCGGCGTCACCAGCTGGAAGGGCACGTAGACCTTGTGCTCGACCTTCTCGCCCTTGGAGAGCTTGAGCGCCGCATCGAGAGCGCCGGCGCCCTGGCCGGCCGCGTCCTGGAACACGGTTACGTCGAGGTCGCCCGCCTGCATTGCCGCCAGCGCGTCCTGGGTGGCATCGACGCCGCCGACGACAACCGCCTTCATGTCGATGTTGCCGGCCTTCATCGCCTGGATGGCGCCGATGGCGCTTTCGTCATTGTTGGCGATGACGCCGTCGAACGGCTTGCCGGTCGACAGCCAGTTGGTCATCAGGTTCTGCGCCTCGTCGCGGTTCCAGTTCGACGTCTGCTTGTCGATGATCTTGATGAAGCTGCAATCCGGCGTCGCGATCACATCGTCGATGTCCTTGGTGCGCTGCACGGCGGCCTGGTTGGAAAGCTCGCCCATGATCACATAGACATTGGCTTCCTTCTTGCCGGCTTCCTTGAACAGGCGGCAGACTTCCTTGGTCTCGAGCGTGCCGGAATCGGCTTCGTTCGAGGCGACGAAGGCCTGGTTGTCGGGCAGCGTGTCGACATTGACCGGCTCGCGGTTGACATAGACCAGCGGGATCTTGGCTGCCGCGGCTGCGTCCGACATCGCCTGCGTGGCCGAAGTGTCGACCGGGTTGACGATGATGGCATCGACGCCCGAGGCGGCGAAGTTCTTGATCTGGTCAAGCTGCTTGGCAACGTCGTTCTGCGCGTCCTCGACCTGCAGCTCGACGCCGCTCATGCCCTTGGCCTGCTCGATCATGCCGTTGCGCAGCACGGTCAGGAAGTTGTCGTCGAACTTGGCCATCGACACGCCAACCTTGGCGGCCAGGGCGGATGAGCTCATCAGCGCCGCGAAGGCGACGCCCAAAATCAATTTCTTCATTGTGTTTCTCCTCCACATATTGGTGTCCGGTTTCACCGATTTATCCGGAATCCCCGATCTCCCCGGGGAATCTCTCCCTGATATTTTTCTATTCCGGATGACGCTTGCCTCCTGGCTGGAACGTCAAACCCTCTGTTTGAAACAGATGTTCCGGAACGAAAGAACCAAAATACACAGATGATGAAATATTTATTCCATTTCACATCGGGGCGTCAAGGGCGATTCCGCGGCCTGCCGGCCGATTTACGCATCGCTCTGATGGATTCTATCATTTGCCTCGGCGGCCTTGCGCGGCGGCGGGCTAGATGTTTTCCGGCAGGTAGATGTCAAAGGGCAGGAAGGTCTGGCCCGGAGCGTTGGCGGCGCCGGTTTCGATGGCATGCGCCATCAGGTCGACAAGCTCACGGCACAAGGCGGCGAGCGGGGTCGAGATCACCATGGTGAGGATGTTGTCGGCGAGTGCCGCGCGCGACTCGGCGTTGATCTCGTTGCAGACGACCACCGGCATGGTCGCGGGCTTCGCTGCCCGCAGCGCCGAGACCGCGCCTTCCATGCCGCCGCCCGCGACGTAGCAGCCGGCAAGATCCGGATAACGTGCCAGAAGATCGATCATCGCGTCATGGGTCACCTGGTTGGCTTCCAGATTGACCAGCGTTTCAAGCACGCTGAACTCCGGCGCATGCTCGCGGAAGAAGGAGCGAAAGCCGATCTCGCGCAGCTCATGGCCGTGGAAGCGGTGGCTGCCGACGAAGAGGGCGACCTTGCCGGGCCGCCTGGCTGCTTTGGAGATCATCCATGCGGCGGTGCGCCCGACCTTGCGGTTGTCGAGGCCGATATAGCCCTCCCGGATGCCGGCGGCAAAGTCGGACAGCACCGAAAAGACCGGCTGCCCTCTCGCCTTCAAGGTTTCCACGACCGCTGTCAGGGTCGGATGGTCCGGACCGACAACGGCGATGGCCCTCGATTTCGCCGCCAGCCTGCGCATCTGGGAGGCGATTTCGTCGGGAGCCAGGGAACTGGCGAAATCGATGGTCGCAACGCCGCGGAAGCGTTGCGATTGCGAGATGGCCAGTTCAAGTTCCCGCGCGAAGTCGCCGTAAAAGGCATCATTGCCCCGCAGCAGCAGGAAGCCCAGCCGGTACTCCGGCAATTCCTGGCGCATGCGCTGCTTGATAAGGCCGGCGGCGTGGTAGCCGATATCGGTAGCGGTCTCGTAGACGCGGCGCGCTGTCTCTTCACGCACCGGCAGCCGGTTGTTCAGCACGCGGTCGACGGTGGCGACACTGACGCCCGAGATGCGCGCCAGATCTGATATTGTCGGCCGCTTCACCATGCTTGCCTCGTCGGATTTGCCTGAGCCTTCGTACATCATGCTGATGGGAAATGATAGAAACTATCTTTGTGATGTTGAGTCTATCATCAGTCGGCGTTACTTTGATGCTCGAAGCCAAAGGATTTCATGGCATTCGCTCTGGCGGATGCCTTTGCCGAGGGAGGCAATCATGTCCACTGCGCCGTCCCGGCGTGACTACAGCCTGATCGGCCGCGACGCCAGGCTCGCCGTCGAGACCGGCCTGTCGGCCGCCGAGTGGTATCATACCGACGTGTCCCGCAAGCAGATGAAGGAGCTGATGCAGCGCTCCGACGGGCCGGCGATCCGCGATACGGCAATCTGGTTCGCCGCGCTGATCGTCAGCGGCGCCGGCGGCGCCTGGTTCTGGGGCAGTTGGTGGTGCGTGCCGTTCTTCTTCGTCTATGGCGTCCTCTACGGCTCCTCGACGGATTCGCGCTGGCACGAATGCGGTCATGGCACCGCCTTCCGGACGCAGTGGATGAACGATGCGGTCTATCAGGTCGCCTGCTTCATGATCATGCGCAATCCGGTGACCTGGCGCTGGAGCCACACGCGCCACCACACCGACACCGTCATCGTCGGCCGCGACCCGGAAATCTCGGTCATGCGGCCGCCTGATCTGGTTCGCGCCATGCTGGGCTTCGTCGGTGTGCTCGATGCCTGGCATGCGATGTCAGACATGCTGCGCAACGCCGCCGGCACCGTCAGCGCCGCCGAAAAGACCTTTATTCCCGAACAGGAACAGCCCAAGGCGATCCGCGTCGCCCACATCTGGACGGCGATCTATGCCGCCACCGTCGGGCTGGCGCTCTACACCGGTTCGTTCCTGCCGCTGATGCTGGTCGGCCTGCCCAGGCTCTATGGCGCCTGGCACCATGTCATGGTCGGGCTGCTGCAGCATGGCGGCCTGGCCGATAACGTCACCGACCACAGGCTGAACAGCCGCACCGTCTACATGAACCCGATCAGCCGCTTCATCTACTGGAACATGAACTACCATGTCGAGCATCACATGTTCCCGATGGTGCCGTACCATGCGCTGCCGAGGCTGCACGAACTGATCAAGCACGATCTGCCGGAACCGACACCGTCGATCCTGGCCGGCTACCGCGAGATGATCCCGGTCTTCCTGCGCCAGCTGCGCAACGAGGACTATTTCCTCAAGCGCGAGCTGCCGCCGACCGCACGGCCATATCGCGAAGAATTCCACAACGACACTATCGCCGCCGCGGCGGAATGATCGTGCTTCCATCAGATCTGGACTGTTTATTTTAACGCAATTCCGGGCGGAAAACCGCTGCGCAATTTTCCTGGATTTGCTTTTGGGGAGGACTTGAATGAGCGACTGGGTCGAGGCCTGCGCCACCGGCGACATAGACGAGGAGGATGTGATGCGCTTCGATCATGGCGGCCGTACCTTCGCCATCTATCGCAGCCCCGACGACGAGTTCTTCGCCACCGACGGCCTCTGCACGCATGAAAAGGTGCACCTGGCCGACGGGCTGGTGATGGACGACATCATCGAATGCCCCAAGCACAATGGCCGCTTCAACTACAAGACGGGTGACGCCCGCGGCGCGCCGGTCTGCGTCAACCTGAAGACCTATCCGGTCAAGGTCGATGCCGGCAAAGTCCTGATTCAGATCGGATGACTGATATGGCGAGGGGAATGGTCATCATCGGCGCCGGCGAATGCGGCGGGGGGGCGGGCTTGGCG